>CALCHR010000067.1 GCA_937901185.1 uncultured Bacteroidales bacterium
CATTGTGGTAGCAGCATTTTCCAGCGCCGACTCTGCCCTCACGGCTTTGACCACGAGTTGCTGCATCGACTTGTTGGGGATAGAAAGTAAAGGATGGGGTAAAGAAAAAGCCGTGCGCGTACGCCGGCTTATACATATTATAATCATAGGGAGTTGCTTACTCTTCATTCTGCTCTTCCGCCATCTCAACGACTCAAACATTTTGAACACGATCTATGTGATGGCTTCGTACACCTATGGTCCGCTACTCGGCCTCTTTGCCTTCGGCATGTTCAGCAAGCGCGCGGTTAGAAGTAGGGCTATCCCTTTTATTGCTCTGACAGCTCCGCTCATTTGCGGATGGCTCGATGTTTACGCTCCGCGCCTATGGGGATATACTTTTGGCTATGAATTATTGCTGCTCAATGGGCTGCTGACTTTTCTGGGCCTTCTTCTTTTCTCTCGCCGGCACGTGGTTGCTGGGCAGCAGTAGTATTTTCTTTCCAAGTAGCTTTGTGTTCCTCCAAGAACTTCTGTAAATCGCCCACCATACGAAGATAGGGCTCGGAGGTATCATAGTCGGTGTGCTTCTTCAACATGTCGACCACGGAAGAAGTGGCATGCTGATAGGCGGCCAACTCGTTTTGCTGCTGGGTGGCGTGCTCGGCAAGTTGGCGAATCTCTCTTTCCCTTTCTCTGCGCAGCACTTCGCATACGGTATTCATAATAGGAACCACGATGCCGTCTTGCAAATCATGCCCCCGCATATAAAGATAGCAGGTAGTAGGTGTCACTCCCAAAGACAATAGTTGGTCGCGCAAGGGCTTATAGGTTTTCTTGCCCTCAGGGAACTGTCTTTGCAAGCGACTGATTTTCCCATTCACTCTGTGGCGCAGTGTTTCCAAAGTTTGGTCCGGATGATAGAAGTTAAGTTCTTCAATGACTATAGTGCGATAGAAATCCAGCATTGAAAAACTCTTGTAAAAGCCATAGCGGTAGGCCCACACCGACCAAACGAACAAGGGCCAAATTATCTCAGAGAAACGGCTCAGGAAGTTATCAAAATCAAAGATGTTGCGGTCGTTGAGCGTGGCCATCACACAGACATTGCGCAACGAGGGAGCATAACAAGCGTAGTTCTCTATGGCGTAGACGTAGGTATGGAATACGTAGGGATTGAAAGTCACTTGGTACGAGCAGTCGGTAGCGCCTTGCAAAAGATAGTCGTAGTCGGCATCCACGCAGGCTATCATCGACTTGCCCAAACGGTCACCGAGCGAATTGGCCAAAGCTATTTTCTTACCCTTGCTCAACGAGGTGCGCGAAGGTAGCATCACCTCAAAACAATAGTCCTCCGTCTCCAAGCTACGCAATACATGGCTCCAGAAAAAGATGTCGTCGTAGCTCTCCACGTAGGCTACAATTTTCCTACGCGCATGCTTCGAGTTCAGTCGGTTGGCCGCCTCGATGTAAGCTGAGTTCAAATTTTGCGACAACCTTTTGGCCATAGCCCTATAGATTATGTAGCTATATTATATAATGTGTCAGAGGGTGATATCGCTTACCTCTGTCACCGCGTCTTCCCATCCGTCCATTATTACAGCCGGCGAGTGGGTTGTAAGAATTATCTGCGCATTCGGATTAAGCTCTCTCACCATCGTAATGAGGCGCTTCTGCCATTCGAAGTGCAGACTGGCTTCGGGCTCGTCCATAAATATGACGTAGGGTTGGAAGTCTTCTGTTAAGGCGGTAAGCAGGATGACGAGGATTTGCTTTTCGCCGCTTGAGAGCAAGTAGGGCGGCACAACCTCGTCGTATTGTGCAAAACAGAGTTCGTTGCTGTTGCGGTCGATGGTCTTACCTGTTTCGCTGAACAGTTCATCCACGAGGTCCTGGAAGCGTGTTTTTATGGCGGCGGCTTGTGCTGCTTTTTCGCGGGCCTCAGGATCGCCACTGGTAAGCAAACTGATCATTCGGTTACCCACATTCACTTGATAGTCCAAGTAGCGGCGTTGCAACTGGTAGAGCTGCCAGTCGAGCTCGGTATTGATGCGTGTATCAGTCAGCGTAGCCAGGCGATCGGTCTTCACGAGCTGGCGGTCGAAACTGCGTATGATGTCGTAGCGGATGCCTGTTGCGTCTGATGGCTCAAAGTCTATTTGCACGCCGAGCCTTCCGCCGCCAATGATTTCGCCGCTGGAAGGCACTGAGCGCAAATGGGCAACGAGTTTGTTGAGGATGGTACTCTTGCCGGCGCCGTTCTTTCCGCTCAGCACATTTACTCCGGGATGCAAGTTCCACACGATGTGTTTATGGCCGCTCCAAAGACTTTTTATCTCTATGCGAGCGATATAATTTGCCAATTTCATATCCAGGTCAGATTGATGTTATAGGCAAATATACAGACTTTTTTTCATACAGGGCAAACCGCATGTAGTTTTTTCTTACCTTTGCAAAGAGCGAATAAAAACTAAGTGCAAGAGCCTTATGTCTACAATTATTTTCCCCTCTCCTATTTTCGGTCCGGTGCGCAGTCGGCGCCTCGGCATCTCTCTGGGAATTAACTTGATGCCCGGCGACGGAAAAATCTGTACGTTCGACTGCATCTATTGCGAGTGTGGCTTCAACAAAGACCATCGCCCGTCGTCGCCACGTCCTTCACGCGAGGAGGTGCAAGCCGCCCTGGAACAACAGCTCCTTAAGATGCAGGCCGAAGGTGAATTGCCCGACGTGCTCACCTTTGCCGGCAATGGCGAACCTACGGCCCATCCCGACTTCGCGGGCATCATCGACGACACCATCGCCTTGCGCAACCGACTATGCCCTAACGCCAAAGTCAGCGTACTGAGCAATGCCACACGGGCCGCCTTGCCAGAGGTGAAAGAAGCCCTCTTGAAGGTAGACAATAATATATTGAAGCTCGACACGGTGGATGCCGACTACATCCGCCGCGTCAATCAGCCCACCGGGCGTTACGACGTGGAGCAAATCATTGCTGCCATGGAGGGCTACGAGGGAAAACTCATTGTGCAGACCATGTTCATGAAAGGCTGCTACGCCGGCAAGTCGGTAGACAATACCTCCGACACTTACGTCATGCCCTGGCTCGAAGCACTGAAGCGCATCCGGCCTCAGCAAGTGATGATTTATACCCTGGACCGCGACACGCCGGCTCAAGGTCTGCTAAAGGCTACGCCCGAAGAGCTAGACCGCATCGTAGCCCTTTTAGAGCAAGAGGGTTTCAAGGTTTCGGCATCCTACTAAGATATGAAAACGGCACCACGGATTACTGAAAAATTCTTGAAGGCTGTCTGCGAGCACCAACTGCTCTCGCCGCAGCACCCCACCATCGTCGCGCTGAGCGGCGGTGCCGACTCCGTTGCCCTGTTCTTGCTGCTCGTACAAGTGGGCTTTCCTATTGCGGCGGCCCACTGCAACTTCCACCTTCGCGGCGAAGAGTCCGACCGCGACGAAGCTTTTGTCCGCGAGCTGTGCCATAGCTATGACGTCCCACTCCACATCCGTCACTTCGACACCGCTACCGTTGCCAAAGAACAAGGCATCAGCATCGAGATGGCAGCACGCCACTTGCGCTACGCTTTTTTTGAAGAACTACGCACCACGATGGGCGCTCAGGCCATAGCCGTTGCCCATCATCGCGATGACAACAACGAGACACTGCTCTTGAACCTCGTACGCGGCACCGGTCTGCGCGGGCTCACCGGAATGAAGTGGAAGAATGGGCACATTGTACGCCCGCTCCTGGGTGTTTCTCGCCAGGAGATAGTGGATTTTTTGAAAGAGAAAGAACAACCCTACGTCACCGACAGCACCAACGCCGAGACGCTCTACAAGCGCAACAAGATTCGCCACGAGTTGTTGCCGCTACTGCGCGAGCTGAACCCCGCCGTTGACGAGGCGCTCGCCACCACCATAACACATCTGGCGGAGGCAGAACTGCTCTACGATGAGCACCTCAAGGCTTGCTATGACGATGGCCTCTTGCTGTCTACCCCCGAGGGTATCTGCATCGACCTCAACAAACTTAAGAGCTGCACTGCCCCTTCCACCTTGCTACACGAAGCCTTGAAGGACTATGGTTTCAATCCTGCCACGGTGGCCGACATCCTTGCGCACCTCGACGCACAAAGCGGCACACTCTTCGAAAGCGCCGACCACCTGGCCGTGATTCATCAGGGCCGCTTACACGTGGAGCGCCGCCCCGACGTATTTCCCGAAACAGAGTTGCCCCTTTCCGGAGAAGTGCAGCTGCCCGACGGCCGCCGGCTCTGCGTTCGCCGTTGCTTGCGTAGTGGGTTGACAGAGATTCCCCGCAGTGCCAACACCGCCTGCCTCGATGCCGACACGCTCTGCGGAGGCCTGCGCTGCCGCCGAGTGACTGAGGGCGACCGCTTCAAGCCCTTCGGCATGAAGGGAAGCAAACTGGTGAGCGACTATCTGACCGACCGCAAGCGCTCGCGACTGGAAAAAATGAAAGCCTTGGCCGTATGCGACGAGCAAGGCATTGTGTGGCTGGTCAACGAGCGCCCCTCGGCCGACCATGCCGTTACTCCCGAGACACAGCACGTTCTGCTCCTCGAATGGGAAGGGTAGTCGCAGAAGGCTGTGGGCTACAAGTTCCAAGCAAAAAGCCATTTTCCGGCCTTAGTCTATATCTGAAAATCAGGTTCCTTTTTTGAGCATTTCTTCGTAGCCTACTAAGAACGTAGGGGTAATGCAGAGGTAAAAGAACCCCTCCCCTTTTAGGGGGAGGTTAGGAGGAGGCTTCTCCTTTCTCTCTACTATTAAAAGTAACACGGCGTGTTACACTTCGTAACATAGGAAGTTACACATTGTAACATGGCTCGTTACAAAATTTTCTAAACACCTGCGAGCGCGGCCTCGTGGAGCCCCTTTTCGAAAGTCTGATCTAGGAAAAATTCCGCAAGACCTAGGAAAAATTTCTTAAGACCTAGTTTTTCCTAGGTCTGACTTTCGAAAGCGGGGGTTGGCTATGGAGGAAAAAAGCAAGGCCAACGGCCTTTTTTTGTTTTACGTCTTGCCGATTGGCTGATTTTCCGTATTTTTGCAAGCATACAATATTATATATATAAGATACTATGAAGCGAACTCCTATTTTTGTATTGCTCGCTGCTCTTGGGCTCTCTTCACAGCCCCTTTGTGCCGAAGCAGCAAGCAACTATCGTCATGTGCAAGATGTTGTTGTCAAGGCTACATCGGCCGAGGACTATCCCCTCAACTTTGACATCGACCAAGCATATACTCATGGCAGCCGCCGCCTGAACGGCGTGGTGCTCGAAGGCTCTGCCGACGGACAACAGTCCTTCAACTGCCCCACCCCTCTGAAAGTTTATTCTTCTCTGCTCCACAAGAGTTTCACAGCACGTCCCGGCGAAACGCTCACTCCTAAGTTCAACTACTCCGGCGACTGGATGCACGGATTTGTTTACCTCGACTTCGGACAAGACGGAACCTTCGACGCCACCCTCAACAGCGACGGCTCTCTTCCCGAAGGTAGCGACGCCGTGAGTTTCTCTTATGCCGAGCCCCAACTCAACTCCGGCAAGGGTTATAACAGCAAGGGTGAGGTTGTAAACAATGCCAACGTGCTCAACCCTCCCTCCTTCGTGCTTCCCAAGAACTTGGCCCATGGTTTCTATCGCCTGCGCTACAAAGTGGACTGGGCTTCAATTGACCCCGCCGGCCGCATGACGCAAGAGAATAGCATCTTGAACAACGGCGGCGCCATCTGCGACATCCGCCTGAACGTACACGGCGACAAGTGTAACGTAGAAGCGAAAGCCGAGAACGGCCAGGTTTTAGCAGACGGCAAAGCCTTCACAAAGATAGAAACTGCCTTTGGCCAACCTCTTACTTTGGAAATCAAAGCCAACGAAGGCTATATCTGCCAAGGCCTTAAGGTGCGCCACGGCCACAACTTGACCGGCGAAGCGCTGCTCCACGGCACTCCGCAATACATGGACGTAGAAATCCCCGCCTATCTTTTCCACGACGGCAAGGTGACGCTGCCCGCAGAATACCTTGACGGCGATGTAGCCATCGAAGCCCTTTTCTCAGAAGAGAGCCAGGCACCGGGCGTAGCTGATACAGACTATCCCTTGAACTTCGACCCTTCGCTCGTGGTTAGCCACAGCGAGCGCCGCCTTAACAGTTTCACCCTGAGTGCCACTCAGGGCGGCAGCACCCTTGTTTCCTTGGGCGAAGAGACCAACTACGTATATCGCGACTTGCGCCAGAAACAAGTATCTGTGGTGCCGGGCGACCAGATAACCACTGCCGTGGATTTTGCCGGCCGCGCCATGCACCTGTACCTTTACGTCGACCTCAACCAGAACGGTCAGTTCGACGCCACTCTTAACCCCGACGGCACTCCTACCATGTCCAGCGAACTGCTGACTTACACCTACTACGACGGCAAGAACAGCCTGGGCGAGACCATTGACGGCAAGCCCGGCGATGTGGCTGTGAACGCCCTGCCTGCTTTCCAATTGCCGGCCATGCTGACTACGGGTGTCTACCGCGCTCGTCTGAAGGTGGACTGGAACAACATTGACCCCGCCGGTCGCTGGAGCGAAGAAGAAGGTAACAAGATAGATGAGAACGGCGGCAACGTGGTAGACTTCTTGTTGAACGTACACCGCCCCACCCATAGTTTGAAAGTGTTTACTCAAAACGGCAGTGTGAACAGCACTGACGTAAACGGTCTGCCCGATGCTGTGCCTTGTTTCCAGAAGATCGCCTTGAAACCCACGGCTGCGGCATCAGGCTACGAAGCCGAAGCCATCATCATCAAGCACGGCCACAATTTTGACGGACCGCAATACGTGCACGGCAACCGCCAGTGGAGCGAGTTTAGCGTTCCCGTCAAGACCTACACCCTTCCCGCCGACAGCGTAGACGGCGATGTCCACATCACGCTCAACTACACAGAGGGTTCCAAAGCGCTCTACACGCTGGTGTTCAATGATGAATTTGACGCTGCCGATGGTTCGCAGCCCGACCCCGATAAATGGATGCGCTGCCAACGCTATGGCGCCACCTGGAACCGCTGGCTCAGCGACAGCGAAGAGGTAATCTACATCGAAGATGGCAAACTCGTGGCTCGCGCCATTCCCAATCCCGACACAGAGACTGACCCCGTGCCTATGATTACGGGCGGTATCAAGACGATGGGCCGATTCGGATTCACCTACGGCAAAGTGGAGTGTCGCGCCAAGTCTAATCCGTGGACCGGCAACTTCCCTGCCATCTGGATGATGCCCGAAGACCAAAGCGCCGGATGGCCCGACTGCGGCGAGATAGACATATGGGAAGTGATTGACGCTTCGCACGTGGCCTACCATACTGTTCACTCCAACTGGACCTACGACTTGGGACAAACCGGTAATCCGCGCTCTTCTTTCAACGAGCCGGTCAAGATGGACAACTATCACACCTACGGTCTGGAGTGGAGCAAGACAAAACTGACTTGGTACGTGGACGGAAAGCAAGTAGCCAGCTACTCCAAGTCGAGCAACAGCAATGACCTCAACCAAGGCCAGTGGCCCTTCGACAAGCATTTCCACCTCATCCTCAACCAGTCGGTGGGCAACAATGCTTGGGCAGCCAACGCCGATGTGACCCACACCTACGAGACCGACTTCGACTGGATACGCGTCTACCAGAAGAAAGGCCAGGAGAACACCAACGGCATCACCGGCATCCAGGAAGTAACCGATGCCCCTGCGCTCGACATCGAGACCGGTAAAGGCTTCCTTGAAGTAGTGGCCGAGCCGCACACCCCAATTGCCGTTTTCACCCCCGCCGGTCGCTGCGTCTACCGCGGCGAAGGTAGCTGCCACCTCCGCTTGCAAAGCGGTGTCTACATCGTGAGCGACAAGAAGGTGCTCGTACCCTAAGTACATTTACCCCAAGCCTGAACGGCTTTGCTATACAGGCAGGATGTTCGCAGACATCCTGCCTTTTTTCATACCCCTCAGCAGGAGGAGCTGAAGACTCCAAAAACTGCCTTTGTAAATATCTGAAAATCAATGGGCATTTTCGGGCATTTCTTAGGTAAAAGCTAGGTGAATTTCGGTAACTACTAA
>CALCHR010000068.1 GCA_937901185.1 uncultured Bacteroidales bacterium
TACCCCTTCATGTATCTCTTCTACGCCTGGCTCATCGACAACCAGCTCTACACGCTGAGCGATACGTGGCCCGTAGCTCTGGGGGTAGTAGTCGGTTGCATGGTGCTGGCCTACGCACTGCTTCGTCTCTACGACCTGCCCGTGCGTCGTTACTTGGCACGCCGTGTGTAAGAAAAATAGACATTTAGAAGTTTGGGAGTAAGTAACCGCAAGTTCTTACTCCCAAACTTATTTTATTCCGTCAGATAATAATTCTTAATAAATATTTTTATACCAGAAATATACAATGCGTGTTGGATATATTTTTTATCTTTGCAGAAACTCCTCAGTAGGTGAAAAAATAGATTTGGCCTATCCGAGTTAGCCGCCTTTGTACACCCGTATTAAGAAAAACATATTTACTACATTTTTTTATTAACCATTTTATTCACAAGTGTTTTTATGAGAAACAAAAAACTTATCCTGACCGGACTGGCTTTTGTGGCTCTTACCGCTTCTGCGCAAGAGTTTAAGGAAGGCTATGTGGAGTGGGGTTATAGCAGCGACCAGTATGGTGCTACTATGAAGACTTGGGAGAAGGGAAAGGCTATCAATGCCGATGACAACTTCTTCATCTCTCGCGTGAAGCCCCGCGAGCGTTTCCGCAACGCAAACACTCAGGTACGTCCTGAGTTGAATGAGTCAAATGACAAGAAACTCTTGTTCTGGGTGCCCATCAATGGTACAAAGAACAATGCTTTGCCCGACGGAGTTTATGACTCTGAAGTGTTCAACATGTGGTCTTACATCACCCACTACGGAAACTGGACAGCTGGTATCGGCCGCGTGCCCGGTAACTTCCTCGATGTAGCTCACAAGAACGGTGTACCCGTATCAGGTGTTGCCGGTATTCCTTGGGGCTCACTCTTCCAGTTCCCCGCTTGGCAAAAATGTTTGGAAGATATGGTAGAAGTGGGTGCACAGAAGATTGCAGACTTCCACTACTACTATGGTGTAGACGGTATTGGTTACAACTCTGAGTTTGGTGGCGGTTTTGCTATCCAACAAGACTTGATTCCCTTGCACCAAGAACTGAACAAGATTCAGAAGCCCAGAAACCCATTGTTTGAAAACGTATGGTATGATGGTACCAACGACAATGGTATGTGTACTTTCGACCAAGGTCTCGGCACTCACAATGACGACACTTTCGGTCCTGCAGGCTCAGAGGCTGCTAACTTGTTCTTCAACTACAACTGGAACAACTCTAACCTCCTCAGCAGATCTGTTACTCATGCCAACAGCATCGGCCGTAATCCGCTCGACCTTTATGCAGGTGTGAACATGCAGGGTGCAGAACCCGGTACAAACAACTGGCCTCTCCTCCAACAGTATCCTATCTCAATTGGTCTCTGGGGTGCGCACAGCGAAAACATGTTCTGGGAAAGCCGCGGCGAAAAGGGTAGTGAGCCCGAAGTAAAACAGCGCACTTACCAGTTGCGTACAGAGCGTTGGTTCACCGGCGGTACTCGTAACCCGGCTAACTGCCCCGCTGTGACCAACTCAATGAAGTACCATGCAGACAACGTAACTTACCATGGTATGTCTTCTTTCATGACCGCACGCAGCGCCATGAAGTGGGACTTGGGCGAAGAAGCTTTGATCACTTACTTCAACCTTGGTAACGGTAAATACTTCAACTGGAACGGTGTACGTCAGCACAACAAGGAATGGTACAACATCGGTTCACAAGACTACTTGCCTACTTGGCGCTGGTGGTTCACTAAGAGCTTGCTCGGCAAAGACGTAGTGGCTAATGGTCTCGATGCTGAGTTCACTTGGGACGAGGCTTACGTAGGTGGTTCTTCTGCTCGCATCTTCGGTTCTACTGCAAGTGAGTATCTCCACCTCTTCAAGACTGAATATGCTTTGAAGGCCGGTGACGTAGTAACTGTACGCTACAAACTGAAGAAGGGTGCTGCCGACGTGAAGTTGGTGTTCACTGCCCTCGGTAATGAGAAAGTGGCTCTTGGCAACTATGCAATTGTTACCGCTGCTGACGAAGCCGACGAAGATGTTTGGGTAGAGCGTCAGTTTACTGTAGGCGATGAATTGGCTGGTAAGACTGCTGCTCTTGTAGCTCTCCACTTCGAAAATGCTAAGGATATGGATCTCTACCTCGGTGAGTTCTCTATCGTACGTGGCGCTGCTGCAACTCCCGCTGCTCCTATTGTAGAGAGTGCAGCTGTTCTCTCTAACAGCAAGTATGGTGTAGATGCTAAGATCATTTTCAATATGACCAACAACAAGCCTGCCGGCGAACCTTGCTACAACATCGATGTGAAGACTGCGTTCTTCAAGGTTTACGCACAGCAAGAAGGTCAGCAGCCTGTATTGATGGGCTTCACTACTTCTTGGGCTGCTTTGGCTTACAACATTCCTATGAACTTGAAATCTGCAGACCGCGTTCGCGTAGGTGTTTCTGCAGTTTCTCTTGATCACAAGTCAGAATCTGCTATTGCTTGGAGCAACTACATGGACGCTCCTTCTTATGTATATGATGACGATATTCAGTGCAGCAAGAACACTATCAAGCCCAACGAAAGCTTTGATATGTCTTACATCGACCCGCGTCACGAAAGCGCTACTTGGAAACTTGTAGACCTTTCTGGTAAGGAAGTGTTCAGCGGCGAAGGCCACACTGTAACTTGCGAAGGCTTGCCCGAAACCGGTAGCTACGATTTGCACTTGACTGGTGTTGTACGCGATGCTGATGGCAATACTTCTACTACTACCCTCACATTTGCTAGCTTCGTTCAGGTAACAAGTGAAGGTGTTGGTGCATTGCCCGAAATCTATACTTTGACTGCTAACGACAAGGAAGCTGACATCGAAGTGAAGGCTGGTGATCTTGTGAACTTCGCTTACACTGGTCGTCCCGCTGACGGTGCCGGTTCTCAAGGTGTAGACCTCAAAGAAAAGCGCTTCGGTACAAAGGCCGGTGACCTCGGTCTCCAAGGTAAGAAAGACTTCTCAGTTTCATTCTGGTTGAAGATTAACAAGCTCGCAGCAGGCGAAACTCAGCTCCTTGCTGTTGCTTACAAGCTCGATGCATGGCCTAAGACTGACTGGGGTTGGTTGTGGTCTAACATCGATGAGACTGGTGCTATGACTTCATTTACTTGGCGTGGTACTGACCTTACCAGCAACAACGAGCTCCGCTACAAGTATGACAACACTAAGTTGCCCGTTGGTAACTGGGTACACATCGCTTATACTTTCGACTATGACGAAAGCGGTAAGTTCAAGGGTGAATACTATGTGAACGGTGTGAAGCAAGAAATCACTCGCTGGAACCGTCAAGCTAACGGCGACAGCTACTTCAATGGCGCTCCCGGCTACGAAGCTAACGTATACGAAATCACAGACAAGCAAGTAATCTCTGTCGGTGGTGCTGCTCACGGCCGCGCAGGTATCGATGGTGTAATCGACAACTTCACTATCTGGAACAAGGCTATCTCTGCAGAAGAAGTGAAGGCTTCTATGGGCGACCTCACAGACGCTAACCTCCCCGCAGACGTACTCGCATTCTGGGGTCTCGAAACTAAGGCCGGTACAGACTTTACCTTCCCCTCTACTGGTGCTAAGGCTGGCGTACAAGCCGGTTGCCACGACTATGCTGCTACAGGCGCTGAAGGTCAAGGCGTATTCTCTTGGGTAGAATCTGAATACACTTCAGGTTGCCCCTTCATCAGCGGTACTGCTTATCCTGTAACTACATTGCCTACTTGGAAGGCTAAGAAGGGTGTTGTAACCGAAGTTACAGGTAACGGTGAAGCTGGTTCAGCTAAGGTTTCTTATGCTAAGGCCGGTGACTACGAAGTTACTCTTACTCTTGCCAACTCTCTCGGTCAAGACCAGCGCACCTTCAGCGTTATCAAGGTTGGTGCTCCCGAAGGTATCGAGAACGCAGCAGGCGCTGAGATGAATGTCTACACTGTTGACAGCCAACTCTTCGTTGAATTGGCCGAGGCAGGCAACTACAGCATCAACGTTTACAACGCTGCCGGTAAGCTCGCTGCTACTGCTGCTCAGCAGTTCAGCGCAGGTGCTAAGGCACAACTCACTCTCCACCAAAAGGGTGTTTACGTGTTGAGCGTAGAAAAGGACGGCAAGGTGGTTCGCACTGTGAAACTCCTCCGCAAGTAATTCTGCCGCAAGGCAACTCCTTATTCAAATCCGCTGCCCTTCGGGGTGGCGGATTTTTTTGTACTCCTATCCCCTCTGATGACTAAAAAAATAGCCTTTTTAAGCGCTTGAAAATCAGGGGTAATTTTTGGGTGTTTCTTCGGAGTTTACTAGGAAAAATTCGTAGTTTACTAGTTTTTCCTAGAAGTTTACTAAGAATTCCTAGAAAGCTACTAAGAAAAGCAGGGTGCTTTCTCTTTTTTTGATAGAGAGGTTGGGTCCGTTTTTTTGTATTAAGATGGAGACTGAAAATTGCAGCAAGCATGGGGCTCTCTTCTGTAGGTTTTCCGTATCTTTGCAAAAATTAATAAATTCCAATAAGCTATGAAAAAAATCAAGACCTATGTTCTTATGGCGCTGTTCTGCCTCGTGTCAGGACTCTCTGCGCAAAATCTGGTAAATGACAACACGCTGCAAGAGGAGATGGTAACCATCGAAGTGAAAGGCAGCGGAGGCTATGCCTATGTGGGCGACGGCACAGACCGCAAGGTGAAAGTGGCCAAAGGCACCGTGGTGTATGTAAGAGCCGAAGCGCTGGAAGGCTCCGGTAAGAAATTTGCCTATTGGACCACCAAGAACACCATGGCCAGCGGTAAAGGTATCATCGAGACCAACAAAAACCCCTATGAATTTGTGGCTACGGAAAACATAGCTCTCTATGTGAACTTCGTAGCTGAGGATACCGACCTCAATGTGGTGGTAGAGGCTGCCACAACTCCCGGCGGCACAGCTTCGGTGAATGGCTTCGAGTCGCTCAAGGTTGCCCTCGGCGCCGAGATTATTCTTTACGCCCGCCCCGATGCCGGCTATAAATTCCTGGGCTGGCAGATGGATGCCGAGCAGGAGTTTGTGAGCACAGAAGCTCGCTACATCACCGTGGCTCGCGGTGCCAACAAGTTTACGGCAGTCTTTGAAAAAGAAGAAGCCACCGGCGTGAGTGCAGTAGTGGCCAAGGCCAAGGACAAGAAGGTCTACGACCTTGCCGGCCGCCGCGTGCAGAAGGTAAAAGCCCCCGGCATCTATGTGGTGAACGGAAAGAAAACCCTCGTGCGCTAACCGCAGTGACCATTTCAGACTCTTACACATTATATATATAACGCGCGCGTGAGACTCAAAGCCCCCAATACCTACGTCATCATCTTCGGCGTACTGCTTCTTTGTGCCCTCTCCACCTGGCTTGTGCCCGGGGGAAAACCTCAGTCCTGGCAAGTGCTCTCGGCTCTCTACGAAGGCTTCAGCCGTCAGGCCGGCATCATCGCCTTTGTCTTGATTATCGGCGGAGCCTTCTGGCTGATAAACAGCACGCGGGCCGTCGACGATGGCATTCTGCGCTTCATCTCCCGTGTGCAGCGCTTGGAGCGATATGGCTGGGTGCGCCGTCTGGGAGTGGGCAACATTGTCATTGTCCTTGTGATGCTCCTCTTCGGACTCTTCGGCGCCGTTTTCGGCATGAGCGAAGAGACCATAGCCTTTGTAGCCGTGGTGCTGCCCTTGGCTCGCTCGCTCGGCTACGACGACTTTGTCGGCGTGTGTATGGTCTACCTCGCCGCCCATGTGGGCTTTGCCGGCGCCATGCTCAATCCCTTTACCATCGGCATTGCGCAGGACATGTCCGGGCTGTCTCTTTTCTCCGGCATAGAATACCGCACGCTCTGCTGGGTGGTGGTCATGACGCTGGCCATTGCCTTTGTGCTCTGGTACGCCCACGGCCATCGCCGCGAGGTGAGCAGCGAGCAACAGCAACCGCTGGCCGTGGAGGCCGAAGCCGCAGAAGAGCGTCCCGGCAAGCGTCCGTGGATTTGTCTCGCCTTGCTCTCGCTCGTCCTCTTGGCGTTCTGCTACCTTTATAGCGCCGACTGTCTCATCAAGGTGGGCAGTGTGCAATGGCATGCCCCCTATCTGCTCTGGCTGGTGACTTCCGCTTTTGTGGTAGCTTCCGTAGTGGCGCTCAGAGTGTCCCACCGCATGTTCATCCTCACTCTCTTGCTCTTCTCCATTGTCTACCTCGTGGTAGGCGCTATGGGCTATGGCTGGTATCTCCCGGAGATATGCGCCCTGTTTATGGCGCTGGGCATCTGCGCCGGTTTCTCCGCCGGATATAGTGCCGACAAGGTAGCGCAGGAGTTTGTGGCCGGTGCGAAGGACATCTTCTCTGCCGCCCTCGTTATCGGCTTTGCCGCCGGCATTATTGTGGTGCTCGAGAACGGCGAGGTCATCAATACGATGCTTCGTGCCATGGCCGACAGCCTTGTGGCTATGGGTCGCGAAGGAGCACTGGCCACGATGTACGGCATTCAGACCCTCATCAATGTATTCATCCCCTCCGCCTCGGCCAAGGCTGCCGTCACGATGCCCATTATGGCACCATTTTCCGACATGATAGGCGTGTCGCGCCAGGCTACGGTGCTCGCTTTCCAGTTTGGCGATGGCATCACCAACATGATTACGCCCTGCTCCGGCGTGCTGATAGCTGTCTTGTCGATAGCAAAAATCCCCTACGAGCAGTGGGTGAAGTTCATCTGGAAGTTTATCCTCCTCCTGATGCTGGTAGGGCTGCTCCTGTTGTTGCCCACGCTTTATTTCCCCTTACCGGGATTCTAAGAGCAAAGCCATCACTGCTTTTTATACTGCCATTTTTGCCTTTTGTAATCCCTTGAAAATCAAGGGCCGTTTTTGGGCATTTCTTAGGTAAAAGCTAGGTGAATTTCGGTAACTACTAGGAAAATTTTGGTAACTACTAAGAACGCGAAAGTAACTACTAAGAAAATCGCTGTGGTATGGAGTAAAAAATCTAAATTTAGACTTTTTATTTTGAGTGTTAAAAAAAACTAATATATTTGAGCCGTCTAAGTTTTCTAAATTAAAAACAAAATTTTATGGAAAAATTTTTGACTATTATCTCAATATGTTTTTGCTATTGCTTCAGTAGCTTTGCACAAACACTTCCAATACTTGAAGAAGGAAAAATATGGTATGGGGAAACGTGGGCTTATGGTTTAGAACTTAGTTCTACTTCAGAAAGAAAAGTGTGTGGAGATTCTGTCGTTAATGGAGTTTCTTATAAAAAAATTTACTTGATGACAAATTTTATTGAATATGAAGAACCTATTATAACAGAAGAGGTTTTTTTGGCTCGTGAGGAGAATGGTGTGATGTATTACTATATAGGAAATAAAGAGTTTTGTTTCTTTGACTTCAATCGTAAAATCGGTGATACTTTCTTATTTGAATATGATACCTCTCTCCTAGAATCAGAAGGAATAGAAGTGTATGGAGTTGTTGAAGATATTACTACTCTAAAAACAGCAGATGGCAATACTCGAAAAGTTTATCATGTGAAGTGCTATACTAAGAAAGTTGAAGATGGAGATTTCTCAGATGACATATGGGGAGAATATATGTTTATAGAGGGCATTGGCGAGGCTCGTTATGGTATATTATTCCGTTATGGTGTGCTTATGACGGGAGGTGGTGTTCCTAAACTCATATGTGTACATGACGTGGACGGAAACCACTTGTATGGTGGTGGTGATAAGCAAGAATGTATTATTTCTTGCGTAGGTGCTCCTAAAGTTCAACAAGGATATAATTGGATTTACGATTTACAGGGGTGTAAGAGAAATTCTATTCCAATGAGAGGTATATATATACGCAACGGAAAGAAATATATATCTAAATAGAATTTCTTTCTTAGAGTAAGTAGATAAAAAAATTAGCCCTCATTGAGGGCTAATTTTTTATATGGATAAAGCAGGAGAACCTGTCTTGCTATATTTTTCCGACAGTCATCTTGATGCGCTCGCCGATGCCGATGGTGTATCCCTGTGAGGAGAAGACCACGCGGTTGAAGGTATCGCCGATGATGATAATGGGCAGGTCTTCCGAGGTGGTCAGGTTGCCGCTGAAGAGGTCGCGGGCCACGTTGCCGCCGTTGTCTACGCCGAAGCAGAGCGTAGAGGGCAGGTTGGTAAATTCGCTGCGGTTCTTTTCAAAGCGCTCCCATTCTTCTTGCGTGGGGAAGAGCAGCAAGATGGGACGGCCCCAGGCTTCGAGGGCGGCGCGCTGTTTCTCCAAGTCGTGGAGAATGTGGTTGGTAGGCTCGTGGTTAGCGCGGATGAGGCCCACTACGAAATAGCCGCGACCTGTGGTGGCAAGCACTGACTTCTCCTTGCCGTCGGCCACATCGAGGTAGCGATTCTCAGAGTTGAACGAGCCAATCACCTGCACCTGTTCTTTGTCCTCGCGCATCACCAGTTTCGTCTCTGTCTTCCATTTTGAGTTGGTGGGGAAGAGAGCGAGCTGGGCCAACACACGTCCGCTGGCCATGCGAGTGCCGGAGGTGAGCAGATAGTAGCCCTCGTCCACCTTGGTGCCCTCCTTGAACTTGGCAGCCCAAGTATCGTCGTCCTCGTAGTTTTGCAATTGTGGCATGCCGCTTTCGAGTTTGCTCAGCGTAAAGTGGTAGTAGTAGCCGGGGTCTTCCATGTACTGGCGGGGCGTATAGGCCAGCGCCAATTCGGCTTGCTCGGCTTGTGCAGATTGGGCTGCGTTCTCCTGGCGGAAGGAAACGGTCTGCCATTCGCTTTGGGCGTTCATGCGGAACTGTACCTTGCCTGTCACCTCATCGATGCGGGCCGGGATGTTGAGGCTGCGGGCCGCGGCCACAAAGAGTATTCCCTTGGAGCGAACATCGGCTGTGCGCAAGCGGTGGGCCGACTCGGGCGAGAGACAGAGTGAGAGCGGATTCCAAGTAGCATCGGTGGCCACGTTGTTGGTAATCCATTCGGCCAAAGCGGCGGGCTCAGCCTTGAAGGCAGTCTGTTCGTCGGCCGAGAATGCGGTGCGGAAATAGGAGCGCCAGGGGGTGAGGTTTTCGTTTACCACGCGAGGACAGTAAATGAAGGGGTCTGCCATGGCCACAGAGTCGACCAAGAGCAAACCGAGGTGGTTGTCGGCTACGTAGTATTCGAAGTCGCGGAGGTCTTTCTCGCTCATGCTCTCAAGGAAGTCGTAAACGAAGGCGCCGGGATATTTCTCCACCAAGGCCATCAGGTTTTTGTAGTTGCCACGGCTCTTCTCTACTAAAGGAAGTACGCGCGCGTAGTCAGCCCCTGTTCTCTTGCAGAAGGCCTGCACTTTTTCGGAGGTGGGGAAGGTAGAAACGTAGGCCGTGCGGATAGAATCCTCGATAGCAAAGCGGCGCACATTCTCAGCAGCAGCCTTTGCCGACACCTTAGGCAGATTGTTCTTGCCTACAGGCGGAGTGATGTCCATCTCGCAGAAGTGAATGCCGGAGGGCTTGCGGTTGAGGGTAATCACCGGGTTTTTGTCCTTGCCCACAGAGAATTTTACGAAGCCAAAGTTTGTGCCGTCCGAAGCCCAAGCCACCATGTCGCCCAAGCCGGCTGTGATAGCGGCCTCGCCTTTGGCGTCGGTGCGGGTGGTCTGTACGGTGTAGAACTCAGCGTAGTTGTAGAGCTTGAACTCCAGGTGAGCGTCGGGAACAGCATTGCCTTCCGTGTCGACCACGCGTACGGTGGTTTTCTTCACAGGGGCGTAGTTGCGCGTCACGTTGATTTCAGTGTAGCAAGGAGTGCGGCTCATCACATCCTCAGGTCCGTCGTAGCTACCAAACACTTTGGTGTGCATCAGCATACCGCGCGAAGCCGGTTGGTTGAACCAGCCCAGGTTGAGAACGGGCTCGGGCTCGCAGGCGCCGAGGAAGTACCATTTGCCGTCTATCCAGGCCTCCACCCAGGCGTGGTTGTCGTCGGTGTGGGCCCAGCGCGGCGTGTAAACCTGGCGGGCGGGAATGCCGATGGTGCGCAGGGCTGCCACGGTAAAGGTAGACTCTTCGCCGCAGCGTCCTGTGGCGGTGCGCATGCTGGCCAGCGGTGCCGAAGTGCGGCTGTCGGAAGGCTTGTAAGTGACATATTCGTGGCACCAGTGGTTCACCTCGAGTGTAGCCTCTTTCATGGACAAGCCCTCAACGCGTAGCTTCAATTCCTCGTAGCACACGTCGCGGAAGGCATCCAGGTTTTCGTTGTTCACACGTGGTGGAAGCACGAAGTGAAGCCACTCGCGCATGGGCACTTTCTTGCCCCACGCCATTTCCTTGCGTGCTCGCAAGGCGTAGTCTACCTGTTGCAAGAAGAACTCGGGCGAGTAGTCGGCCAAGTCGGGCCAAGCCATGTAAGCGTATAGAAATTCCAGCGCCTCGCGTTGCTCGGCACTGAGCTTCATTTTGTCAAGCTGCGCCGGGATGTTGGTGGGCGACTCGGCAAAGCGCGCTTCAAAGTCGCGGTTGATTTTTTCAAAGCGATCGGCACTTGCAGGCCAGCAGGCAATAGCTGCGAGCAAGCAAGCGACTGTCAGTTTTTTCAGTTTCATAAGTTGTAAAATGTATAATTGCTCTTACAAAAATAGGAAAATAGCTTCGGATAGCCCCTTTATGTCGTATTTTTTTTAATAAAAAGAGCCTCAAGTGTTTCGCAGCCGAAAAAAAGTTGTAACTTTGCCGCGATTTTAGAGTCCGAAGGGGCAGAATAAGTTGTTTAAGAGAAACACGCCTCCCGGAAAAAACCGTTTAATTTTAATATTTACATGTACGCAATCGTAGAGATTAACGGTCAGCAGTTCAAGGTGGAAGAAGGCAAGAAGCTCTTCGTAAACCACATTCAAGGCGCAGAAAGCGGCCAGGCTGTTGAATTTGAGAAAGTGTTGTTGATTGACAACAACGGTGAAGTAACTGTGGGTGTTCCCACAATTGCAGGTGCAAAAGTAGTATGCGAAGTGCTCTCTCCGCTGGTGAAAGGCGACAAAGTGCTCGTGTTCCACAAGAAGCGCCGTAAAGGTTATCGTAAGCTGAACGGCTACCGCCATCAGTTCACACAGTTGTCTATTAAACAAGTTATTGCTTAACCCTAAAAAAATTAGAAGAAAATGGCACACAAAAAAGGTGTAGGTAGTTCTAAGAACGGCCGTGAGTCACATTCAAAACGATTAGGTGTTAAGCTTTGGGGCGGTCAGCAATGTATCGCTGGTAACATCATCGTGCGTCAGCGCGGTACTGTTCACTATCCCGGCAAGAACGTAGGTATGGGTAAAGATCATACCCTCTTCGCTCTCGTTGATGGTGTAGTAAACTTCAAGCGTGGTGCTCGCAACCACAGCGTAGTTTCAGTTTTGCCCCAGGCAGAAGCTTAATCAAGTCATTAACACTGAAAGACAAGCAGGGAGAAAGTTGCTCAGCAACCTTCTCCCTGTTTTTGTATGTACCGGTGGCTCCTTCGGTTTACTTCTTTTGAACTGCTCCTTGTGCAGGATTTGCGGGATGAGAGGAAAGGAGCATACAGCGCGTTGCAGCGCTTGAAGAACACCCCGTTTTTTGTTTTTGTAAGCGCTTGAAAATCAAGGGCCATTTTCGGGCGTTTCTTCGGAGTTTACTAGGAAAAACTCGGAGTTTACTAGTTTTACCTAGAAGTTTACTAAGTTTTCCTAGAAAGCTACTAAGAAAAAGAAGAGTCCCACAGCAATATTCTGTGGGACTCAGAAGCCGGTTGGCTTGTGATAAAAATGAGTTAGGCAAGTGCTCCTGAGAAGGAGCACAATTTGTTTTGGCTGGACTTATTTGACCAACACTTTCTTGCCATCTACGATATAGATGCCGCCCTTTGCAATGCGGTTCAGACGGCGGCCGCTGAGGTCGTAGATGAGATTTTGTTGTTTCTCTGAGGCGATGCCTTCGATGCCGGAGGCACCTTCTTTTTCGTATACCACACTGACGGTGAGGTGGTCGGCCACGCGGCCCAACTTGTCGTTGTCGCCGGACATTTCTTTCACCACATAGCCTTCGATGCTATGGGCTGTCAAGACGTAGGCTTCGCCGGCGCGCACCAAGGCCACTTCAGTTTCGGCCAACTCGTTCTCCTCGAGGTCGACAGACTTGATGGTCACGGTGAAGTAGGGGTCGGCATAATATTCATAGAGCTTGTAGGGGTGTCCGGGGTCGTTCCATCCCACGAGAGCGCCGCTGCCGAGTCCGTCCCAGCATACGCCGTTGCTGCCCTTAATCTTCCAGGTCTCGCCGTCGGCGTTGAGCGTGAAGGAGTAAGTCTCTCCCTTTTCTACCAGCGATACGGGATTGGCGGCGGTGGTGAGCAGTGGCACGTAGAGGCCAACATATTCGTTCTTCACCTTAAATCCGCTGCCGCTCTTCTCGAGCAACCAGGTGTGGTAAGGATTGCGGCCCTCGATGTCGTCCACCTTCATCACCTGCAAGTTGCCGGGCATCACGCAGCGATAGCCGATGCGCTCGGTGTTGACGGGCGATGTGTCGTAGATAACGTAGCTACGGCCGTCCTCAAGTTTGGTAACAGCCTTGCCCAAGGTCTTTACGCCGTTGTAAGCTGTGGTGTTGTAGATGGCGTTGATGGTGAGGTCGCCTTCAAGCGTAAGCGCTGTGCCGTTCTCTTGGTCGGCCTTCTCGAGTGTGTAGAATTCGTATTCGGGAAGTGCTACGGTATATTTCTCGCCAACGGGGCAGGCTGTTTCTTCGCCGGCGATGAGTGCACCGCGTTGGTCGCGACAGAGGATGTTGATGGAATAAGCCGAGCGCTTGTATACAATGGCGATGGTCTTGTCCTCGGTCATCTCTTCAAAACGAGGAGCCTCAGCCTGGCCGTCGTAGCTCACGGCGCTGTGGTTCTTGATGCTCGGAGCCTCGCAAGTGTAGGCCTTTCCGGCCTCTGCGCTCTGACGGAAGGAACCTAAAGCGTTGCCGGCTTCGTCGGTGCAAACGTAGGTCACTACGTAAACCGGATTGACAGCCCATGCAGAACCTACCAAGCGGATGGCGTTAGAGCCCCCAATGCTTGAGCCGGAGCTGATGATGCCCGGGAGTGTGAGTGAGTTGGCAGGGATGGGGTAGAGGTTCTTGCCGGATGAACTGAACTCAAAGTCGCCCTCCTTCAAGTTGAAGTGGCAAACGATATTGCTGCCCGATTGTGCTACCGAAACGGGGTAGGCCACCTTGCCCGACATGCTGGAAGAGGCAGCGCCTACGAAGCGGCCGGTGCCCTTGTTCTTCAGCTTCACGGTTTGGGTGAAGTCGGCGTTGATGGTAGAGGAGGTTACCTCCCAGGCGTTGTCGCTCCACGCCTCGGTGGTGTGGCGCAGGTAAGCGCCTTCGTTGCTGTCGTGGATAGTCAGTCCGACGAAGCCTTCAGAGCTATTGACAAAGCTATAAGCCTTGCCGGTTTCCAGATAGCTGAAGGATTTGCGGAAGTCGTTGTATGCTTTTTCCAATTGCTCAGAGAAAGAAGCCAACTCGGCTGCTGTCATCGACGCAGGATCTGCGTCTTTCACTACAGCGCTGAGGGCGGCAGCCTCGGCAGCACCGAAGAGGCCGGGGCGCTTCTCTTCTTCGGAATTGTAAGTCTGTGCGTAGGCCAGATAAGTCTTAGCCTCGTTGAACAAGTTCATTACGCTTTCTGAACCGGCAGCAGCTTCCAGGGGTACAAAGCTCCACAGACCGCCGTTGCCGTCAGAGGGGTTGGAGTAAAGGTTTACGGCGTGGCCCTGACCCACCATAGAGGCGTTCATCCATTGTCCGTTCACCTTGTTGCTGCGCAAGGTGTAATAGTAGTTTCCGTTGTGCAAGCCATAGCCGTTGTCGGCCAGGATGAAGTTGTAGTTTTTCTTCGTAGCGTCATATTTCCAGCGGCCGCTGGTGTTGACTGATGTCGGGGTGGGGTTGACAGAGCCGTCGGGCTGAGCTTTGCAGACCAAAGCATAGACTCCGGGGTTGGCAGGGTCTTCCTCAAAAGCCCAAAGCTGATAGTCGTAAGCCGCATCGCCTTCTGCCACTTCGGGCAAGGCCCAGAGCACACCGGCTGCAGCACCTTTACTGCTGTATTGGCTGATGGTGGGTGCACCTTCGCGCAGCAGTTCGAAGCAGCGGCCTACGCGAGTATCGTCGGTGGCGCGGGTGGTGATGTGGTACCAATATTTTTTCTCGGCAGTAGATGCGTTGGGCATCACTTTCTCAGAGGAGGAAGTCTGGGCAGTCATAAAGTCGCGGCTGTAGTTGTAGCCGTTGTAGTTGAGCAGAGTGCTGTCGGCAGTGATGCGCTGTTGGAAGTGCTCGAAGTTCTTGAGCGACTGCGGAGTCCATCCTGCTTCGGCCACGGCAATGAGGCGCGGCAAGGCGAGGTACTCCATGTAGACGCGGTCGGACACATGTTCTGTCCAGAACGTACCTTGCACGCCGGTGTAGTATTTGGCTTGCGCCGTAGTCACATCGCCAGGCACGGGCACCGTGTTGTAAGTCTTCTTTACATTGTCTGTGCCATCGCCGGCGCCGGGAGGCTCGTTCGGGTCAGTGCTTTGCTTGCGGTTGATGTAGTAGGGGCCCCACGGGGTGTAGATGTTGTCGAGCCCAAGGTTGGCTGCTTTCTTGCAGGCGGCTTCGGGGCCGGTCCAGCAGTATACGGTGGCTCCGGTGGCCTTAATCAAATCGGTGTCGGCGCCGCCGGCAGAGATGGCCTCGTTCCATACGGAAATTTTGCGGCCTTTCTCCTGTACGAAGTCGCTAATCTCTTTGATGAAGATGGATTGCAGCTGTCGGTAGTTGGTCAGTCCGAGTTCCTTGTAGAGCGCCTGACATTCCGCATTGCCTTCCCAGGCAGAAGTGGGACACTCGTCGCCACCGATATGTATTTGCTCGTAGGGGAAGATGTCAATGATTTCTGCAAGGATGTCTTTTGCAAATTGTACAGCAGCGGGATTGGCTACGTTGAGAATGTCGCTGGAGATTCCGCCGTCAATCCATAATTGGTGGCTGCCGTTGGGGTAGCAACTGTATTCGGGATAGGCGGTCATCGCTGCCACAAAGTGGCCCGGCATATCAATTTCGGGAATCACCTCGATGTGTTTCTTCTTGGCGTAGGCCACCACCTCTTTCAGTTCCTCTTGTGTGTAGAAGTAGGGGCCGTAGGGACGGTTAATCCAGTAGTGGCCGTAGGTCATGTCGGTAAAGCGCGAGTTGGGCGCAGTGCTTCCTACGGTGGTCAACTTAGGATATTTCTTGATTTCCACGCGCCATCCCTGGTCGTCGGAGAGGTGCCAGTGGAAGCGGTTCATCTTGTAGTAGGCCATGACGTCTATCATGCGCTTCACTTCCTCTATGGTGAAGAAGTGGCGAGCTACGTCGAGCATGAAGCCACGATAGGCAAAGCGGGGCTCGTCGTCGATGGTGGCCAAGGGAAGCACGTAGGCCGTAACAGAAGCATCTTTCTTCTCTGCCATCACGTTGGGAGGGAGAATCTTCTTGATGGTTTGGAAGGCGTAGAAGAGTCCCACGGCAGTGTTGGCTTCTATGTTTACACCGTCGGCGGTAATGGTGACGCGGTAGCCTTCATCTTTGGTAGAGGTCTTCACTTTCTTCACTTGGAAAAGGGCGTCAGCGGCATCCTCTTGCACGGCAACCGTATAGCCGGTGGTGGCGCAGAAGGAAGCAACGAAGTTGTCCACTTCGGCCTTCATCTCGTCGGTCAAGTTGCTGTAGCCTACGGCGAACGAAGCGGGCAGTGTGAGCGATCCGCTCTTCACTGTCATTTGCTTGGCACGGGGTGTCAAATTGACAAAATTGTCGGCCGATAGCGAGCATGGGAGGAATACTCCGATGAGCATCAGCCATAATAAAGTCTTTTTCATAAGCATAAATATATTAGTTTGTTATTTTCTGTGATTTTGCAAAGATAAAAAAATAATACCAAATGCTCGCTCCTTCTTGCAAATGGTTTCGTAGATAAGGTTTGGTTTTTGTAACACGGCTTGTTACACTTCGTAACATGGCTCGTTACAGTTTGTAACATGGCGTGTTACATTAAGCAATAAATGAGGATTTTCTTCCTTCCGATAGTTTATCCGAAGAAAATCTGTATCTTTGCCTACATGGAAATGGTAAAGAAAAATTCTCTCAAGGCTTGGGTGCTGGCTGCCCGCCCCAAGACGCTCACGGCAGCGCTGATTCCGGTGTTTATGGCTTCGGCTTTGTGTTATGCACATGGCTGTTTCTCGCCGGTGCCGGCCCTTTTGTGCGTGGCTTTTGCTGCGCTGATGCAGGTGGCTGCCAATTTTATCAACGACCTTTACGACTTCAAGAAAGGAAGTGACCGCGAAGACCGACTGGGTCCTGAGCGTGCCTGTGCACAAGGATGGATTGCGCCGCAGAGTATGAAGAAAGGAATTGCTGTTGTACTCTCGGCCGCAGCTTTGGTGGGTGTTTCTTTGCTATATTATATAAATGAGTGGAGCTATGCCTTGATGGCTGTGGGAGGCCTCTGCATCGTGTTTGCTTTTCTGTATACCACATTGCTGAGCTACTGCGGTCTTGGCGATGTGCTGGTGTGGGTGTTCTTCGGCTTTGTGCCGGTGGTAGGAACCTACTATGTGCAGGCAGGCACATTCCCGCCCGAGCTATGGTGGCTGGCAGCTGCCTCGGGCTTGGTGACAGATACGCTCCTCGTTCTGAACAACTACCGCGACCGCGATGCCGACCGCATTTCCGGTAAGCGCACCCTCGTGGTGGCCTTTGGCGAGCGCTTTGGTCGCTACTTCTATCTCTTGCAAGGCGTTGCTGCCTATGTATGTGTGGCGCTGACGGCCCTCTATGGTCACATGTGGATGGCGGTGCTTCCGTTGTTTTATCTGCTGCCTCACTATCTCACGTGGAACAAAATGGTGCAGATAGGCAGTGGGCGCGAGCTGAACCGTGTGTTAGGCTTTACCTCGCGCAACATGCTTACGTTTGCCTTGTTGGTGGTTGCGGCATTATGTATTGAGGTTATCTTTCCGCAAGTTCAATAACCTCTAAGTCCTTAAAATCTTTTCCTTCTACAGAGAAGCGCACAAGTGTGCGCTGGTGGTGCCACCCTTGAATGCCGGCGGCGCCCGGATTGATGTGCAAGCAATTCAGGGTGCGGTCGTAGAGCACTTTCAGGATGTGCGAATGGCCCGAGATGAACAAGTGGGGCGGGCGGACGAAGAGGCTGCCCTGTATGCTGCGGTCGTAGTTGCCGGGATAGCCGCCGATGTGTTTGATGAGAATCTCAGCCTCTTCGCATTTGAAACGCAACACGTTGGGGTAGAGGCAGCGCAGGTCTGCTCCGTCGCAGTTGCCACACACGGCGCGCAGAGGCTTTATGGCGGCCAACTTCTCAGCCAGTTCCATCGAACCGATATCGCCGGCGTGCCATATTTCGTCGCACTCGGCAAAGTGTTTGGCGTAGCGTGGGTCCCAGAAGCCGTGTGTGTCGGAGAGCAAACCTATGCGTTTCATTTTTTTAGTCCCAGTTTTTTACAAAGAAAATCCTTGATGACATCGGCAGTGGCTTCGATGCCCAGCGTGCTGGAGTTGAGGCAAAGATGGTAAGTGCTTGCAGCGCCCCAGGTGCCTGTACTATAAAAATTGTAGTATTCGGCGCGCTGGCGGTCGCCGGCCTCTATCTTCTTTTCGGCTGCATGGCGGTCGCATCCCTCTACTTCGCAGATGCGGCAGATGCGGTCTTCCTTGTCGGCCACGATAAAGATGTTCACGCAGCGAGGATGGTCGCGCAGGATGTAGTCGGCGCATCGGCCAATGAAGATGCAGGATTGCTGCTGGGCAGCTTTGCGAATGGCCTCGGCTTGCAGTTGGAAGAGATGCTCGTCGCTGAGCTGGTTGTTATAGAAATCGCCTCCGCTGCTCATCATCGGCACCAGGTTGCCCAATACGGAGCGGAAGAAACCCTTCTGCTCGTCGCTTCGCTCAAACACTTCGGTGCAGAATCCGCTTTCGCGGGCTGCGATGGTCAGGATTTCCTTGTCGAAGTAGGCTATGCCGAGTTCTTCTGCAAGGAGTTTTCCGATGGCGCGACCTCCGCTGCCGAGCTGGCGGCCTATGTTGATGACGAAGGGAGCGGTGTCGGGGCAGACGATGGGGGTAGAGATATTTTCGTTCATGGCGCTGGTTTTTTAAGTGTGAGTGGGAGATTCGGGGGCATTACTGCCGGAGGCTATCATGGTGCGGAATTTTTTTATTTCCTTCAGTAACAGACAGATGGAGAGGATGCAGGCCAAGCCGTCAGACACGGGCACTGCGTACCACACACCCTCGAGCGGATCGCTAAATACGTGGGGCAACAAGAGCAGAGCGGGGATGAGAAACAGCAGTTGGCGGGTGAGCGAGAGGAAGATGCTCTTTCCGGCGTAGCCTATGCTTTGGAAGAAAGCGGTCGACACGATTTGCATACCGATGAAGGGGAAGAGCATCACCACGATGCGCAAGCCGTGGGCCGACTGTTCGATGAGCTCGGGCGAGTCTTTGGCAAAGAGTGTAACGCAGGGTGTGGCAAAGAAGGTGCCTATGACGAAGCCGATGCTCGTGATGAGCGTGCCGAAGATGATGGCTTTCTTCAAAACGGCCAGCAGACGGTCGTACTTCTTCGCGCCGAAGTTGTAGCCGGCTATGGGCTGCATGCCCTGATTGAGACCGAACACCACCATCACCACAAAAAGCACCAAGCGGTTACTGATGCCGAAGGCACCCACAGCTGTGTCGCCGCCGTAGGTTGTCATGCTGCGCGTTACGATGATGGCCACCAAGCAGGCGCAGAGGTTGATGAGAAACTGAGGCAGTCCGATGTAGAGCGCCTCGCGCATGATTTTATAGTCGGGGCGCACAACGCCGCGTTCAAGGTGTATCATGTCGTCCTTGTTGGAGAAGAGGCGCAACTGCCAAATGAGCATGATGAGCTGAGCCAGAATGGTGGCGGCAGCAGCGCCCTGTATGCCCCAGTCGAATACGAAGATGAAGAGCGGGGCCAAGAGGCAGTTGAGCACCACCGTGCCGAAGGTGGAATACATGGCTGTGCGTGGACGGTTGGTGGAGCGCAACAAGGCGTTGAGGCCGAGGTAGAGGTGGGTCACTACGTTGCCGCAGAGGATGACGCTCATGAAGTCGTAGGCATAGGGCAAGGTTTGGTCACTGGCGCCGAAGAAGCGCAGGATGGGAGTGAGGAAGAGCTGCAAGCTGATTCCGAGCCCTATACCTATCACGGTATTCAGGATAATCACATTGCCCAGAATGCGCTGAGCCGTTCCGTAGTCCTTCTGCCCCAGGCGTACCGACATCAGCGTGGCTGCTCCCACGCCCACCATAGCTCCGAAAGCCGCGGTGAGCGACATGATGGGGCCGGTAAGCGCCAAGCCCATGATGGCATTAGGGCCTACGCCTTGACCAATGAAGATGCCGTCTATAATGTTATATATAGAGGAGGCCGCCATAGCCACGATGGCCGGGATGGCATATTCCATCAAGAGACCGCCCACCGGCTTTTCGCCCAGCACGTTGAATTGTTTGGCTTGTTCCATCTGAAAAAACTTTTGCTTCTGCTCCGCGATGCGGTGCAGGGTTCATGAGGACAAAGGTAAGGATTTTTGCGAAAGCAAGGCGACCGTGGCGGGAGAAAGATTTTTCTTGAAAACATTCTGCTTGGTGCCCGATGTTTTCAAGGCTGAAAAATGGTCTTTGTAATCACTTGAAAATCAAGGGCCATTTTTGGGCATTTCTTAGGTAAAAGCTAGGTGAATTTCGGTAACTACTAGGAAAATTTTGGTAACTACTAAGAACGCGAAAGTAACTACTAAGATTTGCTATATTCGTATTTGGTTTTTTGGGGTAATGTATAGATGTTAAAAATATTTCTGCATAGCCAAAAAGAAAACTATACAGAAATATTTTTACGATTATTTAGCTGTCGATATTTTATTGAAAATTTAAAGACTAAAATGTAGCTTGTTTACCTGTACCTCTACAGTTAAAGCAACGTTTATTACCTCTACACGATGGACAAGTATCATAATTGCCAGAATAAGAATTGTATTTTATACCTTTGCCATTACAAGAACTGCAACCACCGCCACCACCACAATATTTACAAGGACCATCTACGATGCTTGGGGAATCATAATAATTGTTACTATTATTATTATTTATTTGTCCTCCATTTGTATAATTGTTTATTAAGCCCATTTTGGATTTACTGATTTTATCATATTCTTCCTTTGAAATTTCTTTTGTCAGAATAAGATCTTCTCCTAAAATATTTTCCATTATAATTTTATTCCAGTCTTTTGATACTTTCATTTTAGGAGAATAATTTAATGGTTCGATCTTGCCATTTAAATATAACTTGCATTTATAGAATATGTACCAATCACTCGTTTCTTCTTGTAAAACGTATCGTGGTATAAATCCGTATCCCGCCATGCCAAGATAACTGCTCCCTGCTAAATAATTCCCATTGTTAAAATAAAAATTCAAGTCAGCTAATTGATATTTGTCATTTCTGAAATACAATTGTCCAGTACGTTTACCATAATTGGGGTTGTTTACACTCCTATTAAAATAAGTTCCTCCAATGTAGGAAATGTTATAAGACTCATTCCATTTTTTGCTGATATAGCTACTTATATCTGAATCGATTATAGAGTAAGATTGTATCCTGTTATTGTTATTCCTATAATTTCCATAAACTACCAAATATTTTTCGCCTGTAGATTCTATGAAATGAATGTTATACCCTTTATCCCAAATATTTTCTTTAATATTTTTCTTTAAAGAATTATAATTATCGCACCACAAGTAACCTTGAGATGTAAATTTTTTTGTTTGACTCATGACTATGCTCCAATGTGAACCATCATAAGCAATGTCAGTTATATAATATTCATTATCCCAATTTTTCTTTATCCAATCTCTTAGATTATTCCAATTATTTTTCCAATAGGTTTGTCGTTTATAATCTATCCCCTGGGACATAACAATGAACCACTTATTTTTACCTTTTGCTATAGTTGTGATACTATAATTTTCTTTCCATTTGTTCTCTATCCATTCTTTAGGCCATTGGGTCGTATATGAGTAAGATTGCATCCCAATTCCTGTATTCTTAGCCATAGTTACAAACCATCCATTAATAGTATAGGCTGCAGATGTTATTCTAAGGTTTTGTTTATTCCAGTTTTTTGTTATGTTTTCTTCTTGGAGATTATTCCCTTTTCCTGAGTAGAACCATACTTGGTTGGTATAAGGTAATGTTTGTTCTGTTATAAGGAATGTATTATTTTGTGCTTTAGTTATAAATGTAGCAGTTAATAATATAAGAAGTATATGTGCTCTCATAGTCCTTTTGAAATCAATAATTGAATTTATTTAAGAGGCTCTTATCTAAAAATCCCTCAGTTGCAAGACGCTTGCAGCCGAGGGATGATTCTGTTATAAAGCGCCTTTGCTCCGAGGAGGCTTATCGCTTGCCGTACATCATTTCGTAGTAGAGCTGGTAGTCCTCACCGCTCACGGCTTCCACCCAGTCGCGGTTCTCAAGGTTCCAGCGGATGGTCTTCACGATGCCCTCTTCAAAGCAAGTCTCTGGATACCATCCGAGGTCGGCCTTGATTTTTGAGGGGTCGATGCCGTAGCGCAAGTCGTGACCCAAGCGGTCGGCCACGAAGGTGATGAGGCTGTCGTTGATCCACTCGATGTCCACCTCGCCGTTAGCGTTTTTCTCCTGGCGCTTGAGCAGCGCACGCCAGGCGGGGTTTTCTTTCATCAAGTCGTAGATGGTGCGGATGATGACCTTGACAATCTGTATGTTCTGACGCTCGTTGTGTCCGCCCACGTTGTAGATGCAGCCGTCGGCGCCTTGGCGGATGACCATATCAATGGCCTTGCAGTGGTCCTCCACATAGAGCCAGTCGCGCACGTTGGTGCCTTGTCCGTAGACGGGCAGGCGCTTGCCTTCCAAGATGTTGTTGATGATCAGCGGAATGAGTTTTTCCGGGAACTGATAGGGACCGTAGTTGTTGGAACAGCGCGTGATGGACACCGGCATCTTGTAGGTGTCGCGATAGGCGCAGACGATGTGGTCGGCGCTGGTCTTGGATGCGCTGTAAGGGCTGTGGGGGCAGAGGGGAGTCTCTTCGGTGAAGAAACCATCTTCGCCCAGGCTGCCGTAAACTTCGTCGGTCGATACTTGGTGGAAGCGCACTCCGTTACGCCAAGTGGGGTATCCTTGGTCATCGCGTCCGGTGTTCCATGCCGCACGGGCAGAGTCCAAAAGGTTTTGCGTGCCCAAGATGTTGGTCTGCAAGAAGAGCTGCGGGTTCTCAATGCTGCGGTCCACGTGGCTCTCGGCTGCGAAGTTGACCACCACGTCAAACTTGTATTCGCCAAAGAGACGGTCGGTCAAACTCTTGTCGCAGATGTCGCCGCGCACAAAGAAGCAACGCTCGTTGTCAATGTCCTTGGCAATGGTTCCGAAATAGCCGGCGTAGGTAAGAAGGTCGAGCACCACGAGCGTTACGTCGTCGTGCTTCTCCAACATATATTTAACATAGTTGGCACCGATAAATCCGGCACCGCCGGTCACTAGATAGACTTTCATATAGAAAAGGGTTTGTAATATGAGTACAAAGATAAGCAGAAAAAATGAGTGGGGGCCTTTTCGCCCATAAATACTTAGCCATTCTCTAAAATCTTTCTCTATATATAATATAATGTGTAGCCAGGAGAGAATTTAAGTCTTAAAAAAAGTTTCAAAGATAAATTGCTGTCCTACAAAATCTTAGAAAATAAAATTCAGAGGGGCACTCAAAAGGGGTTGGCTGTGTCAGAAAAAAATAAGAACTTTGCATTCCCGCAACGGAAAACATAATCCTTGTTTCTACACCCACTATATGGAGCAACAGGCCCAAGGCAAATGGGAACTTTGCCTGCAGTACATTCAGAGCAACCTGCCTGAAAATCATTTCAGTACATGGTTCTCTTCTATTGAGTTTATCAGCTACGCAGATGGTAAACTCATGCTGAGTGTGCCCAATAAGTTTGTGTATGAATATATAGAGGAGCATTTTATAAGCCTTATCAATCAGGCCATCACACTCTATTTTGGAAATAATATCCAGTTGCTCTATCGCCTGAAGAAGGATTTGGAAAAAGTAAAAGAGCCTGTCGGGGTAGAGAAAGAGGCTGCCGCGTCTTTAGCTCCTGCCACAAAGCTCCCGCCCATTGACCCACAGCTCAATCCCTGCTATACGTTTGAGAACTTTGTGGAAGGAGCCAGCAACAAGTTGGCGCGCACCGTGGGAATCTCTATCGCAGAAAATCCGGGACAGACTACGTTCAACCCCTTCTTTATCTACGGCCCTTCGGGCGTGGGAAAAACGCACTTGGCCAATGCCATCGGCATCCGCTTGCGTGAGCGCTATCCTGAGAAACGAGTGCTCTTTGTGTCAGCACTTGTATTCCAGACACAATATACTGAGTCGGTGAGACAAAACACGTTCAACGACTTCATCCACTTCTACCAGACCATCGACGCACTTATCATCGATGACATACAAGAGTTGACCACAGCCAAGACGCAGCAGACCTTTTTTCATATCTTTAACCACTTGCAGCAGAACCGCAAGCAGATTATCATGACTTGCGACCGCCCGCCTGTGCTGTTTGAAGGCATCGAAGAGAGAATGCTGACGCGCTTCAAATGGGGTATGATTGCCGAACTGGAAAGGCCGGACATCGTTTTGCGTAAAGCCATCCTCGAATCAAAAATTCGCCGCGACGGATTGTCTATTCCCAAAGAAGTAATCAAGTATATCGCCACGAATGTAGAAAGTAGTGTGCGCGAGCTGGAAGGCATCGTCAACTCCATCATGGCCTACTCCATCGTAGATGACTGCAATATAAATCTTGCATTGGCTGAGCGCATCGTGGCCCGTGCTGTAAATCTTGAGAAGAGAGAAGTGACAGCCGACGACATCATTCAAGCAGTGGCCCGTCATTATGGTCTGAAACAAAAAGACTTGCTCTCAAAGAGTCGCAAGCAACATCTGGTGCAAGCCCGTCAACTTGCTATGCACCTGGTACATAAGTACACCGGAATTTCTTATGTACAAATAGGTCGCCGCTTTGGCGGACGCGACCACAGCACAGTGCTACATGCTTGCAATCAAGTGTCGCTGCGCATCACCATGGAGAAAGATTTTCGCCATGAAGTGGAAGCCTTGGAGATAGCTTTGAAAAAATAATCTCCCCCTTTCTGAAATTAAAATCTGAAACGGGTAAGCCCCCTTTCTTTATCCCGGCGCTTACCCATCTCTTTACCAAATAAAAATGTCTCCCAGAGAAGCTCTTAAAAGATATTTTGGCTACGACTCTTTTCGACCTCGGCAAGAAGAGATTATTGACTGCGTGATGGCAGGTAACGATGTGCTTGTCCTGATGCCCACCGGCGGAGGAAAGAGTCTTTGCTACCAGATTCCGGCGCTTTTAATGCCCGGTGCCACAGTTGTGGTGTCGCCGCTGATTTCTTTAATGAAGGACCAAGTGGAGGCCTTGCAAGCAGCAGGTATTGCCGCCTGTGCTCTGAATAGCGGACAGACGGCGGCAGAGAATGAGCGCTTGCGCCGCGATTGTCTGGCGGGGAAAATAAAGCTTATCTATATGTCGCCCGAGACTTTGCTGGCCGAGCAACCTTATCTCTTGCGACAGATAAAACTGAGCATGATTGCCGTAGATGAGGCCCACTGCGTCAGCCAATGGGGCCACGATTTCCGCCCTGAATATACGCAGCTTGGTATCTTGCGGGAGAAATTTCCCGGCGTTCCTGTGATGGCTTTAACAGCCACGGCCGACAAAGTAACTCGTCAAGATATTCTCGCCCAACTGAAGTTGGACAACCCCCATATTTTCATATCCTCTTTTGACAGGCCCAATCTTTCTCTGGAGGTGAAGCGCGGACTTAAAGGTAAGGAGAAACTGAATGCAGTAGTTGACTTCATCCGCTGCCATCCCGGCGAGAGCGGAATTATCTATTGCTTGTCGCGCAAGACTACTGAGAAACTGGCCTTCGACCTTACCTTGAAAGGCTTTAAGGTGGTTCCCTATCACGCCGGACTTACTCCGAAACAACGCGACGCCTCTCAGACCGATTTTATCCGCGACGATGTGCAGATTGTGGTGGCTACAATCGCCTTTGGAATGGGTATCGACAAAAGCAATGTGCGCTGGGTGGTCCATTACAACTTGCCCAAGAGCATAGAAAGCTTCTACCAGGAAATAGGACGTGCCGGACGCGACGGATTGCCTGCCGACACGTTGCTACTATATAACTACGCAGACATAGTGCAGCTCACTACGTTTGCCCGTGAGAGCGGCCAGCGCGACATCAACCTGGAGCGTCTTGACCGTATGAGAGAGTATGCCGAGGCCGATGTGTGTCGGCGCAGAATACTGCTCAACTATTTTGGAGAAGAGAGTGCCTGCGACTGCGGAAACTGCGACGTCTGCAAAAATCCGCCGCAGCGTTTCGATGGTACTGTGATTGCTCAAAAAGCTTTGAGCGCCATTTATCGCACGGGGCAGCAGATAGCTTTTCAGACCACCATCGACATCCTGCGTGGTAACTATTCGCCCGCAGTGAACGAGCATGGTTACTCCAAACTGAAAACATTTGGCGCCGGCCGTGATATTATGGCCCGCGATTGGCAGGATTTTTTGTTGCAGATTTTGCAGATGGGCTTGCTGGAGATTGCCTACGACGAGCAGAACCACCTGAAGATTACCACCCTTGGCGAGCATGTGCTCTTTGGTCGTTCGGCGTTGCAACTGGCTGTGATAAAACGCGAGGAGCGCCCGAGCAAGAAAGCAGTGAAAGAAAAAGAGGTTCTTCCTAAGTTGCAGTTGGACGTAGCCGCCTCAGGAGAAGCCTTGGCCAATATAGTTTTTGAGCGCCTGCGAGAGTTGCGTCGCCGATTGGCCGACGAGCAAGGCCTTCCTCCTTATATAATAATGTCAGATAAGGTGTTGCGTTTGCTGGCCACCATCCGCCCAAAAAATGTAGAGGAGTTTGGAAACATTAGTGGCATCGGAGAGTTCAAGCAGCGCAAGTATGGCCGTCTGTTTGTGGATGAGATTCTTAAGTATAGTTAGCCTGTAGCCCTATGGGTGTTCATTGAGCCACACCGAGCCTCGGTAAATGGCGTAGGGCACAGCTGTGAACGGTGTTTTAAGCACTTCGGAACTTTCCGAGGTGCTTTCTTTTTTTATAAGGCCTCCGCAGAGGCATGGTGTGTCGATTAGCTGTTCGCTGTAGTCTATGCGGATGGTTTCTTTATTGTCGATATACCATTCGTGGGCCGGGCGGGGCAGTGCGTAGACGAGCGGACCGCGTTGCAAAGCTACGGTGCCCGTTTTGAGCGAGTCGCTGTTTGCCTGTCGGATAGAAAGGATGGGGAAGGGCAGGTCGAAGTATACCTCATCGCCGTTGCGCCATGCTCTGCTAATCTCTACATAGCCGTTCTCGGCTTTCAGTTCCTCGTCGCGCCCATTGATGTAGACAATAAGAGGTTCTGTTTTCTCGGCCGCAACGCTGTATCTTGTAGTGGGACTTATCTCTGCGCCACACCATTCCGGTATGAAGAAACGGAGCTTGAACTCGTGGCGCCCACTCTTCATGCCGCCTACTCTTACCTTGACGCGTCCCTCGAAGGGCATAAAGGTCTGTACGTCGAGGCTCAGGCGGAGGTGTGGGGTATGGATGCGGCAGTAGCTGTTGGTGTAGAAGTTGAGGTAGACACCCTCTGTGTCGGTGGCATAAATCATGCCGGCCGCATCGCTCAGTGCGCGGGCTCCCATTTGGCGCTCTGCGGCCACGGGCGATTGGAGCGCGGTGGGCAAAGCGTTGTGTACGATGCGACTGATGGCATTGGCAAAGCGGGCATCGGCGGTTTGCAGAAAAAGCATGGCCGACTCGTGGAGCATGGCTGTAGCCGGAAGAATTTGGGGATTGATAAGTTCGTCGCTCATTCCTCCTACGAGGTTGAAGTGAGTCTCCATGTGTTCCTGCCAGGCTTTGAGGCTCTTGCCAAAGGCTTTGCGTTCCGCCTTGCCGATACTGAGGTGTCGGGGCCGGGCTGTCGAGTCGATGGCCATGGCCAGGAGGCGTAGGTTGCTAATGTCCTGTGAGAGGAAGACGATGCTGTCGGCCGACACAAAGGTGAGCGGGTGCTTCAGGCGTTTATCGGCACTTGCCGGGGTCAGCACAAGCAGCAAGAGGTATGTGAGCAGTAGGATTTTCTTCATATCTATTATTGGGAGAAGAGGCCGTAGAGGAATCTTCTATTTTTGTTTCAGAGCTTTGATCGTAGTTTTCCATTCCGGCGAGGTGCGGAGCGACTCCAGAATCTTCCGGCAAGCCTTTTGGCGGCTCTCAGGCAGCAAGTCTTCCTGACAGAGCGTGGCGTAGGTCTGTTCCGGATATTTTGAGAAAGCCGTGGCGAGCGCCCATCCCACAGCCATTGTGCTGTAGTAGCCGGCAGGGCGGATGTGGCTCAGAGTGGCCAGCACGCGGTCTATGTATTCGTCGCAGAGAAAGTGGTTGAGCATCATGACGGCCGCAAATCGCTGTTCGTATTCCTTGCTGCTGCGAGCGTAGGGCTGCAGAAAGTGCCACCCCTCTTTGCGCTGACTCCTGAAGGTGGTGAACGTGGCGCAGCAGCTATCGCAGACGGACCAGTTGTCGATATGCGCCACAAACTCGGCCACGCGCTGCGTGCGTTCGCTCCACTCCATCTTGGCGTAGCCTATGAGGAAGCCTCGCAGCATGGTCTCTTCGAGCGAGGCATCGGTCAGTTCGTGGTCCACCAGTTGGCGCCAGTGGCCCTTGGCCAACTTCTTGGCCAGTTGGCGCAGTTCGGGGAGGCGCACTCCGTAGATGGGGTAGCGCAAGTGGGGGATGAGCGAGGCGGCAAAGGCAGCTCGCTCTTCGTCGCCGTGCTCCAGAAGGAAGCGGCGCCAGTCTGGCTGCTGTGGCAGAGTGGTTCCCATGGACCGATAAATGGAGAAAAAGAGTTGCTGCAAAGGTAAGAAAAATGGGCGAACTATGCGGCTCCGTTCAGAGCCAATAAAACGGCCTTTCTAATCGCCTGAAAATCAAGGCTCATTTTCGGCCGTTTCTTAGGTAAAAGCTAGGTGAATTTCGGTAACTACTAGGAAAATTTCGGTAACTACTAAGAACGCGAAAGTAACTACTAAGAAAAAGTTCTTCAGACATCTGTTTTTTCTTCTGCAGATTTCCAAGAAAAAACTCTTTACAGGGTCTTTTTTTCTTTCCCCAAAAATTCTTTACTATCTTTGCGCTTAGACAAATCTATTTATGCATTATTTAAATAATAAATATTCTATGCTACGAACAGTTTCTTTTCTTTTGGCATTATTACCTGCATGGTTGGGCAGCACGGCCTTGGCGCAAACCGATTATCCCGTGACGAACGGAGCCAACAGCTATATCACCCACAAGGAACACTATCCGAAAAAAGTGGGCATCGTGGGCACACAAAGTTCGCGGCAGGTAATAGAAAATATAGCTACAGCTCCCGGTTGTGCTGCCTATTTCGATTACACCGCTACAGAATTTGAAGTGTTGGCTGGCGACATCGTCACTCCGGAAGTGGCCATCAACGGCGACTGGATGCATAGTTATGTCTATGTGGACTGGAACGGCAATAAGAAGTTTGACGTGAAACTGGAAGGCTCAGGCCCCTATACGCAGGGCGAGGGCAACGAACTCGTTTGCTGGTCCAACTATAACCACACCGGCGACGGCAATGACGGATGGAACAGCAACGGCAGCGCTGTGAGTGGCAACCTCTCGCTGAATCCTGGCTCGTTCACCGTGCCTGCCAATCTGCCAGTCGGTAGTAGCTACCGCATCCGCTACAAGGTGGAGTGGAACAATATAGACCCGGCCGGAGGTGGAAGCAAGTTTCTCTCCGACGGAGGTTCCATCATCGATGTCACGCTGAAGATTACCGGCAAGGCCGAGCAAACTACGCTCTATCCGCTTGAGGATTATGCCGAACCGCGTGTGGGAACTGCACCCAATGAGACAGCTTGGAACATGTTGCCCGAAGGCCTGCAAGCCACTTGGGCCTCTCGCGATGTACACTACTCTCTACATGACGTGCCCGAGGTGTTGCAGAAGAACACTCTGGAAGTACATGCTTGGCAGGGCGAACGTGTAGGCGTACAAGCATTGCTTTATGGAAAAACCGACCAAGGTTTGCTCTCCGTGCGCATGAGCCGTTGGGAAAAAGACGGACAGCCCACAGAGATAGAAAGCGAAGCCCGCTTTGTCAACTATGTTATTACAGACGACTATAAAGCCTGCGGCGACCATCCCAATAACCTGATACCCTGGCTCGTGGCTGACGTGATAGACCTGGATAAGCCTCACGTAGTTCCGGCAATGGAGACGCGCCCCGTTTGGTGTACCCTCGAAGTGCCAAGAGGCATTGAGCCCGGTCGCTACACTACCCGTCTGGAAGTAGTGGATGAGAATGGAAGCATCGTGAAGCAGCTAGTGCTCCATGTGAATGTAAACCATCGCGCCCTACCCACCGTAGCCGAACAAAAATTCCACCTCGACTTCTGGCAACAGCCCTACGCCGTGAGCCGATACCACGAAGTAGAGCGCTGGAGCGATGCCCATTTTGAGGCATTGCGTCCCTATCTCGCCGCCCTTGCTCGCGCCGGCCAGCGTACGGTGTCGGCCATCATGTTCTACGAGCCGTGGGGCAAACAAAGCCATGACAAGTTCGACCCCATGATTACCACCACCCGAAAAGCCGATGGCACCTGGGCTTATAACTACGACATCTTTGACAGGTACGTTCTCCTCTGCGAAGAATTTGGAATCGACAAACAGATTAACTGCTTCAGCATGGTACCTTGGGATATGAGTTTCCGCTATTTCGATGAAGCGAGCGGCGAGTATCGCTACATCACCACGAAGACTTCCACGGAAGAATATCGCAACTTGTGGAATAACTTTCTCAAGGCTTTTAAGAACCACTTGATAGAAAAAGGCTGGTTCGACAAGACCAACATCGCTATGGATGAGCGCTCCGAGGCCGATATGCTGAACGCCTACAATATCGCCAATGCCTTGGGATTCAAGATGGCGCTGGCTGGAAACTATCATGCTTCGCTCTGTGATAAGCTTCAAGACTTCTGCGTGGCGCTTGGTCAAGATAAGAAATTCACCGATGAACAACTCGCCTCTCGTAAGGCCAAAAAGCAAATCACTACGGTCTACACCAGTTGTGCAGATACAGAACCGAATATTTACAGCAACTCGCTGCCGGCCGAAGCCACCTTCTTACCCCTATATGCTGCAGCCAACGAACTGGATGGCTATCTCCACTGGGCCTGGATTAACTGGGACGAACATCCTCTTACCGACAGCCGCTTCCGTATGTTCGGTGCCGGCGATACCTATTGTTTCTATCCCGGACCGCGTTCCAGCATTCGCTACGAACGCCTCATTGAGGGTATTCACCAATATGAGAAAGTACAGATACTGAAGGAAGAGTATAAGAATAAGCCGGCGCAGCTGGACAGTCTTAACCTCTTGCTCAAGAGCTTTGAAAACCATGCCGTGTCCGGCGAAGATTGTGCTCAGAAGGTGAGTCTCATCGAAAGTTTCTTGAATGGCCAGCCCGTAGAGATTCCGCAAGCCAAAGACGTGGTTTCCGGCTACTACCGCATGGCCAGCCGCGCCGCCAACCGTACGGAGCATATCTACAACAACGCTTTGCTCAGCGGAAACAGCTATGCTTTCACTTTGCAATCCAATGTGCCGGTGGCCACCAATAATGGTGTGTGGTACGTGGATGTTCCCAATGGTGCCGGTGTGGGTGCTAAGATTCAGTTGAAGAATGGCGACGGACGTCCCCTTGTAGCCGGCAAGGCTTGGGGCGCTTCGGTGGCCGGCACGTTTAACGAACTGACCATCGGACTGACCGACGATGCAGAAGCTGATCGCTACTATTTTTTTACAGAAGCCATTAACTGTACCAACGGAGAGAACAATTTTAAGGTGGGCGGCGTGGACTATGTCACGACATGGACTGACGGCCCTGCCACCGCAGCCGACCAGCAATGGCGCTTTGACCCTGTGGAGCTGGAAAATAGGAATGTTTATTCCGTAGCCATTGAAGACCGTTCTGACCTTTATATAGCCTATCAACATGAGGGCATTTCAGAATATGCTTTTGACGGCGGTTTCTTCATCTGCGACAAAGAGTTGCAGGCCGAAGCCCTCTCGCTCGGAAGCCTTGGCGGAGAAGTGCCGGAAAACTTGGCTATCTGCGTGGACCATGCCAAGAAAACCATTGGTCTGACTTCTGCTTCTGCTGTTGGCAATTTGGCAACCTCAGGAACTGCCTTGAGAAAAATTACTGTGTACAACCTGACCGGCCGCCGCGCGTCTGACCCTTCCAATAATGTCTATATCGTAGACGGAAAGAAGAAATATATTAAATAGGACGTGCCCTAAAAATAGAGCAAGGAGGACATCCCCTGAGGGGTGTCCTCCTTATTATATATATTGCCTAAAATCTATTTTGTAACCGCATGAGAATCAATGGCTGTTTCCGGCTATTCCTTTGGCCTTTACTAGGAAAAACTAGAAAGCTACTAGTTTTTCCTAGGTATTTACTAAGTTTTCTTGGAAAGCTACTAAAAAAATGTCCTGTATATATGGGTGAAAATGGAGAGGCTGAGGATGAAAAAAAGCGCCTCCCCGGATGGGAAAGCGCAGATGGGGTTTTATCCGATTCAACAGTAGGGCCGTAGGTTATTCTTCTTTCTTTGCCTGCTGAACAATCTGGATGGGGGTACTGATGCCGCCGGAAGTCAGCGTTAGCTTGGCGGTGCGTTCTTGGTTGGAGGTGTTGGGCGTTACGGTAATGCTGACTTCGTGCTTGCCTTTCTCAAAAGAACCGGCCTTGGGTTGGAGCCAGTCGGCATCGGAAGAGAGCGTGGCCGCATCCTGGTAGACGGTGAAGATAAGCGTGGTGTCAGCTGTGTGAGCAAAGAGGTTCATCTTGAAAGTAGCTTCCTTGCTGGCAAAGTCTACCGAGGCATTATAGATGGGGCGCGGATGCTCGATGTTGAGCCAGTGGCTCTGGTTGATCATCATGCCGATGTTGCTGTAAGACTTCACTTGCAGCAAACCGGTGCGGTTCTTTCCCGTGGTGTTAGTTTCGGCCTTGATGGTAAGGCGGGTGTTGCCGATATAGCCTACCGGGATTTCTTCAGACTCGGGGCTGATGCTGAGCCACGAAGTAGCGGTGAGCGCGGTCCATGAGTCATAAGACACGACGTGGATGGTGTCGCTTTGTTGGTCAGCAAAGAAATTCATGCCGCTGGGATATTGCGGGTAGAAGTAGGTTTGGTGCACTTCGTATTTATTCTCTGTGCAGGCTGTAAGCAGCAGAAGTGCGCTTGTCAGCAGGAAGTAAAGGCTTTTCTTTATCATGGGTAAAAATTTTTTAGGTAAGAACTACAACTAGTACCACTCGATGTTGCTGCTATAAGAACTGCGCTTGTTCCACTTCAAAGCGTCGGCCAACTCGTTGGCGCGGGCCCGGAAGGTAAAGTTGAAAGAAGAGTAGGGGCGCAGCACCACGGAGCACGACATCTCGAAGCAGTGGAGGTCGCGTGAGACGGAAGCCGTGGTCATAGATATGCGTTTGTTGGTAAAGTCGTAGCCCGAGGTATAAGTGATGTTCCAGCCATCGGAGATGCGGATGTAGCCGGAGAAGTTGAGCGTCTGGTTGAAGGAATAGGGATAGCGCATGCTGCGCACGTTGATTTTCTTCGTGCGGTCTTCGTACATGGAGATACCATAGGAGACGGAGAGCGACCAAGGGATGGAGAATGCCAGATAGCCGTCTTCGTCTACCTTGGCCTTCACTTTTTTCTTGCCGCCGCTTCGGGCCTTCTTGATGTCAGGGTCTACGTTGGCGTCTTCGTCGCTGGCGCTCGCCTCGCTATCTTCTTGTTCCGAGTCGGTGTTGGTATTTTTCTTGCCGCGACCAAAGAGGCCTTGTATCTTCTGCCAAGTTTGATTGTTAAAAGTATAGGAGAGATTTTGAGACAGACCTTGGAAACGTCCGAAGCGTCCGTAGCTCCATTCGGTGCGGTCGCTTTGAACCACTCTGCCGTTTTCGTCGAAGGCATAGGCGTAGGTGGCAAAGACGGCAGCCATGGAGAACGTGTAGCTCTTGGTTAGTTTCAAGCGGATGCGGGTGGAGAGGTCGCTCCACTGTCGTTTTTGCGCAGCCATGTTGTAGGAGAGCGACGCAGAAAGCTCGTCGATGAGGCTAATCTTACGCTCGCCGGTAGAGTCGCGTTCGCTTTTCACCTTCATCTCTAGGTTGTTCGACACGGACATGTTGATCATTCCCTGCTTGCCGCCTGAGGGGTAGCCGTAGATACCGTTGGAGTAGGGCGAGTAGTTGACGGTGGTTACTTCGCCGTTGGCGTCGGTCTTGACGTAGCTGTCCATGTAGCCGTAGCGCTCAGCTTTGAAGTCGGGGGCGTAGCTGAACGACACGCTGGGCTTGAAGACGTGGCGGATGGCGGTAATCTTGTCGCCGAAGATTTTTTTCAGAGGTTTGTAGAAACCATAGAGCGTGGTGTTCACCGTTACGCCGACGTTCCAGTCGTATAGGTTGTAGAAACCATAGGTAGTGTCGCACACTTCCTTTTGCTTGTCTTCGTCCCAGGAGCGGTTGATGCGGCTGGCATACATGATGTCGCGGAAGGTGAAGTGGGGCGACACATTTATATATTTGAAAAGCTGGAACGTAGCATCGATGGGGATGCGGTGTTGCATACCGTTGCGCCAGTCCTTAATGAGGTTCGATTTGAAGAGCTGGTCTTCTTTTGTGGTGATGCTGTTGCTGAGTTGTCCGGTATAGGACAAGGAGATTTTTTCGTACCAGCGTTCCTTTCCGGCTTGTTTCTTGCGGCGGAAGGGATAGATGCGGTTGAGCGAGATGCTAAGGCTGGGCAGCGTAACGGCCAGCGAGGAGTCGCGCATGTTTTGTGTGAGGTTGAAAGAGCCGGAGATGTTCAGGCCGATGCGCTGGAAGGTGTGGGAGAGGCTGACGGCGCTGGCGCGGGTGCTTTGTGTGTACGACAGGGGATTGTACATACTCTCCAGGTTCTTACGCTCGTAGTTTTCAGAGGCGAAGTTGACGCGCGCCGAGAAAGATGTGTTGGGACTGGCCTTAGCATCTTTTGTGTGCGTCCATTGGATTTTCATACTCTTGGTTACGGAGTAGTCCGGCATGTTCTTCTCGCCCTCCACGGTGCGCAGGTAGCTGAAGTAGAGGTTGCCGCGGAAGCGGTAGCGCTTGTTGTAGTTGATTTCGGAGCTTACTCCCCACGAGCCTTTGGTGTAGATTTCTCCCAGGAGCTTGAAGTCCATGTAGTCGTTCAACGCAAAATAGTAGCCGCCGTCGCGCAGGTAGAAGCCGCGGCTTGTTTCGTCGCCGTAGGAGGGCATGATGAAGCCGCTGGTGTAGCTTTTGTTGAAGGGGAAAAAGCCGTAGGGGATGGCCAGCGGCAGTGGTACGTCCATGACGTAGAGTTGTGCCGGACCGAAGATAGCGTCTTTTCCGGGGCGCACTTTGGCTTGCGAGAGCTTCATGTAGAAGTGGGGGTGCTCGGCGTCGCAGGTGGTGTAGATAGCTTTGCGGAGGTAGAGCGTACCATCGTCGGCGCGCTTGGAGTCTCGGCT
>CALCHR010000069.1 GCA_937901185.1 uncultured Bacteroidales bacterium
TTACTAGGAAAAACTAGAAGTTTACTAAGTTTTCCTAGAAAGCTACTAAGAAAAAGCCCTTGCTATCTTCATTTTTTCAGCAGTCAGAAAACAGCGCTGCTGACACTCGTCGACAAAATCTTTTCTTTTGTATAAAAACTGGGGGCAACTACTGTTAAATATGGTAGGTATACAATAATTATTAAAAAAAATATTATAATTTTGCCACAGATTTTAACAGCGACAGATACTTTCCCCCAATCGGGGAGAGGATTTGTCTTTTTGCTGGTACAAACCAATATATAATATAAATATGTGTATGAAAATTTTACGCACCCTGTTGGCAGCCCTGCTGTTCTTGCCGATAGCCGCGACTGCACAATCGCAACTGGCCATTAAGCTGGTAGACGAGAGCGTAGTGAGATTCGCGCTGACAGACAAACCCGCCATCAGTTTTGAGGGCGATCAGTTGCTCGTCAAGTCGGACGTAGCCGAGGCCGCCTATGCCCGCACCGACGTGGCAGAATTCTACTTTGAGCCGGTAGGCACCTCCATTGAGCAAACCACCGCCGGTCAGCTCCGCTTCAGTTATCTCGACAACGAAACCGTCAGCGTAGAAGGCAGCAAGAGCGCTCTGCAGCTCTACGACCACAGCGGACGCCTGCTCCAAGCACCGGTCAGCACCGTGGGCAACAAGCAAACGCTCAGCCTCAACGCACTGCCCGCCGGAGTCTACCTCATCAAAATCTCCCAACAACAGACTATCAAAATTTTTAAGAAATGAAAAAAATAGCTTTACTCCTCAGCCTTGTACTGGCTTGCACATTCAGCATGTCAGCACAACAGAAATTCACAAAGGCCCTGAAGCCTAAAGTGACTATTGACCCGGGACTCGTGGGAGGCTCAACCATTGCCCTCCCCCATTTGGCCGGCGCATTCTATGCCGTGAACGAAGGCGTAGGTAACTACTACTTCATCGCTACCTCTGTAGAGAGCACTTTCGACTCAAGCACCGGTAACATCGAGTTGCACGAGCCGGGATGGAGCGTAGCTTTCGACCTCTACGCCAACCCCACCTCTTCACCCATCCAAATCCCTAACGGCGTATACAGCCTCAACGGAACAGGTGCAGAATTTACCTGCCACAACGAATACTGCTACGCCATGTATCTGAACGCCAACGGCGACGTAGAAGTTTATGAGTTCAACGGCGACGTAACCGTAGGCCAGAACGAAAAAGGTGTGACCGAGATTAAGGGTACCATCGACCAAGGCGGCAAGACTACCACCTTCGTGTTCACAGGTCAGCCCGCATTCGAAGAAACCAACAGCAACCAAGGCGCACTGCCCCGTTTCAGAGAAAACCTCGACCTTAAATTCACCGGTTCATTAGGCTACTACGATGGTAACCTCTTCCAAGCCAACACAGGTTCGCTTCGCCTCAACCTCTACGACTGCGAGTTCAACACTGAAACCGGTGCCCACAGCGGCGTAGGCCACTGCTTGCAGTTGAGCCTCTTCAACATTCTCTTCGGCGACCCCAAGAATGCGAAAGTAAGAGCCGGCGTTTACAAGATGGCTCGCAGCTTTGCCAAAGAAACTTGGTTCCCGGGTATGGAAATCGACTACATGGGTATGACAACCATCATGGGTACTTTCTGCCAACGCCACGCAGCCGATGGTAGCTACAGCTACTGCTACGCAGCCGACGGAACCGTGACCATCGAAGAACTCGAGAACGGCGAATACAAAATCTACGTAGACCTCGTTACCGACGAAGGCTATTACATCAAGGGTACTTACGAAGGTGCCATCACTCGCATCATCGACCAGTCTGACGATGAAAGAGGTGCCGTAATCTCTACCCTCGAAGAAGACCTCGAACTTGACCTCAACGGCATCGATACCGCCCGCGTATGGAAGGCCGATGATATCAACGACTGCAGCCGCTACTACCTTGACATCGGTTCACCCTCAGGCCGCGACGAGTTTGTAGCTAAGCACGGCGGCGACATCTTCCGCATCGACATGCTCACAGAACTCGGCAAAGAATACTTCCCCGCCGGCGTTTACACCGTAATGGAAGAAGACTACGCACAATACTACAAGCCCTTCGCCTTGAGAAGAGGTTTCTTTGAAGACGGCGGCGACCTGCGCGGTACACGCTGGTTCCACTTCCTCGAAGACGGCAGCTACATGATTGCCGATGGTCTTGCTCCCGCATACGGCGGTACAGTATCGCTCGCAGCCAAGGGCGACGGCATCTACCAGATTGACATCGCAGTAGTAGACGACGCCGGCTTCAACATTACCGGTAGCTGGACAGGCCCCGTAGTAGCAATGTTCGACGTACCTGTGGGCATCGACAAAGCCATCACCGAAGCAGAATACACTTACCTTGACAGCGAAACCATCCTTTTGGGCAACGTAGCCGCCAACGAGACTGTAAATGTTTACAGCACCAACGGCGCTCTCGTAATGAGCCAAGTAGGCAAAGGCACTATCAGCCTCGCAAACCTGCCGAAGGGTGTTTATCTTGTAAAAGCAACCAACAAAAATACTTTCAAAGTAGCTAAGCGATGAACAAATTTATAGCATTCATAGCATTCGTACTCCTCGGTATCTCCACAGCCTCAGCGCAAGTGGAGTACATGAAGGTACAAAAAGCAGACGGCTCTGTCGTAGAATACAAAGTGGCCGACGTGGAACGCGTCAGCTTCTACACCTACACACCTGCCGTACTCAAAAACCAATATGAGTTGAACCGCGAAGTGATAGATATCACCGCTGCTGAAGAAGTGGAAGGCAACAACGAAGTGAACACCTACAAACTCTTTGCAGGCGCAGAAACTCCCGCCATCACTATCAGCATCCCCGCAGCCTCTTTCGGCAAGAGCATAGACTTGGCCGAAGGCGTTGAAGGACTCAGCATCAGCTGCGAAGGCCTTGCCGAAACCACAGCCACAAGCGGAACGCTGAAACTCTCTAAAGACAAGTTTGGCCGCAACCTTACCGTAGCCCTTGAAGGCCTGTTCGGCGAGAGCGAACTCCGCATCGCCTACACCGGCGCTTTTAGCAAAAGCTACGAAGCCACTAACTCCATGAGCATCATCCCTGCCGAAGGAGAGGCTTGCGAAGGAAAAGTCAATGCAGTCTTTACCTCTACTGACGCTACCGGCGGTTCTATCCACTTTGCCTTTGGTAACGTAGAAGCCAGCAAGGCAGAAGACCTCCTCGGCGCCGACTACGCTGTTTGGTTTACGCTCTCAGCCTCCAAACTCTACACCGGCGTCATCGACTTGGCCTCAAACGCTAACAGCTACACGCTGCGCTTAATCAACTATGAGACTACCAAGATGGTAGAAAACACCTCCAAGACCACCGGCACTATCACCACACAAATTTCTAATGGCAAAGTGTTGATCAAGGTGGATGCGCAGCTCGAAGATGGTACAAAGATTGTGGGCGAATACTTCGGCCCGGCCACACAAGTGGAAGACATGAACGTCATCATCCCCGAGGAGAAAAAGACCAATGGTTTCAAGATTATAGGTCCCAACGGCGATATGATTTCTGAGGCTGCCTTTACTCAACTGCAGACCCGCGAAGTTGATGGCATCACCGAGTTCTACTTTATGAAGAGCGAGACCGACACGCCCGACGACCAGTTCCTCACCCCTAAAGCTACTATCAAAACAGACCTTATCAATACCGGTCTGCTGGAGATTGGCACATTGGGCACTAACAGTTGGAGTGTCACTTACCAAGACCTGCGCTTCGCCTCAGCCGACAACGAGTGGATGCCCGTCTACGACAAAGGCACCATGAACATCTCCAAGGACGGCGATACCTACACCATTGAGATAGAGATTTGCGACTCTTACACCATGTGGGGCAGCGTTTATGGTACTCAGAAGATTATGAAAATTTACTATGTCGGCACTGCTGTTCCGTATAGTGGAAAAAAATAAAGGGTTTACCCGTAAGGACTTTTCCAAGTAAGACTGACGAGTGGACGAGTGAAGCGACCTTTCTCGTAAAGGCCGGCCTCGTCCACTCTCTTTTTTATGACAAGCAGACAAGGTTGCGAAATTCTTTATAGACTCTAATATTATCTTACACATGAAACACTTTTTTTCTACCCTACTGCTTTTGGCCTTCGGACTTTCCGTTGCGGCCCAAAAGTTGTCGCCCAACACCGAGGCCTTCTTGCTACGCCCTGTAGAGAAGAGCGTGCGTGCCCTTGGTCAGCCTGAAGCGACAGTCAAGGCTTATGTAAAAATCAACAGCGCCGATGCCGTGGCCGACATCGAAGCTTTGGGAGGCGTAGTGAACAGCCGCACCACCAGTTTCCTTACTGCCGAGCTTCCTGTGAATGCGCTCCGTGCCATTTCTGAGTTGGAGAATGTAGACTACGTTCAGATGGAGTCGGCCATTCAGCCCAAACTTCTTTATGCTCGCAGCATGAGTAACGCCGACGAGGCTCACAGCGCCTATAATACGCTCAAGCGTTCCTACTTTGGCACCGGCGTGATTATCGGTATTATCGACTGCGGATTTGAATATGGCCACCGCGCTTACTATTCTATGGACGGTTCAGAATACCGCGTGAAGCGCGTATGGAATCAGAACTTCAACAGCGGACGCACTCCTAAGGGTTTCAGCTATGGTACTGAGTATACCACCAAGGATGAGATTCTGAATGCCCGCTACGACGTAAACTATTCTTACCACGGCGGCCACGTTGCCGGTATTGCCACCGGTGCCGACATGACTTCCGACTTCTACGGTTTCGCTCCCGACGCTGAGATTGTCATCGTGTCAAACGGCACTTCCAATGTCAACATCACCGACGCTGCTAAGTATATTTTCGACTATGCCAAGTCGGTCAACAAGCCTTGCGTCATCAACATGAGCCTTGGTAGCCACTACGGCCCGCACGATGGTTCTTCTACCTCCGACCAAATGTTTGAAGAAATGATTGGTCCGGGCCGCATTCTTGTAGGCGCCTGTGGCAACGAGGGCGAAATCAAATTGCACCTGCACAAGAAGTTCACCGAGAAAGACCTTACGCTCAAGAGCATGATAGGCTATGCCGATGAGAACAACAAGAACGCCCTCCTCGACATCTGGGGAACTCCGGGCAAGAACTTTACCGTGAAGGGTGTAGTGGTAGACCTTTTGAAGGGCCGCATCATCGCCGAGACGCCCACCGTCAGTTCTACAGAAGTGGGTGCTCAGCGCGGCGACTTCACCACCAGCACTTGCGGTGTAGATGCTTACATGACCCTCGTTTCTCAATCTTCAAGAGCCTCCAACGGTCGCCCGAACATCTACATTGAGAGCGTGGCCAACCACATTGCCAGCAACCGCAAGCTCGGCATTATCATCACCGGCGAAGACGGCGGCGAGGTGCACGTATGGAACGGCTCATATGGTCCGCTGATTAGCGGCAACAAGAACGGATGGACTGAGGGTGACACAGAATCTACCATCAGCGAAGTGGGTGGTACCGGCAAGGCCGTTATCTCTGTCGGCTCATACAACACCGTGTTCGAGTATGCCACCTTGTCGGGCGCCGTTTATCAGTTCCCTTCTGCAACTTCCTTGGGCGACATCAGCTCGTTCTCCAGCAAGGGTCCGACCATCGACGGCCGCGTGAAGCCGGACATCTCGGCTCCCGGTATGATTGTTATTGCTGCTGCCAACAGACAGGCCATCTATCCTTCTGACGCAGCCGATAAGACCACCTTCAACGGTGAGACCTACTACTACGATGTCAATGCCGGAACCTCTATGGCTGCTCCCTGCGTCACCGGCTCTATTGCTCTCTGGCTGGAGGCTAATCCCGATCTGACCACAGAGCGTGCCCTTGAGATTCTTAAGGCCACTGCCTCTACCGACGGATTTACCAAAGCTCCCGGTGCCCATCCCAACAACACTTGGGGACATGGCAAGCTCGACACCTACGCCGGCTTGTTTATTGCCGCTGGCAACGACACAGGCATCCGCCAGGTGGGCGAAGCGCTTGACGAGGCTGTGGTTCGCAGCAACCGTGCTGCCCACGAAGTGAGCCTCAGTTTCCAGAACAACATGGGTCAGTTGCGCGTGGAGGTAGCCACCGCCGCCGGCCGATTGGTTCATAGCGACATCATAGAGAACGCACACCTCGGCAGCAGCCACACTATCTCTACAGCAGGATGGCCCGCCGGCGTTTATATCATCTCGCTGAACGGCCCCACCTGCAAGCAGAGCGTGAAGGTGGCTCTCTAAAGATTACAGACTCTTACCAAACCCTCGCCCCTCCTTTTTTTAGGACGGCAGCAGGGGGACAAAAAACATGGGAGGCTCACAGTTTTTTTGCTGTGAGCCTCCTGTCATTTCTTAGTAGCTTTCTAGGAAATCTTAGTAAACTTCTAGGAAAAACTAGTAAAC
>CALCHR010000070.1 GCA_937901185.1 uncultured Bacteroidales bacterium
TTTAGAATTTTAGAATTTTAGAATTTTAGAATTTTAGAATTTTAGAATTTTAGAAATATTTTGATTTTTAATATATTACAATACATTTCTTATTTATATATTTGCATGCGAAAGGTGGATTGTGCTTGCTCTCAAAAAGAGCCCTACATCACCGCCGTTTTCTTAGTAGTTACTTTCGCGTTCTTAGTAGTTACCGAAATTTTCTTAGTAGTTACCGAAATTTACCTAGCTTTTACCTAAGAAATGCCCCAAAATGACCCTTGAAAATCAAGGGCTTACAAAAGACAAAAATCCACCTCCGGGAAAGGCTCATTCCGCCTCGGAGCAAAACAGAGATACACATATAATATATTATAAACCCCGAAACGGAAACCTAAACAAAAATTCTAACCTTATGAAGATTAAGACACTTCTTGTTGGGTTGACAATTCCTCTTATAGGATTTGCCCAAGAGTTTCAGATGGTATCAGAGGAACCCTCTAATCCTCTCAACACTCCGGCTCCTTGTCATCCCGTGCCACACGAACGTCAGATTCTGTGGAACGAAACAGAATTCTATGCATTTTTCCACTATGGAATGAACACCTTTACCGGTAGAGAGTGGGGAAATGGCGATGAGAGCGAAAGCATCTATGCCCCGAAAGCCATGCCCAACCCCGAACAGTGGGTGACAGCCGTTAAGGCCGCCGGTATGAACGGAGGTATCGCCGTGGTGAAGCACCACGACGGATTCTGCCTCTGGCCCACCGAGACCACTACACACAACATCACCCGAGCCGGCAGCGAGTATGGCCGCACAGCCAACATCCCCGAGCTCTACGCTAAGGCCAGCCAAAAACACGGCATGAAATACGGCTTCTACATCTCTCCTTGGGACCGCAACTCTGCCCACTACGGCAAGGACACCTACGTCACCGAAGTGTTCCTCAAGCAGTGCGAAGAGTTGGCCAAGTATGGCAGCGACCAGTTTGAGATGTGGTTTGACGGTGCCAATGGCGGCGACGGTTACTACGGCGGCGAGCGCGGCACACGTCAGGTAGATGCCGACATCTACTACGACACGCCCAACCTCCGTGCCCGCGTTCACCAGATAGCCCCCAACTGCGTACTCTGGGGCGTAGGCGGCGAAGCACGCTGGATTGGTAACGAATCCGGCTACGCCGGCAATACCAACTGGGCTATGACCGACTACGGCGGAAGCGGTGTGCGCGAAGAAGGCGACATCAACGGATGGTTCTGGAACCCCGGCGAGAGCGACGCCAAAGCAACCGACCAAGGATGGTTCTGGCACAACGGCGAAACTATGAAGAGCGCCGACCGCCTCTTCCAAATGTATCTTGAGACAGTGGGCCGCAACGCCACACTCATCCTCAACTGCCCGCCCGACCAATACGGTGTGCTCCCCACAAACACAGTGAACGTGCTCAAGAAGTTGGGTCAGCTCCTCCACGAGCGTCTCGCAGTGCCCGTCTATGGCCTCGACGAAAAGACAGCTGCCACCGACCTCGCCAAGAGCGCTAGTATCGAAGTGAGCGAAACCCGCAGCGGCGGACTCTATGAAGCCGCCAACCTGACCGACGGCAAGAAAGAAACCTACTGGGGTACCGAAGACGGCAAACTCACTGCCACCATCACCCTCACTTGGGACGCACCGCAAACCCTTCGCTACCTCGTGATGCAAGAGCCCATCCGCTTAGGCCAACGCATCAAGGACTTCACCATCGAGTATAGCACCGACGGCAACAACTGGCAAGAACTCTGCCCCACCATGGAAACAACCACCGTGGGCTACAAGAGAATCATCCCCCTCAACGGACAAACTTCCAGCAGCTACGGCAAAGGCTACTCAGCCAAAAAGCTTCGCATCAACATCCTCGACAGCAGAGCATGTCCCTTATTGTCTAACCTGAGCGTATATTGATAGCACACCATGATTAAGAAATATCTATTTTCTGCTGCCCTGCTGGCTTTCAGCATGACAAGCGCAGCACAGACCGTCATCAGTTTCGACACTGACGACTACAAGAAAATCAGCGTCTACGACCAATGGTCGGAAAGCCCCTTCCGCCTCGGCACACTCAAAGGTAACGCCGGCGTGGCAGACAACCCCGACACCGCCGTAGACCAAGTATTGGGCGTTGCACCCAACTCTACAAAGAAAGTAGTGGCCCTGCAACGCAGCCGCCACGCCGGTAACGCCTTCGGTGTGCGCATCGACCTGAAAGAGCCCATCCGCATGACCAAGCAACTGCAGTACATCCACGTGATGGCTTACCTCAAGAACAAGCCCGCCGACTCTCGCATGATGGTTATCGGTCTCGGTAAGCGCGTAGAAGACAGCTGGAGCTGGCAAAACGGCGAGGACGAACAGTTCTGGGCCTTGACAACCTCTACAGTGAAGGCCAAAGAAGGCTGGCAAGACATCGTGGTCAACTTCAAAGGCTTCTCTTACTCTAAAGCCGAGAAGGCCAACAGCGGTATCGACATCTACTCCCTCGTAATTGTCCCCGACCTTCGCTCACCTCATGCCGACGCCAGCGATTGGGTGGCCTACTTCGACGAGATTGTCATCGACAACAATCCTGAGAAGCGCTTCAGCACAGACAAATACGCCATCGACTTCAACCCCGAAGCCGTGCCCGTAAACAACGACCGCCAGCTCAACAGCATCAGCCTCACAGCCGACGGCGTGACCTTCACAGCCAGCGAGACCAACAAACTTGTGTACAACGACTTCGTATGCAAGAACGTATTCTCTGCCAAGGCAGGTTCTAAGGCTCAGCCCGCGTTCAACTACAACGGCAGCTGGATGAGCGGCTACGTCTACACCGACTGGGGCAACGACGGCGCATTCTCCTATGACGTAGAGCCCAACGGTAAGCCCTCAGCAGGTAGCGACATTGTGAGCTACAACGCAGCCCAGTTGGAAGAAAACGGCAAGTGGTACAAGAGCGACGGCTCTACAGTGGCCGACGGAAACACTATCGGCAAGGGCGTTCCTGCCTTTACCGTTCCCGCCACTACAAAACCCGGCTTCTACCGCATGCGCTATAAGGTAGACTGGAACAGCTTGAAGCCCGCCGGCTCAGCTACCATCATCAACGACCGCGGCTTTATCGTCGACGTGATGCTCGACGTGCACGGCGACCAAGTGAGCGTCAGCGCTTCTCAGCTCAACGGCGACATCGTATTGGCTGCCGACAACTCTGCGCTCCAAGGCTACTATACCGCCTACAACAAGGCGCTCAAGGTGAAAGTCGTTCCCGAGAAAGGCTTTGTGCAGAATGGTTTCACACTCAAGTATGGCTACAACGTAAATGCTACCGAGCAGCTCGACGAGAACGGCAACCCCAACTGGATCCTTGTTAAAGTACCCGCCAACGCTATCTCTGCCGACGGCACATACACCATCCCCGCCGAGTACATCCGCGGTGGCTACGTCAGCATCGCCGGCGACATGCAGCAGGTACAAACATACTCTGTTGTAGTAGAGGGCGCTCCTGAAGGAGAAGGCGGCGTGGTTTACGCCGGTAAGACTTACGGAAATGGCGACGCCATTGAAGCTTCTCAATATTTTAATGAGAACGAAGTGAGCGTGGTATACCTCGAAGGCTACACTTACACCGTTAGCTTCGACGCTACCAACAGAGTGATTACCGTTACCTACAACAAGACGCTCACTTATCGCAACATCAACAACCTGAGCGAGCTGCGCAACCACATTGCCTACCACATCAAGGCTAAGAGCGGCGAGGGTTATCTGGCTTGGAACACCACCGTGAGCGACAACTACGTCAGCCTGCGCGGCGCCACCAGCGCCAACTACCAAGGCTGGCCTTCCAACGAAGCTGTGGCCAGCATCTATCAAGAGCCCGTAGACCCTTTTGATAATACCGTCGTTTGGCAAATTCTGAAAGAAGGCGACAACTACTATCTCTACCAACCCGCCTTCAAACACTATGTGACTCGTAGCGAACGCGACTATATCTTTACGCCCGAGAAAACGGCGCTCGACAAGATCCGCGACAACGGCGACGGCACATTCAGCATCCATGCCGGCGGCGGTTATTCTGAGAGCTCCATCAACTTTGCCTGCATCTGTACCAAGGAAAATCCCCAGGCTGTGCGCAACTGGACTTGGGACGACCACGGCTCTGTATTCTACATTGTGGAAAACCCCAATGTGGAAGTGGAAGACTTCATCACCGGCATCGAGCAAGTGCCCCAACTTGACGAGCAAGTAGCTAAGCGCGGCATCTACACCATCGCCGGTCAGCGTCTCTACACCTTGCCTAAGGAAGGCTTTGTCATCGTGGACGGAAAGAAGAAGGTGATCCGCCGCAAATAGGCATACGCCTCCTTCGTTGAGGTAGCCTCGCAGTTCTCTGCCACTGCTACCTTATAATAAATAAAAGGCTCACGCCCGCAACGCAAGTTGGGGCGTGAGTTTTTTATATCCCCCTGTTCGCCCCCCTCGAAGAGCTGCCATCGTTTGTTCAAAGGGTCATTTTTACGGAATGGGCACAGCGCTATAATTATTATTTTCTACATTTGCGATAATCTCTCTGAAAGGAACACACATCTACCACTATAAAATTTTCTGACTATGAAAAATTTCTGCAAAATCTCTGCGCTATCCTTCGGCCTCTGCCTGCTGCTCTTTGCAGTTCCCGTATCCGGCGAGGCTCAGTTTCTGAAGAAAATCAACAAGGGGCTGGAGAAGGTAAACAAGGGTTTGGGTAACTTCAACAAGAAGATGGACAACCTCAACCAAGCTGCGTCTAAGCAATCAGACAAACAGCCCGCACAGCCCACTGAGAAAGCAGAACAGGCTGCTGAGAAAAAAGCCGTGCAGGTCCACGTGGACCACACCAAGGCCGAGCCAAAGAAAACAAGTACCAACGACTTGAAGCTCGCCAACTTTTTCCGTGGCAACACCCAGTACATGACGGTTGAGAACAAGGGCAACGTCACTGAAGCCTACGAGGGAATCTTTGCCGTGAGCGAAAAGACCGGCTACTCCTTCTGGCGCGTGAGCGGCCAACAGCTCTTCGGTCCCAAATGGATAGACTGCGGCTCCAACTTTCGCGGCATAGCCACCGGACCTCGCTTTGGCAACGGCGTTTGCCCCATGTGCAGCACCGAGCGCAACGCCAAGGGGCAGAGAGAAATCTACCTGCTCTATGCCGACGGTCACACCAAGAACCTGGGCACTACCTACGACCAGGTGTCGCACTTCGTAGACGGCCTGGCCATTGCTCGCATCAAGGGCACATTTAAGTACCATTGGCTCAACACGCAGGGCGTGCCGCAGAAGCACTTTCCCGCCGTCACGGGCAGTCCTTCCAACAGCATCCGCCCCTTGTGCGACAACCGCCGCGTCTATTTCTCCGGCGACTACAACAAGCCCGGCATGGGCTACGTGGACGGCAACGGCACGGTGGTTATCCCGCCCGGAAAGTATGAGCGTCTGCAAGACTTCAGCGAGGGCTACGCCTGGGTGGAAGACCCCAAGCAGAAAGAGTGGGTGCTCATCAACACCTCCGGACGCATCGTGCTCGACAAGGACTTTAGCGTCAACCAATACACCCTCCCACCCTCAAAGGTGAGCTGCGCCACGTTCTACACCATCAAGCAGGACATAGAGCGATACACTTTCTATAACTACTACGACATCCACGGCACCCCGAAAGCCCAGGTCTACGCCGGCTCCGACTTTGTGGACGGCACTGCCTACATTGTGCGCACCGGAAAGCTGGACTGCAAGGTGACGGTGGTCGATTTGGACTTTGTAGAGCAGAAAGAGTTTGAGCAGAAAGAGTTTCAGGGCTGCGAGGTAGGGGACATAAAATACAGTCCGCTGAAGACCGCCGTCTACAACGATGGCTGGAAGAGTTATATCCTCAGGCCCGGCGGTTCACGCCCCATCGAATACTACCACTCCGATGAGAACAGCGACATGATTTGCACCTACGACAACTTCCACCCCGCCGACGGCGGCGGATATGCCCGCATCAACAGCATCCGGATAGATGGTAAAGACTATGTAGGCTTTATGGACCTGAGCGGAGAGATTGTGATGATGATTTCCGAGCCCGACTAGCCCCACACGGAGCAATCACTCCACCCACTACGCAAGGCAGGAACCCGGCAATACAGCCGCTCGGGTTCCTGCCTTGCTGTTGACGTAGCCGCCCTATATATATATTATATGTGTAGCGCCGAGGCTCTCCCCTACGCCACACGCTGCGGAACGAGCAGCCTCCACCGCTGCGCCGAGTCCCACTCCGCCCAACTCCTCCCACCCTATTTTTTTGCCTTTGTAATCACTTGAAAATCAAGGGGCATTTTTTGGCATTTCTTAGGTAAAAGCTAGGTAAATTTCGGTAACTACTAAGAAAAATTCGGTAAC
>CALCHR010000071.1 GCA_937901185.1 uncultured Bacteroidales bacterium
AAGATAACTGTTTAATTGATATGTCTACTGGCACCTTATTACAAGGACTAACTAATGCAGTAATTCCTATGGATGGCTCGATATCTCATCTTGCCCAGAGTTGCTTCTCACGTGTTGGTATTACAGCAGTCACTATTCCTGACGCAGTAAGTATTATACCGGCTAATGCCTTTAGCTATTGTACTTCATTAGTGTCTGTTAAACTGCCAAGTGAGCTACGTACACTTGATGCTACATGTTTCGCCTGGTGTTCAAATTTACGTGAGATTGAACTACCTAACGGACTTATTAACATTCAGACCTACGTATTTGACTCTTGTGCATTAGGAAGCGTTACAATTCCTGGATCTGTTGAAAATGTATTGGCACGCTCTTTTGGAGATATGGCTAGCTTGCATACCGTTACTTTTGAGAAACGAGCTGATGTAAATGGTAATGCAGTATTGCCTTACATACATCATAACGCTTTCATTAACTCTGGCAGTGCAGAAAACCCAATAACATTTAATTTACCTTGGACTAAAGAGCAGCACTTAGAGGCTTTTGATGGTACCTATACAGATAATGGAGTAGTGTATAGAAAAGATCCTTTCTTTGGTGCTCGTATAGGTAGCGTAATAAACTTTGCAGATGGGGAGACGATGACAAATGGACTATAAAATCATTAAAGACAATAAGATTATTGATGTTGTTCGTAATCCAAAATTTGTAAGATTTTTACCCTACGGTCATAAAGCGCTCACAGACCGTCTGTCAGCACATGGTATCGTAGGTTCTGACAACCAAACTATTTATAGTTTTAATGGACCAGTGTTAGTAGACACTGTTGCAGTAAGTATTAAAGAGATTGACAATGAAGAATTTAATAGGCTTTTTAGCCTATTAAATTCTGGTCAAGAAGTCTGCGCGGACGAGTCAATTCTTTTAAATACGAAGCGAATTGCTCTTCGAGCATTATCCTCTGCATGTAAAAAACATATTACAGCTGGCTTTTCTGTTACTTTGCTAGATGGGAACTCCTATAAGTTCTCATTGACCGCAGAAGACCAGTTAAACTTGTTGAATTTTGAAAATCAGCTGGCTAATGGAGTAGATACTTTTATCTATCATGCTGACAATCAGCCATGTAGAATTTTTGTTCGAGAAGATATTTTGCTGATAATTGCAGCGTATCGAAAACATGTTTTATATCATACTACTTATTTTAATGCAGCTAAGCAGTACATAAATATGTTAACAGATATTAGTACTATTAACGCATTTACTTATGGTATGGACATCTCTGCAACAGTTAAGGATAAATTACTATTTCAAATCCTTAAGAATGGAGGCTGCTAATGAAGGCTAGAGTTAGTTTTCTTCACAAAAAAGAGACAGAGTGGCTGAAATTTGCAGACTGGGTACCAGCTGCAGGCGAGCTTGTTGTGTACGATGTAGATTCAGAGCATTCATATGCTAGAGTAAAACTTGGAGATGGACAGCGCACACTGTCTGAACTAGACTTTTTTATAAATTCTGCTTTTGAAAGTCTAATGCAGGAAATATTATATTCAGAGACTATCGACGGCGGACGCATCACTGACTATAAAGAATAAATAAAAGCACAAAGTAGTTTTATTAAAAGTATAACTACTTTGTGCTTCTTTAATATGCTAAATTATAGGAAGTATAATTAAATACTCTGGAATAATCTGAAATGATGGCTATTCCTAGTGTCCAAAAATTTGAAAAGATAATTTTAAAGGAGACACCTGAAATGATAAAGATATTATAGCTCACTGGCGTAGTAGGCTCGAAATTCTAATGTCTCTGTAAATGAGATATGTCTACTACTTCTACGTGGGTTTTATTTTTTATTAATCTTAGAGAGGAGAGTATTATTTGCCAAAGAAAATTCAAACGCGAATTCAACATAAGCATGATATAGAGGCTAACTGGAAATTAGCTACTGGTTTTGTTCCGCTTGCCGGTGAGTTGATTATTTATGATGAAGATGAAAATTATTCTTATAAAAGATTTAAACTAGGCGATGGAGTTTTAAATTCAAATACAGGAATAGTAGAAGGCACATCGATAACTGATTTACCTTTTTACGTTCTTGAGGCTGATAACCTGATTTTTGATGATGATATTGTAATTACTACAGCCGTAGGTAATATCACATTGAATGAATCTGGGTCAGGAACCATACCAGCAAGAGGTAAAAATCTTAGACAAGTTTTTGAAGCTATTTGGACTGAAGAAAAAGAACCTACTACTACACAGCCTACCGTGTCTATTCCGGTTAGTGTTGTGTACCGTGAGATAGGAACAAAATTCGTACCTGTTTATGAGGCTTCTTTAAATGCTGGTTCGTATTCGTATGGTATAGTCAAAGCCGACAGTGATGCTGGAAAAACTGCTGGTGTAATTGCGGAAAGTTGGTCTGTAACTTTTAATGAGCAAACACGAGACACGGCTGCTGGTTCTTTTAATGAAATTACAGTAACAGAAGGTAACTGTTGTAACATAACAGCTACTGCTACATATACGGATGACGACGCAATACCTGCAACTAATTTAGGTAATCCATGCATTTCTAAACAAATTAAAGCTGGTACTGTCTCTTTGACAAAGAATTTAGTGACCGGTTATCGTCCTAATTTTTATGGATTTAAGACAGCTTCGATTGACTTAACTACAATAGACTCAAGCACTATCCGAGGCTTAGCTACCAATCAGAAACAAACAACCACACCAGTTAGTTCTGCTAAGTGCACAACTTCTTGGATGCAGTTTTTCTACGCTGTGCCGAAGGGAAGAAAAACTAGTCTTAGTGTAAAAGATAGCAATAATCTTCCTTTGACGGTTAACAGTAAAGAAGTAACCGTTAATCATGAAAATGGTGTAACAAGCACTTATACGGTCTTTTATATAAACAATGATGCGGCTTATGGAGCAACCACACTTGCTCTTACTTGGAGTTGAGGAGGTAAGTTATGGCTGTAGAAAGAACAAAATTATTTGACAGTATTGCTAATGGCGCTGCTTGGGATGCCGGTGTTGTATTTAACAGAACTAACAGTATTCCTCTCGATAAATTCTCAGTATTTGATAGCTATGAAATGGCTGTCTTATATGCCGCTACAAATCCCGTTGCATATCCCGGTCAGCTAATTGCTGTCGTGCCAGAAGATACTGAAAAAGACCCGGCTAAAGGTTATATCATATTAGCTAATGGGACAATTAAAGAGCTTGGTGCCGATATTGATTTATCACCTATCGAGGCCAATATTACTGCCCTTTATGCGCTTTTAGACATTGATTACGATAAGATTTTGGCCTTTGACGTTGAAGAGCTTGTTGTTGATTTTGACAATGCAAAAGCTTTATTAGGCACAGCTATATTAGGTCAAATGATTTTAGGAAGAGCGTAATAAAGTCATTTAAAATAAAGCCTAAATTAATTAAATAAAAAATTTTAAACAAGGAGACTAATAAACTATGATTATTACCCTATCAGGCGCCGATTTTAGTAAGTCTAATATCGGTATTCTAACCAAATGGCGTATTTCTACCGCATTAGACCAGGGTGCTGTATTTGATGGCCCTGCGACAGTAGAAAAAGGCGCAATGCTTGGTGCCTCTATTGTAATCTCTGAAGGCTATGTTATTGATATTAACAGTATCCGTATTACTATGGATGGCGTAGAGATTAGCAATGTTTGTACAGTAGAAGATAATAAAGTAAATATTAGTATCACAGCTGTTACAGGCGATGTGGTTATTCAGGCAGCAACTAAGCCACTATACACCTTTACTGTTGCACCTACACCAGAAACTGCTTTTGTATCAATTAATGGCGAAGAGAGTAAATCTATCACTGTTCCTGCCGGTACTGACGTAGATTGGCTTGTTTCTGCGGTAGACTATAAGACTCAGACAGGCGTTTATACTGTTACTAGCGATACTACTCTTGATGTAATACTTGCTGAAGCAGATATCTTTAACCTTTATAATCCAGAAGATTATCCTGTGCAGATGTGTTACTATGGTATTTCTGCCTCAACCCCAACAGTGATTAATGCTGGTGGTAATAGAGTTACAAAGACTGTAGGTATGGATGTTTGCGAATTCCCTGTTGAAAGTGGCAAGACCTATACTGTTAAATTATATGGTGCACCTACAACAGCAGTGGCTGATGGTGATACCAATACTGATGGAACTTCAGAAAAGGGCGAAGTAACAATTCCTTACTTTTATATCCATGGATTCTTCTTCTATGAAACTATTGATGGTAAACCTTCTGTTCGTTATGCATACTCTATAGCTAATAACCCTGTTCAAGTTGCATACTGGAACACTTCAAAACAGTCTGCTTATACTGGCCACCTTCCAATTTCTGAAACCAATAATCCTTCAGTATTCAGTATTGCTCAAGGTCAAAATGATGATAAGATTATCATTACAAACTTAGCAACGGGTGCTAAGAGTTCTGATAATGCAAGATGTATTTTGGGACCAACAGAGTCTATGTTCACTCAGGCTTGTAAAGTCGAAATTAAGGATGAAACTATTACTGGCATGACGATTTTAATTGGTAATCCAAAGAATGGCATGTATCAGATGGCTTCTCAAGATGGTGTCTTATCTGCCGAGGATAGAGCTGCCGCATTTGAAACCGTTGAGAATGGCCTAGTAATTGTAGAAGGTACTCGTGTACCTACTGCTTATATTCCTTATCAGGAACAGGCTTAAATAGTGGGGGATAAATAATGGCTAATTACAAGAAACAAACATTTGTTGATGATGAGACCGTTCTTGCTGCTGAGCATTTAAATCATATTGAAGACGGTATTGAGCAGGTTAGCTTAGGTCTTGATGTTGTAGGTAGTCGTTTATCCACGGTTGAAAATAGTCT
>CALCHR010000072.1 GCA_937901185.1 uncultured Bacteroidales bacterium
AGACCTGCATCTCCCGCAGGGGGAAGGCATAGAGCAATGCCCGCAAAAGCTCCTTCAGATATGCATCATGCATTCCCTGACAGTCGGCGCACAGGGCACTCACGCCGTAAGTCTCCGCAATGTACTCTCCCAGCGCACGAGCCTCCGCCCCCTTGGGATTACTGCTGTTGACAATGACCACAAAGGGTTTGCCCGTAGCCAGCATATCCCGAATGGCCCGTTCCTCCGCATCGATATAGTCTTTGCGGGGAATGTCCGTCACCGTTCCGTCGGTGGTAACTACCACACCCACGGTGCAGTGATCCTCCATGACCTTTTTCGTGCCCAGCTCTGCCGCCTGGGTCATGGGGATCTCATGGTCATACCAGGGGGTAGTGACCATTCGGGGGACACCGTCCTCTTCCGCGCCCACAGCCCCATCTACCATGTACCCCACAGTGTCGATCATCCGTACCCGCAGCTTGGCAGTGCCGTCCGGGGAGATCTCCACTGCCTCCTCCGGCACAAACTTTGGTTCACTGGTCATGATGGTCTTGCCGGAGCCACTCTGGGGCAGCTCATCTCTGGCCCGCTCCTTGCGGTATGGATCGTCAATGTTGGGGATGACCAATTCCTCCATAATGCGCTTGATCAGCGTTGACTTTCCGGTGCGTACCGGCCCCACAACGCCGATATAAATGTTACCGCCGGTACGGGTCGCAATGTCTGAGTAAATAGTTTCCATAGCCAGCCTCCTTATCCGGCAGGAGGCCTGCTCCTGCCACGGTCTACCAAAGAGTATGTCCTTCCGGTTATAAATAGAACTGCTGGAATAATCCAATGGCGGCAGTTACGCCGAATTTTGCAGCGTGTTCTGCTTCTTCAAAAGCATATCTTTTGAATGCTTCTGCGATTTCAGGATAACCTTCTCTGTCAGCTTGTCTTGACATTGCCAAGTACATACCTACTTCAGTACATTCGCCCATGAAGTGGTTGTTCAGGTCCTTGATCATCTCTTCATCGCAGCCTTTTGCCACTCCGAGTTCGTGCTCAGCAACGAAGGAGAGACCGGCGTCTTCTTCCAATTCTTTGAACTTAAAGGACGGTACACGGCAAACGGGACAAGTTTCAGGGGCTTCGTTACCTTCATGGATAAAACCGCAAACGGTGCAGATAAATTTCTTGCTCATAGTGTTTAATTTTTTAATTGTTAATTGTCAGTCTGTTATTAAGTGAAAATTTTAATTCTAAGATTGCTGGCAGGCTTTGCATACGCCTTTTACGTAGAGGGCTGTTTCTTCGCCCTTAAATCCTTCCGGAATTTCTGTGCTTTGTAAGAGTTTTTTTGCTTCCACCGGCAGGTCGTAGACCTTTGTGCAGCGGCGGCAGAAAAAATGTGCGTGCGGCGTGGTGTCGGCATCAAACTTTGTGTTGCGCTCGTCGATGGTCAACATAATGGCGGCTCCCTGTTCCACAAAAAGTTTCAGTGTGTTGTAGACAGTTGTCTTCGACAGGGTGGGGATGTCTTCCACCAGAGCGTTGTAGATTTCATCGGCGGAGGGGTGCGAGCGATACCTCATAAGGTATTCCATTACGGCGAGTCGCTGAACGGAGGGCTTAATGCCTTGCTGGGTGAGGTAGTCAAACGCTGAGATTTTCATTTCAATTTTGTAATTGTTACAATTATGTTTCTGGTGCAAATGTATAGCTTTGTTTTTATAGTACCAAATATTTAGATAATTTTTTTTGTTAAAAATTGTATAGGCTATTTGGAGGAGGGGGCCGTGGGTATTTAGCTGTAGTTGCTACACATTATTATATATATAATTAGAGGCTTAGACGAAGGTGTAGGAGATAAGAAAACTATAGCAGAGCAATGGGTTTCTCAAAAAAAACTCTTACATTTGCAACATTAAATGGCTCAGATGGAAAGATATATCCGGAATTTCTTATTTACTTTTCTGCTTTTCCTCTTCGGCGCTATGTCGGTTTTTTCGGAGGGGCAGAAGAAGAGATTTACGCTTGTCATAGATGCCGGTCATGGTGGAACAGACCCCGGCGCTGTTGGGCGTATTTCCAAGGAGAAAGATATCAATCTGAAAGTAGCTCTTGAGTTTGGCCGATTGGTGGAAGAGAATTGCAGCGATGTGAAGGTCATCTATACGCGTAAGACCGATGTGTTTCTTTCTCTTGACCGCCGTGCCACGATAGCCAACCGCAATAATGCCGACCTCTTTGTCTCTATCCATACCAATGCTTTGCCGAAGGGCCGTATTGCCTACGGTACCGAGACCTATACTTTGGGTATGGCGCGTGCTGCTGCCAATCTGGAAGTAGCCAAGCGAGAAAACTCTGTCATTTGTTTGGAGGAAAACTATCAGCAGACCTATGAAGGCTTCGACCCTAACCGCGCCGAGAGCTATATCATCTTTGAATTTATGCAGGACCGCTATATGAAGCAGAGTGTGGATTTGGCCTCCTGTATTCAGAAACAATATACCCGCCGCGGTCGGAAGAACAAAGGCGTTCATCAGGCCGGATTTCTGGTATTGCGCAAAACCTCTATGCCTGCTGTGCTCACAGAGTTGGGCTTTATCTCCACGCCCGAGGAGGAGCGCTATCTTTCTTCTAAGAAAGGTGTGAGAGAATTGGGCCGAAGCATCTACGATGGCTTTATGGAGTATCGCAGATTGCAGAGTTTCCCCACCATCGTACCCCCTTCTCCGTCGTCGATAGTGGAGGAGAAAGAAGTGCCGGTGCAGCAAGCGCCGCTTCGCCCTTCTGTGGCAGAAGAGAAGAAACCGGAGCCTAAGGTGGTGCAAACAGCTGCGCCGGCAGAGGTTTCTGTACAGAAAACGGTAGTTCCTGTAGCTCCTGCGGTTGTGGAAGAAAAGCAACAGCCGGCTCAACTTGATACCGTAGTGCAAAAAGAAAAGTCCGCCCCCGTTGCTGTTTCGCAGAGCAACCGCCCGGTCTTCAAGGTGCAACTTTTTGCGCTCGACCGCTGCTTGCCAGAGACCGACAAGAGCTTTAAGGGCTTGAAGGGCGTGGCCTACTATAAAGAAGGCGCTATGTATAAATACACTTATGGCAGCACGGAGAGCATAGCCGATGCCCGCAAGTTGCAGCGCACCATTGCAGAGAAGTTTCCCAAGACCTTTGTGGTGGCTTTCATCAACGGGAAGCGTGTCGAGCTGCAAACTGCCATAAAAATATCCCAAAGCAAATAACACAAACACTAGATTATGAAGTTTTTTACCAAAGAAGTAAAGATTGCACTGACCGGCATCGTGGCCGTCGTGCTGCTATTTATTGGCATCAATTTTTTGAAAGGCATCAACGTCTTCCAGGCCAGCAATACCTATTATGTGAAGTTCAAAGACATCAATGGCTTGACCATCTCCAATGCTGTCTTTGCCAACGGCTATCCTGTGGGAATTGTCCGTGAGATTTTCTACGACTATAAGAACTCGGAGAGCGTGGTGGTGCGTATTGAACTCGACGACGAGATGCGTGTGCCGCAGGGTACGAAGGCTGAAATAGAGACCGAACTGATGGGCGGCGCAAAGATGAACCTCGTCTTGGGCGAAGACCCCCTCCATTTTTTGGCGCCCCAAGACACCATCATAGGCGGCAAGTATGAAGGCTCGCTCAGCAAGATGGAGGCGATGATTCCCACCGTGGTGAAAATCCTCCCCAAGCTTGATTCCATCATGGATAATCTGAACCGCTTGACCGGCGACCCCGCTCTTTTGAACACGCTCCACAACGCTGCCGACATCACGGCCGACTTGAAAACCACCACTACACAATTGAACCGCTTGCTGAAGAACGACGTGCCCCAACTCACGGCGCGCCTGAACCGCATCGGCGAGAACGTGGAGACACTGACCGGAAACCTGGCAACAGTGGATGTGGCTGCCACTATGCAAAGTGTGAACACCACCCTGGAGAATACCAAAAAGATTACAGAAGACCTCAGCATGAAGATGAACAGCAAGGATAATACGTTGGGTCTTATGCTCAACGACCGCAGCCTCTACGACGGTCTGACAAGCACCGTTGGCCATGCTGACTCATTGATGATAGACCTCAAGGCGCACCCCAAGCGCTACGTGCACTTCTCTGTCTTTGGAAAGAAAGACAAGTAGCCGAAGGAGGGGCTGAGGTAAAAATCTCACGCAACAGAACAAGCAAACTTCCTCAAGGCTGAAAAAAGGCCTTGCAAGAAGTGGCGCATATAAGAAGACTTGTAGAAAATGCTACGAGTCTTTTTTTCATAACTTTTTTCCTATCGGAAAGATGGCCTATATCTTGGTGTTTTTCTTAGTAGTTACTTTCGCGTTCTTAGTAGTTACTTTCGCGTTCTTAGTAGTTACCGAAATTCACCTAGCTTTTACCTAAGAAACGGGCGAAAATGACCCTTGATTTTCAGAGAATTACGAAGGCCATTTTTCTAGCTTTCAGAGGGTGGGTGGATGGGCAGTTTTTACTCGTGGTGTGTAGGCAGAAAAGAGAAAGGGCTGTTTGAAAATGCTTCCAAACAGCCCTTTCGGTCTTCGTATGGCTTTCGTACAGCTATTAGCCTAATTCTGAGAATCGGCGTGCTTGCTCGGCAATGAGTTCGGCGTCGTCGAAGTAGTTGATCTTCATGGCGCGGCGCACGTCGGCCAGTGTGTCGGCTGCCACGGCGCGGGCGTCTTCGCAACCACGGCGCAGCATGTCGTAGATGGCCGGAATGTCTTTCTCAAATTCCTTGCGACGGGCGCGGATGGGGTCGAGCGTCTCGTTGAGAATCTTCTCGAGGAATTTCTTACATTTCACATCGCCCAATCCGCCACGGCGATAGTGGTCCTTCAACTCTTCGAGGTTGGCATAGTCGGCCCAGTAGCGCTCAAAGTGTTCGGGGCGACAGAAGGCATCGAGGTAGGTGAACACGGCGTTGCCCTCAACGTGGCCGGGGTCGGCTACGTTGATGTGCAAGGGGTCGGTGTACATGGACATCACCTTCTTGCGCATCTCGTCGGCTGTCTCGGAGAGGTAGATACAGTTGCCAAGCGACTTTGACATCTTGGCTTTTCCGTCGGTGCCCGGTAGGCGGAGGCAGGCAGCGTTTTCGGGCAGCATGATGTTAGGCTCAACGAGCGTGTCGCCATAGATGTGATTGAAGCGGCGTACAATTTCTGTGGCCTGCTCTATCATCGGTTTTTGGTCTTCGCCTACGGGAACGGTGGTGGCTCGGAAAGCGGTGATGTCGGCTGCTTGTGAGATGGGGTAAGTGAAGAAACCCACGGGGATGCTCGACTCGAAGCCGCGCATCATAATCTCTGTCTTCACGGTGGGGTTGCGCTGCAAGCGGCTCACGCTTACCAAGTCCATAAAGTAGAACGACAGTTCGCAGAGCTCGGGTATCTGGCTTTGTATAAAGATGGTTACCTTTTCAGGGTCGAGGCCGCAGGCCAAATAGTCGAGGGCCACCTCGATGACGTTCTGTCTTACCTTTTCGGGGTTGTCCATATTGTCGGTCAAGGCTTGTGCGTCGGCAATGAAGACAAACATCTTCTTGTAGTCGCCGGCATTTTGCAACTCTACGCGGCGGCGTAGCGAGCCAACATAGTGGCCGATATGTAAACGACCGGTGGGACGGTCGCCGGTAAGGATTATTTTTTCGTTTGCCATATTGGGATATTTTTTTGTATTCAGATTTTTAGTCTTGGGCAAAGTTACAAATTTTTCTTAGAATCATACATTCTTGTAGCGCCAAGTTCCTTTGCGCAAGTAAGTCCAGCAGAGCAAAAGAGCAGGCACGTGGTAGACGTGTTCGCTCAACCAACATACCGGAAGCGAGGCGCGGAGGTAGAAGATGGCCACTACGATGAAGAGGGTGTAGATGCTGAGCGAGAGTGTTTCTATCCAGAGTGCGCGGCGGGTGTTACCGGTTCCCATCACGGTGCAGAGCAGAATGCGGGTGGGGATGGTGAGTAAGTAGGAGGAGAGCAGCACGTAGAGCGAGCCGATGCCGGCTGATACCAGATGGGGCTCGTCGGTGTAGATGCGTAGTACGCTTTCGGGGATGAGGCTCACGAGAATCATCATGGGGATGACGATGTAGAAAGCCAGTTTGGTGCTTCGCTTCACAAGGGGAATGACAGAGTCGGCCTCGCCCTGTCCCATCAAGTTGCTGGCCAGCGTGCTGGTGGTGGTGGCTATGGCATTGATGGTCATAAAGAAGAACGACGACACGTTGCGGATGATGTTCGTAACGGCCAACTCGCGCTCGCCCAGATGCTCTACAGCCAGGAAGAAAAGGAACCATGTGCCCAGCGAGAGGAAATTCTGTAGCATGGTCCATACCGAGAGGCTGAACACGCGGCCGAAGAGCTGGCGGTGGAATGTGGGGCGAAGGTGCAGACCATATTTTTTATAGTCGAGCTTGAGGCGTGTGTTCAGTATAAAGAATAGCATCGACACCGCCTCTGCCAACACCGAGCCTAAAGCTGCGCCTGCAATTCCCATAGCGGGGCAGCCAAATTTACCAAAGATTAAGATGTAATTGAAGAGGATGTTGCTCGTCACCATCAAGATGGAGTTGAGCGTAAGCGTTTTGGTGTTGGTCGTAGCTACGTAGAAAGCTCTGAACATAATGGCTACGAAGGCAAAGAAGAAGCCGTAGACGCGCCAGTTAAGGTAGTCCATCGCTGCGGCATAAACGTCGGGCGAGGAGATGATGCTATGCAGAATACCGGAACTGCCGAAACGGATGAAAGAGAAAAGCAGGGCGGCGATGCCAAGCAATAGGAGTAGGCTATGGTAAAAGACATTGCCTACTTCGAGAAGGTTGCCTTCGCCGTTGCGGCGTCCCATGATGATTTGCGAACCTGTGCCGAGTCCGAGGCCAAGCATGAAGATGGCGATGTAGAATATGCTGCCCAAGGCAGAAGCTCCCAGCTCCACTTCGCCCACACGTCCAAGAAATGCCGTGTCCGTCATGCCTACGAGTTGCTCCATCAGTACGCTGATGAGAACGGGGTAGGCTATTTTCCAAATCTGTCCGTAGCTGTATTGCTTCATTGTATTCTGAAAAGGGGCTTGTGCTGCCGTGGGATGGTGTGCGAAGTTACTCAATTAAATCCGTACGGACAACTCCGACAAAGAAAAAGCCCCGCCGAATAGTTCGGCAGGGCTTTATGGGATTGTGGAGAGTGAATCTCTAAGGAGAAAACTCTCGGCTGCTTATAGGTGCAGAAATTTTTACTTCTTGCACTTGCCGCAGCACTCTGTCATTTGCTTCTCAGCCTTAGCTACAGCCTTGTCGTAAGCTTTTTGAGCCTTGGCAACAACTTTTTGAGCTGCCTTTTGAGCCTTGGCTTCTGTAGCCTTAGTAGCTTCTTTCTTGGCAGCCTTGAGTGCATCGTAGAGAGCCCACAAGTTGTTGTCTTTCACAGCTTGTACGTGCTTAGCTGTAAATGCTTGAGCAGCGGCCTCAGTAGCTTTTTCAGCTTCGGGCTCAGCGTAAGCGTGCTTGTAACCCTTCACGTCGTTCCAGTGACCACGAGTGAAGTCGGGGAAAGTTACGGCAGCGCAGTTGTTGTCCATAGAGAGTGTACCCAACTCTGCGAGGCAGCACCATTCAGCCATGTCGTAAACGTCCATGTCGAGGGGCAGACCATTCTGCAAGCAGTAAACCAAGCGGGCATCCATCATGAAGTCCATACCGCCGTGGCCCATTTCGCGACCAAGTTCACCATACTTTGTAAGGATGGGGTGGTAGTATTTCTTTTCAAGCGCAGCAGCTTGCTCGGCATTGATGAAGTCGTGTGCGTTGAGGTTGTCTACAGCAGGAGCTTCTGTACCCTTGAGAGCATCTGCAGAGAGAGCATACTTGGCTTCGGGATACTTGGTAGCATAACCCTTTGTACCGGTGAGCTTGAACAAACGGTTGTAGGGCTGGGGAGTCATTACGTTGTGCTGGATTTCTACTACCTTACCCTTAGCAGTACGCATGAGGGTAGTGGTGTGGTCGCCGTTGCGGAATTCCTTGCACTCCTTGCCGGTCTTGTTTTCCACCCATTCTTTACCTACGAAGCTTTCAGTATCCATTGCGATGAGGGTAGTGAAACGGTCGCCGCGGTGGATATCAAGGCACTGAGCTACGGGACCAAGGCCGTGAGTAGCGTAGAGGTCGCCACGGTTTTCCTTGTTGTACTTCATACGCCAGTGGAGGTTCTCTGTGTCGTTGTCGTTAGGATCTTTCCAGTAGTAGTCCCAGAACCATTCGAGACCGTGGATGTAGGCACCTTCTGCGCGGATGATTTCACCGAATACGCCATCTTGAGCCATTGCAAGTGCGTTGAGCTCATAGTAGTCGTAGCAGCAGTTTTCAAGGATGAAGCAGTGGAGGCGAGTTTGCTCAGAGAGGTTGATCAAGCTCCAGCACTGTTCGAGGTTCATAGCTGAGGGAACTTCGATGGCAGCGTGCTTGCCGTTTTCCATAGCGAACTTAGCTACGGGATAGTGGTGGTTCCAGTCGGTAGCGATGTACACCAAGTCTACGTCCGGACGCTTGCAAATTTCTTGGTATCCGAATTCGCCAGAGTAGATAGCTGCGGGAGCAAGACCTTTCTTCTTGAGATACTCTTGGCATTCTTCAGCGCGAGCTTCTTCATAGTCGCAGAGAGCTACGATTTCTACACCGGGGATGTGGGCGAAGCGGTTAACAGCTCCATCACCACGCATGCCGAGACCAACGAATGCTACGCGTACGGTCTTGATAGGAGCAGCCTTCAAGCCGAGTACGTGCTGCTGACCGGCAGGACGAGAGGGAGTTTCTACAACGATTGTACCCTTGTCCCAATGCCACTTGGTAGAGGGAGAGAGCGACTGTGCCACAGCTTGGCTGCTGAGAGCTACAACTAAAGCAAAGGACAGAGCCAATACTTTACAAAGCTTTTTCATAAGGATAAATTTTTTAGTATGGTTAATAAATTATAGATGTCTCGTGGTCTGTGCAATATATGCAAGGGCAAAGATACATAAATCCTTAAGAACTGCAAAAAACTTTTTCCTTATTTTATATAATATATGTGTGGCCTGTATTGGATTTCTTGTTCCTGGAAAAATGGTGTTTAGGGTGGCGTTTTCTTAGTAGCTTTCTAGGAATTCTTAGTAAACTACAAATTTTTCCTAGTAAACTCCGAGTTTTTCCTAGAAGTTTACTAAGAAAAGGCCTTAAAATAGGGGTACAAAAAAAGCCTTGCAAAGCGCTTTTCCTGTAAGCTTGGGATGCGGCTTTGCAAGGCTTTCTGTATGCTGTGCTTAGATATTGAGCAGGTAGAAATAGAGCACGGAGGCGGGGATGGCCAGCAGGGCCGAGTCGAAGCGGTCTAGCATTCCGCCGTGGCCGGGAAGGATGTTGCCGCTATCCTTGATGCCGAGCTGGCGCTTGAAGAGGCTTTCCACCAAGTCGCCCCAGGTGCCGAATACGCAGACCGTAAGGCCGAAACCAAGCCAGTAGAGGAGGGGCATCTTCTCTGGGAAGAAATGCCAAAGGACTACGGCTGCTGCCAAGCAAAGCAGTCCACCGCCGATGCTTCCTACCCATGACTTCTTAGGCGAGATGCGCTCGAAGAGCTTGGCTGGGAAATAGCGGCTCAGTGTGCAACCGCAGAGGTAGGCTCCCGTATCGCTCACCCAAAGGAAGATGAATACCGAGAGAGGGTAGATCCACTCGTAGCAAACGCGGTTGGTCATCGCATCGTAGCGGAAAGCCAGGACGAATATCATGGAGAACGCCAGGGCAATATATAGCTGCGAGGCAAAAGCGTAGGCCCAGTTTTTTAAGGGGTCGGGTTGCTTGCGGTATAGCTCGTTGATGAGGAGATAGAGCAGTGTGAAGAGGTAGGGGATGAAGTGGCGCGACTGGGTGGCCTCGGAACAGAAACCGGCCACAGCCAGCATGAGGCAAACGCCTGCCAGCGTGTTGATAAGACGGTTCACTTGCGCTCCGGCATAGCGGTTCACGTTGGTAGAAAATTCCCAGATGCTCAGCGCGGTGCCCAAAGTGAAAAACACTACTAGCGTGGCGGGCGAGTAGACTGTGCAGCCTACCAAAGCTGCGACATAGAGCACCCCGGTAAGGGCACGAAGAAAAAAGTTATTCATGGCTGGTTTCTTCTTTGGTTTCTACTGTGGTTTCTGAAGCCACATCAGCTGTGCTTGACGTGTGGGCTTCGTCGAAGGTGATAACCTCTTTTTGCTCAGTCTCCAGAAGTTCGTCGGCACGGCTCTTCCAGGGACGCTTGCCAAATATGTTTTCTACGTCCTCAGTGAAGATTACTTCCTTGTTGATAAGAATTTCAGCCAGCGCAGCGTGTTTGGCTGCGTGCTCGCTGAGTATTGATTTAGCTCTGAGGTATTGCTCGTTGATAAGTTTCTTCACTTCCGAGTCAATTTTCTCGGCAGTCTTTTCCGAATAAGGCTTGGTGAAGGAATACTCTTGGTTGTTGTAGTAGCAGAGGTTGGAGAGCTCGTCGCTCATACCTAGGTATGCCACCATGCCGTATGCACGCTTCGTGACTGTCTCCAGGTCGTTGAGCGCACCGGAGGAAATGTGGCCGGTAAAGAGTTCTTCAGCGGCGCGGCCTCCCAGAGTGGCGCAAATCTCATCGAGCATCTGCTCCTTGGTAGTAATGTTGCGCTCCTCAGGCAAGTACCATGCGGCGCCAAGGGCTTGTCCGCGCGGCACAATGGTTACCTTCACTAGCGGATTTGCGTATTTCAACATCCAGGATACGGAGGCGTGTCCGGCCTCGTGGATGGCTATGGTGCGTTTCTCTTCTGCGGTCATCACCTTTGTCTTTTTCTCCAAACCGCCTATGATGCGGTCCACGGCATCAAGGAAATCCTGCTTGCCCACATTGGTGCGGTTGTGGCGTGCGGCGATGAGTGCGGCCTCGTTGCACACGTTGGCGATATCGGCGCCGGAGAAGCCCGGAGTTTGGCGGGCCAGCAAATCGATGTCAAGTCCTTCGTCGAGCTTAAGCGGTGTGAGGTGTACCTTGAAGATGGCAACACGCTCGGGCAAGTCGGGGAGGTCCACATGGATTTGTCGGTCGAAGCGGCCGGCGCGCAGCAGGGCCTTGTCGAGGATGTCTACGCGGTTGGTGGCTGCCAGGATTATCACGCCCGAGTTAGTGCCGAAGCCGTCCATCTCTGTGAGCAACTGGTTGAGGGTGTTTTCGCGCTCGTCGTTACCGCCAAACGCGGGGTTCTTGCCGCGGGCACGTCCCACGGCGTCTATCTCGTCGATGAAGATGATACAGGGAGCTTTCTCTTTGGCTTGGCGGAACAAGTCGCGTACGCGGCTGGCACCAACGCCGACAAACATTTCTACGAAGTCGGAACCCGACATGGAGAAGAAAGGCACGTCGGCCTCGCCGGCTACAGCTTTTGCCAGCAAGGTCTTTCCGGTTCCCGGAGGGCCTACAAGCAGTGCGCCCTTAGGTATCTTTCCTCCCAGCTCGGTATATTTTTGTGGGTTCTTAAGGAAGTCTACAATCTCCTGCACCTCTTGCTTGGCGCCCTCTTGTCCGGCTACGTCCTTGAAGGTGATGTGCAGGCCCGAGCCCTTTTCGAAGAGGCGGGCTTTGCTTTTGCCTACGCTGAAGATGCCGCCGCCGTTGTTTGAACCGCCGCTCATGCGCTTCATAAAGAATACCCAGAGTCCCACAAGCAGGATGATGGGGAGTAGGCTGGTCAGCAAGCTTAACCAGAACTTGTCGCTTTCTTCATAGCGCACAGAGCCTTTGTACTGCTGGCTTTCCAGAAAGTCTTCCACCTTGTCTGTTGAGGGGTAGCGTGTGGAGACGGTG
>CALCHR010000073.1 GCA_937901185.1 uncultured Bacteroidales bacterium
TAGCCCAACACTGAGAAGGCTACCTGACCTTGAGCCTCAATGCGTACACCTACGCGGTCACCATTACCAATGACTACATTGTACAATGTGAGGTCGCGCAGTGCCTCGCGGTTACCCATGCTCTGGGGTTTGGAATAGGGCTCAAACATGTCGTCTATAGTGGTGTGGTAGCGACCGATGTACGAACCGCTATGACGGTCGATGTAGTTCTCCCACGGACCACGGGCGTAGTATTCCACGTTCTCAAATCCCTTAGGGAAACACATTTCAAGACCGATGCGGCGCAGCTCGGCAGTGGCCGGCATGTACTGTGCCTTGAGGTCTATCTGGCCGGAAGCGTAGATGGTGTAGGTGAACTTATAGGGACACTTGCTGCCGCTGCCATTGACGGTCACTACCACTTTGGAACCATCAACGGAGCGGTTGTAGCTCATTGTGTGACCGGTTACGCCGTTTGAGGTATCTCCGTAGGTGTCGTTTTCAATCCAGCGGAAGTTGGAGTACTCTATGCCTTTCTGTCTTTCAACCATGGGCGTACCGTCGTATTCCCAGGAAATCAAGTTGCCGGAAGTTCCAAATTCCACAGAGGTCTTGCTGTTCTTGATGGTGATGCGATAGCTGCTGCTGGTATCGTCTACGAGCAAGGGGTCGTTGTCTACATTTTCCACAGCGGCCAGCGATGTTGAGCGTGCGCCGAGGGTGTACTGCTCTGCGGCAATAGAATAGCCGGCATCGCACCATGAGGTGGCTTCTTTCAAGCAGACGTTGAGCAAGATCAGAGTTTCCTTGCCCGACTCGGCCTTGGTGGTGTAAGGCAGCGTCACTGCTTTTGAGGTTCCCACTTCTATGGAAGGTATATCCACTGAGCCTGTTTCTACTTCAAAGCCGTCTACCAAGATGGTGTACTTGAGGACGAACTTGTCGAGGTTGGTAAAGGCATAGGCGTTCTGCAAGGTCACGCGCTTGGCTGTGGAGCTGAAGCTCTTAAACTTAACATACTGGTAGACCTTCTTCACTTCTGTCAACTCGGGCGACCAGGCACGGTCGGCAGTAACGAGTCCGTTGTTGACAAAGTTTCCTTGATGCGGTCCGGGATAATCGTAGCCGGAGCGATAGTAGTTTTGTCCGTTCAGAGTAAGTTTGCCATTTTTGATATCAGCAGCATCATAGATTGACTGATCTACCCAGTCCCAGATACAGCCTCCGATACCATAGGTGCTTCCCTCTATGATGTCCCAATACTCTTTGAGGTTGCCGACACCGTTACCCATGGCGTGGGCATATTCGCACATGAAGTAGGGCTGAGAGCGATAGTTGTAGTTGGCCTCGCTTTCTGCGGAGCTAAGATTGGGATACATCACTGACCACATATCGGTGGGGTCGGTATAAGCACGGGTGGCTCCTTCGTAGTGTATCAAGCGGTCATCAAGAGCACGGATGGCGCTGTAAACGGCCTTGAAGTTCGTACCGCCGGATGACTCGTTACCCATACTCCAGAACATCACTGAGGGGAAGTTGCGGCTGCACAACACCATGCGTACGTTGCGGTCAATAAAGGCCGGTGCCCACGACTCTTGATTGGCGATACACTTAGAAGAGGTGCCGCCATTGTTTTCCCAGTTGAAGTGACACTCCAGGTCGGCTTCGTCCATGCAGTAGAGTCCGTAGTAGTCGAACATGGAATACATCTTTGTCTGGCGCGGATAGTGGCTGGCGCGGATAATATTCATATTGGCCTGCTTCATCATCTGCACATCCTTAAGCATAGTGGCTACGTCGATAGAGCGGCCATGGAGCGGATGGGTATCTTGTGCGTTGGCTCCCTTGAAGAATACTTTTTGGCCATTCACATATACATTGCTGTTCTTCACCTCTATCTTTCTGAAACCATACTTCGTAGAGAAGACATGCTCTTCCTTGCCGTCAGCATCAAGCTGGGCTACCTCTACGGTATAGAGATTCGGAGTTTCGGCAGTCCACAACTTCAAGCCGGTCAAAGCGTCGAAGCTAACATTCTGAGTCTTGACGGTCTGTCCCTGAGTAAACTCGAAGACGCTATTCAACTTGGCCACTTCCATGCCTTCGGGAGAGAGGAGGCGCACTTCTACGTTCTTCTTGGCGGCTAAGCCATCGCGGTTGTCCATTTCCAAGGCCACGTTCATCGTACCGCTCTGATACTTGTCGGCTGCATTCAGGTCGCAGGTAATATAATGGTCGCGCACAAAGGTCTTGGGCGTTGCCATCAGATATACGTCGCGATGGATACCGCTCATGTGCCACATGTCCTGGCCTTCCAGATAAGAGCCATCGCTCCATCTAAACACCTGCACGCTCACATTGTTCTCGCCCTGACGCACATAGGCTGTCACGTCAAACTCGGATACGTTGTTGGCGCCCTGTGTGTAGCCCACATAGTTTCCGTTGACCCACACGAAAGCGGCACTATAAATACCCTCAAAGTGGAGGAACACGCGCTTGCTGTCCCAAGCCTCGGGCAGGGTAAAGTTGCGGCGATAGGAAGCTACGGAGTTGGTCAATCCATTCTTCATATTGATATAAGGAGGATTGTCGGCGAAGGCATACTCTACATTTATATATAAAGGTGTGCCATAGCCCTTCATCTCCAAGCAAGAGGGCACGCTGATGGTGTCCCAAGAAGAAACATCCACCTGGTCGCCGAAGAAGTCTTCTTCGCCCGGACGCTTGGCCGGATTGTCTACATAGTTGAGATGCCACAGGCCATTCAGGCTCAGCATCTGGGCCTTTTCCGGAGTGAGCCAGGGATATTGATAGTTGGCATCGGCCTTCATTTCGGCCACTGAGGCATAAGGCATATAGGCTGCACGGCCGGGCTCTTTGTTTTCGGCAAAGCGAGTCTCATCTTCCCAATAGTTTTTCGGAGGATCGGCCACAGCGGCCACACTGCGCATAGTAAAATAAGTGCGGCTGTCGTTTTCCGAAGTGACCAAGATTAAGCCACCTTCGGCATTGGCTGCCAGATAGCGCACAATGCTTCCGCCCTTATTCTGAACTGCCAGCTGATAGACATTTTCCTTTCCTGCCACCGGTTGGCAGTCGAATATCTGATTCCAGTTTACATCCTCGTCAGCAAGAGTCCAAAGCAAAGGACCGGCACCGCTCTCGAGCGCAGCATCCACGGCCTTGTTGTAGGTCTTATTGAAAAGCATGTACTTACCGGGGGCTGTCACCTTAGCATGTCGCAGAAGGTTCCACACCTGCGAGAGCTCGCCCTCCACATAGTCTTCCACATAGAGCGGAGCATTGTTCTCACCATTCTGCTTTGTAGAAACCACACGACCTGTTTCTACGTTGGTCAAAACATAAAACATGTTCTGTATGGGCTTTGTCACAGTCACCGAACTATGCAACTTCTCCAAGCTGAAATAAGTAGCTTCGGAAGAAAGATTGTCCTGCATTTTCAAAGTACCGTCCGCCTGTGCTGTTACAGCTTTCAACGCGCTCGAAGCGTTCAGCAAACGATAGGTATTATCCAAGCCCTCAACAGCCTGTATCAGAATCTGTTGGTTCACATTCTTGGGCTCAAAGTGCCATTGGAGCAAAACGCCATCGCCTTGAAGCACCATGTCGACAGCCTGGGCATACTCCGTGTTGAGCAAGGAGTAAACTCCCTTCGTCTCGTCCACAGCATAGAGCATCCACTCTTGTCCTTTGGAGTTTTTGTTTACTGCGGCCAGCTTGATCGCTGCTCCCGCTTCGCCATTATCGCCATTGGTCACCGCCTTAGCATAAGGCACACTCAAAATGCGATAGACCGAGCCGCCCTGCAATCCGCCTTCGGCCTTTACCACCATCGAGGAGCAAAAGCAGAAGAGAGACAAACAGAGGCTCAAGCACATGTTTGTAAGTTTTTGTCTTTTCATATAGATTAAAATTATCAATTATTATACTATAAAAATCCTGTTCAAGTAGAACCACCCGAACGCACTATTGGAATTTTGCAAAAGTAAGAAATATATTTGGAGTAAGGAAAAAAGTTGGAAAGATACTTACTCTTGGGCTGACACAAGTAGGATACAAGCAGATAGCATCAAGCCGCAAGACAAAAATCCCTTCACTTTGTATTATACTTTCAAGCCTACTTATTTTCAGCACACCTTATTTTCAAAAAATTTCAAGCGCTTGACACAAAAATTTCATCTGCTCGACACAAAAATTTCAAGCGCTTGACACTTTTGTGTCAAACGGTTGATACTTTTTTTGACACTGCTTGCAGGTAAAAGAAAACAAGTCGCCAAGTTATTGAAACCTAAGAAAATAGGGGTTCGCGTTACCAACCTGGACTAATGAAAGATGACAGGCAAAATAAAAATTGCCCGGAGCAACTCCGAGCAATTCTATAGAACATCCAGCAAGGGCCCTTCGCTTTTACTGGAGGGCGCTTCAAGACTGCATGTATTATTCAAGTGTGGAGAAATCTACCTTAGGGGCCTTTCTCACATTGCCTCCACGCTCAAAGTTGACATTGGGTTCCACAAGGTCATCAAAGAAACCTCCCATCTGAAGGAAGAAATTCTTTGCTTCCACCCCACCCTTGTAATCAAGGCGCTGTTTTTGGCGTCCGGTTGCATCACACGTAAAACGAGCCTTCTTAACGGGCAACCATTTGCCATCGACAGTGCATGCCCACTGATTTCCATAATAAGCCTTTCTGCTCTGATAACCCATTTTCGGGTTAAAATTCTCCAGGAACGAATGGGCATTGGTATACCAGGTAGAAATATTCGGGCGACGGAAGGAGGCCACAAGCGACCATTTACCCTTTGTGTTATCAAAGAAGTAAGCAGTATACACAGTGTTGCCCTTGCCATCAGGCTTCACTCCCATAAGGAAGCGACAGAGCTCGCCTGCTTTCCAATCATAGTGCATAAAACTCTGTCCTCCGGAACCTTCGTTTCCAAAATCCTGAACGGTTACACCTGCACCTTTCTTAAGAAGCACTATGCGCAAAGAATCCGGAATTTCTGCAGCATTGTCTGTCTCATAAGGACTCCATACCGAGAAAAGCACTCTTCTTCTCTCAGGGCTGTTATTTTGCATACCGAAGTAACCCTCTCCGAAACCACAAGCCATGTAATAGCTACTGGGAATATCTCCTTCCTCCGGCACTACCACTTCATTGTAGAACCATTGGATATTCTCTTTGGGCAGAACATATCCCAGATGCACTGAAGGACCACGGCGGCCAAAATGGGTACTGAATTCGGAATCTACATAAGCCAAAGGATTCACATCCCCTCCCACAACGAGGGCTGCAACATTACCAAATTTTGCTCCATGATTGATTTTGACTCCGCGAATATCTACCTTCACATAATTGGGAGCCAAGACATTGAAAGTTCCCACCTCGATGCGGGTCAAGCTATCAGCGCAAATGGCCACCTCTTTCTTTTCTCCCAAGAGAGATACTTCTACTACAGAATGTCCATTTGCCTGTAGAGCCAGGGTCATCTTTCCGCTGTGGGAAGGCTTAAAGTAAAAACTTATCACAGAGGCAGTATCATTCCAGTTGCATATCGCATTCTTGCGCTCATCTATATAAAGTTCTTTACTCTGGCTCTTGGTGATGTATGCATTACCACCCAAGGACACTACAGTTTCACTCTGCGCTGCTACTGAGAATGTGGAGAAGCAAGCAACAACTAATGATGCCAACTTCAAAAATCTATTCTTCATCATAGGAATTATAGGAGTTATATAAACTAAGAATTAAAACTACAATATCTATTCACAGAAACATATCTGTCTCTAATCTTCTTCGTCAAAATCGAAATCACCGTCTAAGAATATCGGCGCAGTAAAATCATCCAACGCTCTTCGGTCTTTCTTTGTAGGACGCCCCGTACCTCTGGCTCTATCAACGAAACCACTGATGCGGCTCATCTCTAACACTTCATATTGTTCCGGCGAGGTGATATTCTCTAAAATCTCAGGTAGCAACTTTGCCCCTACTCGCTTCTCAATAGCTTGTAGCACACGAAACGTATACGTCACAGGCGACTTACGCACACTGACTTCATCGCCCACCTTCAGCGAGCGCGACGGCTTGGCTTGCGCACCATTGATAGCCACTCGCCCATTCTTACAAGCATCGGCTGCCAAAGTACGGGTTTTGTAGATGCGGGCTGCCCACAACCATTTATCTAAACGAGCTTCGTTCTGGCCACTCATTTTCTATTACAGCTATTCATTGCAAACTGTATCCCGGCTAAGGCAAATGTCTTGACCATCTCTCCGGCAAAGGTGAGGCGCTCTTCCATCTTCTCCATTTCTTCTGGACCAAACTCGCCCAACACAAAATCAATCTGGCCGCCACGGGGAAACTCATTTCCTATACCAAAACGCAAACGGGCATACTGCTGCGTGCCGAGCACAGAAGTAATATGGCGCAAACCGTTATGGCCGGCTTCGCTTCCCGAAGGTTTCATACGCAACTGACCAAAGGGAAGTGCCAGATCATCTACGACAATCAGCACATTCTCCAATGGAATCTTTTTCTCGTTCATCCAGTAGCGCACTGCGTTACCTGAGAGATTCATATAAGTAGAAGGCTTAAGCAGCGTCAAAGACTGGTTCTTCACCTTCAAAGTGGTGACAGCGCCATACCTACGGTCCTCAAATACAAGATTGGACGCCTTAGCAAGGGCGTCCAATACTTTGAATCCTATATTGTGGCGGGTATTAGCGTATTCGGCGCCGATATTTCCCAAACCGACAATTAAAAAGTTCATTTCAATAAATTTTGTTTCTTTAATCAGCCTGAATCAATCAAGCAAGATGACTAATTAGCCTTTCTTAGCAGCTGCTGCGGCAGCACCCATAGCGGCACGTGTCATCTTCACAGAGCATACGATTACATCCTTCGGAGTAACCATTTCGAGACCTTCGAAAGAAAGATCGCCTGCCTTGATGCTCTTACCGAGGCCGAGGTTTGTTACGTCAACAAACAACTTTTCGGGGATGGCGTTGTAAGTAGCCTTTACATTGAGCTTACGAACGAGAGTCATCAACTTACCACCGGCACGTACACCTTCAGCAAGACCTTGAGGAGCGATGGGCACACCAACTACGATGGGCTTTTCAGCAGTTACTTCGTAGAAGTCTACGTGAAGTACATTGTCCTTAACGGGGTGGAATTGGATTTCCTTGATCACAGCCTTGTGCTCAACTCCGTCAACTACGATATTTACGAGATATACATGGGGAGTAAAGACTACCTTGTTGATTTCTTTTTCAGAAACTACGAAGTGTACTGATTCGGGCAAACCATTTTCACCCTTCTTTTCTCCATAAAGTACGCAAGGTACTTCACCATTCTTGCGGATTGCCTTGGTAGATTTCTTACCCAAGTCGGTTCTCACAACACCGTTGATAGAAATTTGTTTCATTTTTTGAAAAATTTTGTGTTACTCTAAATTAAGTTAGAAAGCTTAATTCGCCATCACACGCAGGCCTCAAGACCTTTGTCAAGCAAATCGGCTGCAAAATTACATTATTTATTTCAGACGAGCAAGCCTCTGGCTTACAAATCGACATCCAAATCTGAAAGAATGGCCTTCAAGCCCAAATCTTCGGGCACTTCTGAGGTTTCTTGTTGACTCTCCACATAATTTAGAGCCTCGAGAAACACAGACTTGAAGTTCGCCATATCTTCTTGGTAAAGAAAAATCTTGTGCTTTTCAAACATAGGTTTTGCGTCCTCCCCTACTTCCTTCAATCGCTTGCTCTCTGTAAATGACAAGTACAACTCCCCACGGCGGTCACGCTTCACATCAAAATAGTAGACGCGCTTACCGGCCTTCACATACTTTGAGAACAGGGTCTCGTTATCATGTTTCTCTTGTGTCATATCCTATAAATATTTTTATTGTCACAATTAAAAAATCCTTACGCCTTGCCCTTTTAGTCTAAAAGGCGGAAAGCAAAATTCGGATTTTATTTTGTAAAGACCAAAAAAGGAGCTGAAAAAATATGTCACGTCCCTCTTTTTTTGTACTTTTGCAGAGAATTAATAGCAGGAACGCCTGTAAAGAGATTATGATTAACAGAGAACTTATAAGGCTTAAGGTAGTGCAGCTCACTTATGCGTACTATCAGAACGAAGGGAGATCATACGACGTAGCAGAAAAAGAACTCACTTTCAGCCTTTCCAAATCCTACGACCTATACCACTATCTTTTACAGTTATTGGTGGAGTTGCAAAAATATGCTACCCGAAAAGACGAAGTAAGGTTAGCCAGAGAAAAACGCACAGGCATCGTAGCAGCAGCTAATAGTGTACACCCCGACAAACAATTCGCAGAAAACAAATTACTGAGTCAGTTGGCTTGCAACCAACAGCTTGGAGAATACCTTGAGAACCACGCTTCCGATTGGAGCGAGGAGGAAAACTTCATCAAGGAGTTGTATGCCCAATTTATTGACAGCGACATTTTCCAACTCTACCTCAACCGAGAAGACTTTTCTTACGAGGCCGACCGCGAGTTGGTACGCAAACTCTATAAGACTTTTATCTGCAACAATGAGAAGTTTGATGCCCTATTGGAAGAGCAATGCCTCTATTGGAACGACGACAAGGAAATCATCGACTCCTTCATTCTGAAAACCATTAAGCGCTTCCAAGAAGGAGCTGCCGAGAAGCAAGCCCTGCTGCCCGACTACACATCTGAAGAGGACAGAGAATTTGCCATAAATCTTTTCTCCGCGACGCTGAAGAACGAGGAGTCTCTCCGCAACTTGATACGCAACAACTGCAAGAACTGGGAGTTCAATCGCCTTGCTTTCATGGACGTAATCATTATGCAGATTGCCTTGGCTGAGATTCTCACATTCCCCAGCATCCCTCTCAATGTAAGTTTCAACGAGTATCTTGACATCGCCAAGGTCTACAGCACGCCGCGTAGTTCTTCCTACATCAACGGCTTGCTCGACCACATTGTCAAGCACCTGAAGAAGGAAAACAAACTATTCAAATAACTTATAACATCTACCACAAATGAATTTCGTATTTCTACAAGCCGCACAAGGCCAACAAAGCATGATGCCCACTATCATTATGTTTGTGGCTCTCTTTGCTATTATGTACTTCTTTATGATCCGTCCTCAGCAGAAAAAGCAGAAGGAGATTCAGAAGTTCCGCAACGCTCTTACCGTAGGTCAGGAGATTGTGACCTACGGTGGAATTTACGGTGTGATTAAGAGCATCGACGAGAGCAGCAACACTGTTATGGTGGAAGTATCTACCGGTGTTAAGATCAAGTTTGCCAAGTCTGCTATCATGCCCAACTATTCTGAGCAGGAGCGCCGATAAAATATTGCCCCAAAGATGGGAGACAAAAAAAACAGACTCAGTATTTTTTTCAGGAGCCGCTTTTCCAAATTATGGAATAAGCAGTTCCTGATTTTCTTATTCTTCCTCCTGCTGTCGTTCTCCTTCTGGATGTTTCAGGCCCTGAACGAGACCTACGAGCGCACTTTTTCCGTACCGGTAAAGCTGGAGAATGTACCCAACAATGTAGTCATCACGACGGAGCCTCCTACGCACATCAACCTCACGCTCAGAGACAGAGGCGTGATGCTCTACCATTATCTCTACGGCCAAGGCTTTCACCCCGTGACGCTCGACTACAATAAGTATATCAATGCGAGCGGCCATGTCAGCTTCCTGTCTTCCGAGTTGCAGAAGCAGTTTAACAGCCAAATGGCTTCCAGCACAAAGATACTGGGAGTGAAGCCCGACACCATCGAGTTTTTCTACAATTATGGTCTCAGCAAGCGCGTACCGGTGAAGGTACAAGCACACATCAACACCGACCGCCTTTACTATCTGTCAAGGATGAAGCTCTCACAAGATTCTGTAACGGTCTATGCCGCCCAGAACTTGCTCGACACCATCACCGCGGCCTATCTCAAGCCCATCTACATCAACAACCTTGCCGACACGCTTTCTACCCGTGCAGAGATTTCGCCCATCAAGGGTGCGAAGTTCACCCCCAACGAAATAGGTCTCTCCCTCTTTGTGGACCGCCTCGTAGAGAAGATTGTGCAAGTGCCCATTAAGGGAGTCAACTTCCCGGCATCCAAAGTGTTGCGCACCTTCCCCTCCAAGGTGAATGTCATATTCCAGTTGGGCATGGGCGACTATCGCCGCATCAACGCAGACAAGTTTTCCCTGACCGTCAACTACGAAGACTTGATGCTCAGCAACTCCAACAGGTGTCTGCTTTCCTTAGACACCATTCCGGAAGGCGTTTCGCATGTACGCATCAGCCCCGAAGAAGTAGAATATGTCATCGAAGAGCTCTCCGAATAGCCCCGCCTCAAACACTACATCGCCCCGTTCCTTTGGAGTGACCGGAGGCATCGGCAGCGGCAAGAGTTTCATCTGCCGAAGCATTGAAGCCGCCGGTTTCCCGGTATTCTACTGCGACGCCGAAGCCAAGCACATCATCCGCACCAGCCCCGAAGTAAAAGCCCACCTCACCCAGCTGGTTGGCACTGAGGTCTACGCCCCGGATGGCACACTTTGCAAAGCTGTTCTTGCTGAGTTTATTTGTCGCAGCAAGCAACACGCAGCCCAAGTAGATGCCATCGTTCACCCTGCAGTGGGCAAGGCCTTTGCCAAGTGGGCCTCGCAGCAGGCCGCTCCTAAAATCTTTATGGAATGCGCCTTGCTCTTCGAATCGGGATTTGACAAACTCGTAGACCGCAGCATTCTTATCTCTGCCCCCGAAGAGAAACGCATAGCCCGCGTGATGGAGCGCGATGGTGTTAGTTTGGAAAAAGCCAAGGAGTGGATGGCACTGCAAATGCCCGAGGAGGAAAAGGCCGCCCGCGCCGACTATATAATATATAATGATTACGCGCGCGCGTACGAGGCTTCGCTCCGCCAACTATTAGAGGACATTACAAAAATTTAACCCATCTCCTCTACTCTATCTCGCCATAAAGAATTACCTTTGTACCACAATTTATCACCCATTAAAAAAAATATCATGCAAGACACTATTTTAGCAATAACCGGTAAGCCCGGACTTTTCAAATTAGTTTCTCACGGCCGCGGCTCACTCATTGTAGAATGCCTTGACGAGACAAAAAAACGCTTCACTGTTGGTATGCGCGACCGCGTAACTTCTCTCGGCGACATTTCTATGTACACCGACGAAGACGATGTGCCTTTAATGGAGGTGCTGCAAGCTGCCTACGACAAGTTTGAAGGAAAAGCTATTGATGTAGCCTTGAAAACTGCCGACAACAAACAACTCGCAGAAATCATGGGTGAGATTCTTCCCAGCTACGACCGCGACAGAGTTTACCCCAGCGATATCAAAAAACTTATCCAGTGGTACAACCTCTTGGTAAAAAACGGATACCAAGAATTTGCCACTCCAGAAGAAGAAACTGAGGCTGCTGCCGAATAAGAAATCGGCCAACCAAACACAAGCATACGAGCCGGAAGTCTGAATAAGCTTCCGGCTCTTTTTATACCTATGAAACGCACCACGTCCTAAAGGTAAAAACACAGCTATCTATCCTACGATTTCTTAGTAGTTACTTTCGCGTTCTTAGTAGTTACCGAATTTTTCCTAGTAGTT
>CALCHR010000074.1 GCA_937901185.1 uncultured Bacteroidales bacterium
TGATTTCTTCGTCGTGCTCCACCACTACCACCGTGTTGCCCAAGTCGCGCAACTGGCGTAGCACATGGATGAGGCGCTCGGTGTCGCGTGAGTGGAGGCCGATGCTCGGCTCGTCGAGGATGTAGAGCGAGCCCACCAGCGAGGAGCCCAGCGAGGTGGCCAGGTTGATGCGCTGGCTCTCGCCGCCCGATAGCGTGTTGCTCAAGCGGTCGAGGGTGAGATAGCCCAAGCCTACATCGCAAAGGAAGTTGAGGCGGTTGCGAATCTCGGTAAGCAGGCGGGTGGCCACCTGCTCATCGTGCTCGGAGAGCTGAATCTCCTCGAAGAACTTGCGCAGCTCGCTGATGGGCTTGCGCACCAGTTCCATGATGTTGCAGCCCCCCACTTTGACGTAGGCGGCTTCGGGTTTCAAGCGCGAGCCATTGCAGACGGGGCAGATGGTCTTGCCGCGGTAGCGAGCCAGCATCACGCGGTACTGAATCTTATATTGATTCTCCTCCAGCATGCGGAAGAAGGCGTCGATGGTCACCTGTTCCTCCTTGGGCAAGCGTTTCTCTTCCGGGTCGCCATGCCAGAGAATGGATTTCTGTTCCTGGGTGAGGTTGAAGTAAGGTTCGAAGATGGGGAAGCCTTTCTTGCTTGCGCGACGGCAGAACTCTTCTTTCCAGAGGCTCATCTTTTCGCCGCGCCAGCACACCACGGCTCCATCGTAGATGCTCAGCGCCGAATTGGGAACCACGAGTTGCTCGTCGATGCCCATCACGCGGCCGAAGCCCTCGCACTTGGGACAGGCGCCAAGGGGCGAGTTGAAGGAGAACATATTGTCGTTTGGCTCTGTAAACTGCATCCCGTCGGCCTCAAAGCGGATGGAAAAGCGATGGAGCAGTCCGGAGGGGTAGATGCGCAGGAGACATTCGCCGTCGCCTTCGTAGAACGCCGTCTCCACAGAGTCGGTGAGGCGGGAAATGCCGTCTTTCGAGTTATCAACGGCCATGCGGTCGATGAGGATGTATAGATTTTCCGGAATCTGAGTCGTGTTGCAGAAGTCGTCATTGGCGTGCGCTTCCAGATAATCCTCGATGCGCACCATCTCGCCGTCGGCCTCGAGGCGGGTGAGTCCTTGTTGCAGATCCACTTCCAGTTGCTCGCGCAAGGTTCTGCCGTGGCGGATACGCATGGGGGCGAGCAGCGTGAAGCGGGTGGAGGGAGAGTAGGAGAGGGCGCAGTTCACCACATCCTCTGCAGAGTGCTTCTTGACCTCTGTGCCGCTGATGGGCGAAAAGGTGTGGCCCACGCGGGCAAAGAGCAGGCGCAGGTAGTCGTATATCTCGGTCGAGGTGCCCACCGTGGAGCGCGGATTGCGGCTGGTTACTTTTTGCTCGATGGCGATGGCGGGCGGCAATCCTTTGATGTAGTCGCACTCGGGCTTGTGCATGCGGCCCAGGAATTGGCGGGCGTAGGCCGAGAGGCTTTCCACGTAGCGGCGCTGGCCTTCTGCGTAGAGCGTATCAAAAGCCAGCGATGACTTTCCCGAGCCGCTGAGGCCGGTAATCACAATAAATTTTCCGCGCGGAATATGCAGGTCGATGTTCTTCAGATTGTTGACGCGGGCGCCTTTTATGTAGATGGACTTTTCCATATCTGAGGGATGTTAGGAGTGCTCCCGCTTGTTGCGCGGGAAGTGGTTGAGTACTTGTTCGTGTAGGAAACGGCGGTCGATGTGGGTGTATATCTCCGTGGTGGCTATGCTTTCATGGCCGAGCATAGCCTGGATGGCTCGCAAGTTGGCGCCGCCCTCCAGTAAGTGGGTGGCGAAGGAGTGGCGAAAGGTGTGTGGACTGATGGTCTTCACAATGCCGGCGGCCTCGGCGTGTACTTTTATGAAGTGGAACACCGTGATGCGCGAAAGCCTTTGGCGGCGCTTCTGACTGAGGAATACGAAGTCCTCTTCGCCGGCGCGGGGCTCAATGTTGTTGCGGTCAATGAACCAGAGCTTTAATTCATGGATGGCACGAGGAGAGATGGGAACGAGACGCTGCTTGCTGCCCTTGCCGGTAACGCGGAGGAATCCCTCGTCAAGGTATAGGTCGGAGAGGGTGAGGTTGCAGAGCTCGCTGACGCGCAAGCCGCAGCTGTAGAGCATCTCGATGACTGTGCGGTCGCGTTGTCCGGTGAGCTGCGAAAGGTCTATGACAGAGAGCAACTTGTCTATTTCCTCGATGGACAATACTTCGGGCAAGTGCTTGCCTATCTTGGGCGACTCCAAAAGTTCCGTGGGGTCGTTCTCAATATATCCGTCCAGTAGCAGAAAGCGATAGAAGGAGCGCACGCCGGAGATGATACGCGCCACAGAGCGGGCGCAGATGCCCATGTCATGGAGCAGCCAAACGAAGCGATGCAGCTCCTCGAGGGTCACTTTCTCTTTTTCCAAACCCTCTTCGGCGAGGTAGGCCACAAATTTTTCTACATCGCGCAAGTAGGCCTCGCGTGTGTTCGACGAGAGACCGCGCTCCAGCAGTAAATAGTTGTGGTATTTCTCTAATATTTCGCTGCGCCGCATATTTGCTAGTGCTATAATTTCTTAATATAGGGTGGTCGGAGGAAGATTTTCCAAAAAACTATGACTGCTCTTCTCTCGGCTTTCACTATATTTGCACACAAAGGTAAGGATTTTCCTAAAATAGAAAAAGGCTATGAGAATTTTGATATTGAACGGGCCCAACTTGAACCTCTTGGGCCAACGCGAACCCGGCATCTACGGAAACGGAACGATGGAAGATTGTGTGGCTACTCTGAAGCAGCAATATCCCGATGTGGAGTTCAGCTACTACCAAAGCAACGTGGAGGGACTCCTCATTGACAAGATACACGAGGCTGCTCACTGCGCCGACGGAATAGTTTTCAACGCCGGTGCGTATACTCATACCTCGGTGGCACTGCACGACGCCATTCGCGCCGTAGCCGTTCCCGTGGTCGAAGTGCACATCTCCAATGTGCACAGCCGCGAGGAGTTTCGCCACCATTCTCTGATAGCCGCCGCCTGCAAGGGTGTGATTTGCGGATTCGGTTTCAACTCGTATCGCCTGGCTGTCGAAGCGCTCAAGGATATGTGCTGACCGACGCTACATATTTATTATATATAACACAACACTAAACTGACCCCTATGTACAAGAAGACAAAAATTGTAGCCACCATCTCCGACAAGCGTTGCGACGTGGGCTTGATTCAGCGCCTCTACGACGCCGGAATGAATGTGGTGCGCCTCAACACCGCCCATCAGGACGCTGCCGGCATGAAGCGCGTCATTGACAACGTGCGCGAGGTGTCGAGCCACATCGCCGTGCTCATCGACACCAAAGGCCCCGAAGTGCGCACCACCAAGTGTGCCGAACCGATTCCTTTTAAGCGCGGCGAACAGGTGAAGGTCTGCGGCTGCCCGGAGCAGGATTCCACGCACTCCTGCATCTGTGTGAGCTACCCCAACTTTGTGCGCGACGTCAGCGTAGGCGCTCATGTGCTCATTGACGACGGCGACCTCGGCCTGGTGGTTGAAGGAAAGACGGAGACCGCCTTGCTTTGCCGCGTAGAGAACGACGCCGTGCTCGGCGCACGCAAGAGTGTGAACGTGCCGGGTGTCCGCGTGAATCTGCCGGCCCTTACCGAGCGTGACAAGCAGAACATCGCCTTCGCCATCGACTACGACGTGGCCTTCATTGCCCACTCCTTCGTGCGCAGCAAGGAAGATGTGCTCGCCGTAAGGGCTTTGCTCGATGCCGCCCAAAGCGACATACGCATCATCGCCAAGATAGAAAACCAAGAGGGCGTGGACAACATCGACGAGATTCTCGAGGCGGCCGACGGCATTATGGTGGCGCGCGGCGACTTAGGCATAGAAGTGCCGCAGGAGCAGATTCCCGGCATTCAGCGCCGCCTGGTGGAAAAGGCCATCCGTGCGCATAAACCAGTCATCGTAGCTACGCAGATGCTGCAAAGCATGATTCACAATCCGAGACCTACGCGCACCGAGGTGACCGATATTGCCAACGCCGTCTATTCGCGGGCGGACGCATTGATGCTCAGTGGCGAAACCGCCTATGGCGACTATCCCGAAGAGGCCGTTAAGGTGATGGCCTCTGTGGCTTTACAGGCCGAGCGCGACAAGTTCGAGGAGAGTGGGGGAATGGAAATCCCGCTTTCAGAAGCCCCCGACACCACAGAGTTCTTTGCCATGCAAGCCGTGCAGGCCACCAAGGCGATGCAGCTCCGCGCCATCATCATGGACAGCTTTACAGGCCGCACCGCACGCTACGTTTCCTCCTTCCGAGGTGAGTGTACCATCCTCGCCATCTGCTACAAGGCGAAGACCGTGCGCCACTTGGCCCTCTCCTATGGTGTCTACGCCATCTACATGCCGATGAAGAGCTTCGGCCACGAGTTTCTCTTGGCCGCCCTTCGCAAGTTGCTCAACGACCGCATGCTCCGCCCCGAAGACCGCATTTGCTACCTTGGCAGCCACCGCAAGGAGCAGCGCACCTCCTTTATGGAGATGGACATCGTGCGCGACCTCTTCAGTTCAGAAGGCATGCCCACGCCCTGAGTACATATTCTCTCCCACGCCCCCTTTGCTCTTTAATACCGACCTCCTATGCACGAAGAATTAGAAGAATATATCCTCTCCCACATCACCCCCGAGGACGAATACCTGCACGCCCTCTATCGCGCCACCCATCTGCAACTGCTCTATCCCCGCATGGCGTCGGGCCACTTGCAAGGCCGCCTGCTCAAGATGCTCACGCAGATGATACGCCCTAAGACCGTTTTGGAAATAGGCACCTACTCCGGCTACTCCGCCCTGAGCATGGCGGCCGGATTGCCCGAGGGCGGAAAGATATATACTTTTGAGATTAACGACGAGCAAGAAGACTTCACCCGACCCTGGTTTGAACGCTCCCCTTATGCGGACCGCATAGAGTTTTTCATTGGCGATGTGTTCACCATCCTGCCGCAGTTGGATTTGCAGCTCGACATGGTGTTCATCGATGCCAACAAGCGCACCTATGTGGACTACTACGAATTGGTGATGAAGTACCTGCGCCCCGGCGGCTATATCCTGGCCGACAACACTCTGTGGGACGGCCACGTGGCAGATGCTGCCTACGACCGCGACCCTCAGACCATCGGCCTGCGGGCTTTCAACGACCTCGTGGTCGGCGATCCGCGCGTCGAAACCGTTATCCTCCCGCTGCGCGACGGTCTCACGCTGCTGCGGCGCAAGGACTGATAATCTCCCCACAAAGCACCGGGCAAAGCAGGAGGCACCTCTCGCCCGGTGCTTTTCTCTTTGCCTTTTCTTAGCCACACCGCGCACATCTACATCGCCGGCGAGGGCACGAAGCGCCTCTTCGGAAAATAAGCAGGTGCAGACCGAGGACAGCTGCCCAATTCTTAAAATAGGAGCGCTTGTTTGCTAAAGAAGGTTAAAGCCGATTTGCATTTAGCCCTCGAATGTATTATCTTTGTAATAGCGAAGCGGGAGTCCGGAGAGGGCTCCCGCTTTTTGCAATATGATAGATTCGAGAAAATGGGTTTTTTGCAACTCGTCTTTTGCTTTGCCGAATTTTTCTTCGGCGTTTACTAAGAAAAATTTGGTAACTACTAAGAAAATTTCCGAGCCATCTACGAAAATTTTTGTGCCATCTGCTTTTCCTGACTCCTTTTCCGCCGCTCCGAATCCTTAATTTATCTTAAACTTTCTAAACGCCCGGTGTTCTTGAAAAGCTACTAAGAAAATCTGCTTAAGCGATGGGTTAATTTTCTCCTTGCAGAGACTCCCGCTTCTTGCTTCTCGGCACCCCTCGCACAGCATCTTCCGTAGGTATATAAAAGAAAAAAGGCTCTACAGATTGTAAAGCCTTTTTCTCAAGTCGGGATGACTGGATTCGAACCAGCGACCACACGCCCCCCAGACGCGTACTCTAACCGGACTGAGCTACATCCCGAATTGCGAGTGCAAAAGTAAGGCTTTATTTTTATCTGACAAAATTTTCCCCACTTTTTTTCTTCGTAGAACCTATTTTATGGAAAAATGGGTGGTCTGTAGCGGATATACGCTCTGCTTTTTGCTCCATCGCAAGCCTTTTTCTATATTTGCATATCTTAAAAAAATAATGCTATGATAAGTATAAAAAATTCAGAACTCCAAGTTGTTGTAAGTGCAGCCGGTGCCGAGATGCAAAGCCTTTGCGATGTGGCCACCGGTAAAGAATATCTTTGGCAAGGCGACCCCGCGTATTGGGGCGGACGTTCGCCCATTCTCTTCCCCATTGTGGGCGGACTCTGGAATGGCGAATGCCGCATCGGCGGTAAGGCCTACCGCATCCCGAAGCATGGCTTTGTGAGAAAGAGAGACTGGGAGGTGGTGCGCAGCGAAGAGAGCGTGGTCACCTTCGCCGTTCGCTCCACGGCAGAGGAGCGTGAGCTCTATCCGGCCCACTATCTCGTAGAGGCAACCTTCTCGCTCGAGGGCCGCAAGGTGAACGTGGAGTTCACCGTCACCAATGAGGGCGAGGAAGATATGTGGTTCCAGCTCGGCGGACACCCTGCCTTTATGCTCCACGACTTCCAGGAAGACGTACCCGTTAGCGGCTACTGGCGCTTAGAGGGTAAGCCCCATTCGCTCCTTCGTGCCGGCACACAAGGTTGCATCGAGCCCGATCGCGTAGAGATTCCCCTGACCCAAGACGGCTTGGTGCCCGTTTGCGTAGATACCTTTGCCAACGAAGCCCTTATCTTCGACGACCATCAACTCACCGCCGCCACGCTCCTCAACACCGAGCGCCACCCCGTGGTGCGTGTGCAGAGCACAGCTCCCGCTTGGCTCTTCTGGGCACAGCAGGGACAACACTGCCCCTTTGTATGCGCCGAACCATGGTATGGCTTGTGCGACGACCAACACTTCGAGGGCGATGTGAGCGAGCGTACCTACATCAACCATCTGTTGCCCGGAGAAAAATGGGTGGGTGGCTATACCGTAGAAGTTTTCTAAGACTTCACAGATGAAGAACAAACTTATCGCAATCTCCGTCCTGGCTGTCCTGGCCTTAGCCGGCTATTTGGGCAAAGGCACTGCTACCGCCGAGGTGGCGCAGGAGCAGAGCAATGCCATGGCTGTCAGCGCCCAGGAAACACCTGCCGCGAGTCAGGCAGCCTCGGAGCAGCTCCTCGCAGAGCCCGAGCAGAAAGCCGGAGCCCGCAAGATAGAGCAACCGGGCAAGATGAAACACACGCCGGAGCGCTTCGTGGAACACGTGGGCTACATGCTCTCCTTCAACCGCGAGCACAACAATCCCAACTGGGTGGCATGGGAACTGACAGCCGCCGAGGCCGCCGGCACACTGCCGCGCGATGACAACTTCCAGCCCGACCCGCTTCTACCTGCGAACCACCGCGTGGCGCATGCCGACTATACGCGCTCAGGCTACGACCGCGGTCACATGGTGCCTGCCGCCGACATGAAATGGAGCAGCCGCGCCATGGCAGAGTGTTTCTACATGAGCAACATCTGTCCGCAGACGCACGCCCTGAATGCCGGCGTGTGGGAAACGCTGGAGAGCGCCTGCCGCCGATGGGCCAAGCAGGAAGGCAGCGTTTACATCGTGTGCGGACCTGTGTATAAGGGAAATAAGCAGAAGCACATCGGTAAGGACCTCGCTATCACCGTGCCCGACGGCTTTTTCAAGGTGGTACTCTCCTTGCGCAAGGGCCACGAGAAGGCCATCGGCTTCTATTATGCCAATACCGACGCCAAGCAAAACTTTGCGGCCGGCGCCACCACCGTGGATGCCATCGAGGAGATGACCGGCATCGACTTCTATGTGAACATCGACGACCGCCTGGAGCAACGTCTGGAGAGCACACACAGCCTGAAGGCTTGGCGATGAGCCATCCCCGAGCGTCAAGGTATGAAACAGATGTAAGAAATGTTGCTTGCTGGGATACATATTATTATATATAAGAGCCGGTGCTTGCTTTGGCGAGCGCTGGCTCTTTGTCTGTTGGTCCTGCCTTTGCGCCTCGCAGCCCAAGAGGTTGATCTCGCAGCCTGGTTAAGCTATCTGCCCGACGGCCGCCAACTCTCCATGCTCTCGCTGCCCGGTGCCCACGATGCAGCTACGGGCGAGGGCGTGCGTTGCGTTCCCGGTTTTGGGGTGACGCAGGTGCTCTCGCTTTCCGAGCAGTGGGATTGCGGCGTGCGCGCTTTCGACCTCCGCCCCGCAGTGGCCGACACGGCGTTGCTCATCTGCCACGGTCGCTTGCGCACCGCCATATCCTTTTCCGAAGCCCTGCAGGTGATGGTGGAAAAGTTGGAGCAACACCCCACGGAGTTTGCCGTGGTGCTTCTGCGCGAGGAGATAGAGGCCGAAAGTAACGACGACCGTCTGCGCTGGCCTTCGATGGTGGGCCAAGCCATCGCCGCGCTGGGCGAGCGTGCTGCCACGTTTCACCCCGCTATCACGGTGGGCGAGATGAGGGGTAAGATTCTCTTCCTCACCCGCAACGCTTACGTTGGCACTTCGCACGGCGCACAGATAAAGGGTTGGAGTCACGCACCGCAGGGCACGCAGAATGCCAAGTTGACCTCCGTGGCCGACGGAAGCTGCGTTTCCTTACAAGTGCAAGATTTCTACCGCCCCACCAACCGGGAACGTGCCGCACAGAAGACGACCGGCGTGATGCGTTTCTTCCAACTGGCCGCTGCTGCTCCCGAGACGTGGACCATCAACTTCCTGAGCGGCTATGCCACTACCTGGCTGGGCTGCACTCCGCTGGCCACCACCTCGGGCTATAAGCGCCATGCTACCGCCCTCCATCCGCTCGTGGTCAGCCACTTGGAGAAAACGCCCCTCACTGCCCGTCATCCGCTCGGCCTCGTATTCTTCGACTTTGTAGGCGCCGACACTGTGCGCGGCGGCTTGTGGCACTGGCAACCCTTTGAAACGCAGGGCCTCCGCTTGTTGCAGCTCATCGTGGAGCGCAACGCCCCGTTCCTGCCTGCTGCGCCCCACTAACCCCGTGCGCCCCGTTTCTTCGTAACGCTCCTAAAGCAGAAAATCGCCCTGCGTTTTTCTCTCCACTTCCTCACCGGAAATTACCCCTACATCACCTCGTTTTTCTTAGTAGTTACTTTCGCGTTCTTAGTAGTTACCGAATT
>CALCHR010000075.1 GCA_937901185.1 uncultured Bacteroidales bacterium
AGCCACTTTCTCACAGGCTCATCATATAACTTAAGCAGGGCGTAAGCCAGTGCGATTACACCTACGATCAGGATCGCCACCACAGGCAACGCCTCCTTGAAAGTAGGGCATTGAGGTTTTTGCATCATCCAGTAATAGAACAGATACATGAAGGGGTAGTGGATGATATAGAGGGGATAAGAAAGCTGTCCTAACATGTTGCAAACGTAGGAGGACTTTCCGCTGCCTGCTGTGCCCGATGCGCCTATCCAGACGATGAGCGGAAAGGCTACCACGAGGCAGAACAACTCGTAGAGGCTGTTCAGACATACCGGCGACAGTCCTTCTATATAAGGTACGCTGAAAAGCACAAGCAGAGCGAGGCTGCACCAAGCAAAAGCGCCGCGCACATAGAGAGGTTTGAAGTGGCGCGCCAAGAGCATACCCAGCGAGAAGGGGAAGAGCATGCGCAGCATACCACCGCCGAAGTTTACAGTATCGATGGTCCAACCCACGCCCATAGAGCCGTAGCCCGACACGTTGGTCAGAGCAAACCAGGCCCATCCCAGGCCGGTGAGCGCCACCACTACGGTCAACCACGCCTTATTGAGACGACGCAAGATGAGGGCATAGACGATGTTGCCGATGTATTCAAAGAAGAGCGACCAACTGGGGCCGTTCAAGGGGAAGGCTTCGCCGTTGCCGCGCACTTCGTAGCCCAAGCCCGGCAGGGCGGGAATCATGAAGCAAGCCAGCAGGGCCGACAAGGCAATCCACTCCCAACCGATGGTCTCACCGCTCCAGGTGACGCGGCCTTGCGCCACAAAGGTTGCCACGCCGATGAGCACGCCGATGAGCAGCATGGGGTGCAGACGAACGAGGCGGCGGCGGAAGAAGCCGAGTGTGCCCATCGAAGTGAAGCGGTCGTCGTAGGCATAGCTGATAACGAAGCCGGAGAGCATAAAGAAAAAGTCGACGGCAAGGTATCCGTGATTCAGGGTGCGGATGAGGCCATCGCCGGCGGCGTTGGTCAGTTCGGCGAAGGAAAATCCTTCGAAAATATGGTAGCAGACCACAAGCAGGGCGGCTACTCCGCGCAAGCCGTCCAGCAAATCGTAGTGGGGCTTCGCATCGAGGAAAGTGGTGGTAGTGTTTACTTTTTTCATAGGGATAGTTTATCGTTTTGCAAGAGCGATTTTCAGGTTCAACTTAAAGTAGTAGACATTGTTCTCGCGCTCCAGTTCGCCATACTTGTCCTTCTCCATGCTGCCGCGCTCCAGGCGGGTGTGGTGGAAAAGGAAGTCGGCCAGGCGCGCCCGTTCTCCGCCGGGGAATGCCACAGGGCGCCCATCGGGGTTGAGGATGAGGCGATAGGGCGGCAGGTCTTCTATGCCGGTATAGATTTTGGCAGGACGCATGCCGGCTGCGCAGGCCATCAGGAGCTGCTTGAGCTTGTACTCATAGTATCCGTGTTTCTCTATCAGCTCGCTCTTCACTTTCAGGGGGTTCACTTCGTTCATGCGCTGAGCGAGTTCGTCCAGGCGATACACATCTTCCATATAGGAGAGGCGCACCATCTCTGTGAGCAAGCGCCCCACGTGGACGGTACCCCGCTCTACCACCTGGCCGGCGTAGAAAACAGCCACTTTGTCGGCCACATTGGCATAGCGCAGCGTGCTGCCCATCTCTTCTACCAGCAGCATGCGGTCGCGCACGGTGTTGGGGGTGGTCAAGGCATTGACCTTAGCGGCCATAGGGGTGGCGAAGCGCGCACCGGTCTGTTCCAACTTAAGATTGGCCGAGCGGCCGCCGTCTAATATTTTGGTAGGGAAGGCGCCTGTACGCAACCATACGCCTACGGGCTGAAGGCCGGCGGCGGTGGCGAGCATCAGGTGGTTCTGACCCTCGCCCGTTCCGGCGATGTTATAGATTTTGGCCTTATCCAGGAAGGCCTCCTCGGCATCGTCTACGAGCACCAGGTTCTCATCGTCCGTCTGGCGGAGCGCTTCAAAGAAACCACCGGCTGCGGCGCGCCATTCTTCAAGGTCCAGGCGCACCACCTCGTCGCTGTCGCTGCTTTCGATGAGCACTTCGTTGCCCTCGCGGCGATAGCATTTCATCACCTTCTCTTCTTCGCGCATCACGGCCTCAAACTCCACACGCTCCTCAGCGGCTTTACCTTCGGCGGTGGCTTCGGGCACGGACATCTCTTCGACCAGGCGAAATAGAGCCAACAGTTCGCCCAGGTCTCTTCTACTTACTGTAAACATACTTTTGCTTTAACATCTCTCCAAGAGGGAGTGCTATTCGATTGATTGATGCAAAGATAACACTTTCTTTTAGAAAATCCGTAACGCGGCTTGTTACATCGTATAACATCTGATGTTACAACACATAACACGGCTCGTTACAACATGTAACAAGGCCTGTTACAAAAGCCGGGTAACGAGCAAACTGAAGCACAAACTGAGGTGCGTTTCCTCCTACTCTGCTCTGCACTGCCCTTTACGGGCTTAAGGTTACATGGCTTGTAACCGATGGTTACTTCTTATGTAACTCAAGGTTTCTTCTCATGTAACCAGCGGTTACACGGCGTGTAACCAACTCTTAAACAAACATACGGAGAAAACAGACTGACCGAAAGTCTGTTTCTAAGGGGAAAGGCGCAAGGAAAGTTCGCTCAAGGGAACAGAAAGAGCGGACGGCGCATCCCGACAAAGAAAAAGCGGGCCGCACCAAAAGGTGCAGCCCGCCTAGATATGATGCGGTTCTACGGATTATTTCACCAAGAATTTAGCAGTACGCATTACGTTCTGATATTGCATCTTCACGATGTAAGCACCGGGAGCAAGACCTTCGAGGTTTACGCTGTTGGGGTTTTCAGAAGCGAACTTCACAAACTTACCATCTGCGCTATATACCCAAGCCTTTTCTACGTTCTGGAAGCTGAGCACGCCGTCAGCGTAAGCAGCCTGAGAAACTTCGCTCTTCACTTGCTCGATGGCGTCAACAGTGCCACCCAAACCTTCGGGCTCTTCTGCTTCGCCTTGGTCGCGAGTGTCAACTACGACACGGCCGGGGTTAGAACCTTGAATCTCTACGCTGAAGTCGATAGAGTGTCCCTTAGCATAGTAACCCACGGGCTGGAACATACCGGCAAACCATGCGTCTGAGAAGACGATACGCAAGCGGCTGGGACCAGGTGTGGCATCTTCGGGAATCTTAAAGGTGTAGGTGCTACCGCTCAATTCGATTTCGGGGCTGCCTTCACGCACCTTTCCTGCGAAGAAGATACGCTCGCCTTCGGGGTCGGTGTCGGTCTTACCATTGGCAATTTCGCTGGCTGTACGCTCTACGGGAAGCGGGTTATCAAAGTCGCCTGAGCCGTTGAGG
>CALCHR010000076.1 GCA_937901185.1 uncultured Bacteroidales bacterium
CAAACCCATTCCAAAGTACGTACGAGTCGTCAAGCAAAACGGCACCGCTTTCTTTAAGCCTTCTGAGATTTTCTTCACTCCAAACAGCTCTCCAAGCTCCGGTGTTTCTGCTTTATCCATGAGCTCTACCACATGATTAACCATTTGATAAATATTCCACATTTCCTTTTCAGGCACGAAACATCCCTCCTATAAAGTCTATATAATAGAATACAGCATTTTAGCTTGTTTTTGTAAAAAATCAAGATTAATAATATAAAAAACTGAGCACAATAGTGCTCAGTCGTTGTTATCAAAATAAGTTTCTTTTACAGATCGCATTCTACAAGGAAACTTCTTAACCCTCGTGCAATTTCCACAACGAATGCTACAGCAATGTTTTGTCATACAGGTTAAACAATAATCAAAATCAGGCAACCAAAGCTGGCTGGCTACCAAAGTTCTTTTGATAGCTGTATCTTGAACTAATAAAAGTTTATTGCACTCTTTGCACCGTAGTTCTAAATACTTACTTGACATATATCTACCTACTAAAAATCAGGCTAACCACAAAAGTGTTAAGTCTTCTAACACCTTTGGATTTGTTCGTAACAAGCGCTCAACTACTACAGTACAAGTATCTCTATAATTGTTTAACGCTACTGTATAATCAATCTTAAAAGTTTCTTGCTGGTCCTCAGAACTGTGAAAGTATCGGTCATAAGCAACCAGCATTTTAGTATAAGCCACTTCTACTTGCTGTCTAGCATTTGGTGTTTTTATAGCTTGTTCCATATAGCACCTCTTACATAGTATTTGGCAATCTGTAATATACGGTTAAACAAGCGGTCTCTGGACAATAGTTACGCCCAGGTTCAAGACAGTCTGGCTGGAGAGGTCCGATATCGACATATTCATCAATAGAAATAATATGCTCTGCCGGCAATGCTTTATTAATCATAGCAATACAAGCATCAATAGGATCAATATCTTTTACGCCTTTTGTCGTATATTCGAACTTACGCCTATAAAGCTTCATCATATTAATCCTCCCAGCACGGTACCTTAAAAATCTGCTCATGATTATATTCATCAACGCATCTTAAGGTATAATAACCATCGCTTGTACAACCGATTGAAAGCAGTCGTACTTGATTTTTGCCGGCCGTCGCTTTAGTTAAGGCATTCACAAAATCTACAATAGTCGTATATGTTTTCACTTAGAATCACCCTTCGTCACAGTAGTAGTGGAAGAAGTAAACGTTTTATTATACGCAGTGCGTGTGGAATATGTACAACGCCACTTATCGTACTCCTCGGCAAACTGCTTCTTTAAAATGTTTAACAACACCTCTAAGTTAGTACGCAAAACAAATAATGCATCAGCAAGGTCTGGATATAGGGCCTTAGCCTCTTTCAAGATAGGCATAAGCAATACCTCTGTCTCTGTTAAGTTTTTACCTACCGCGTCAGGTGTCAGAGAAAGAGGCGCATCAGAAAGATTGTTATATCTGTCTAATGCTTTACAAATAAGTGCTTCACGACTTTCTAACAGCTCATTAAAGTACCGACACTTTGTCTCGATTTTATCTACGTCAGTCTTAAAGCGCTGGATAGTCATATGCTTCACGGCATTCTTAACTGTAGCGCTAACAGGCAAGTACTCCACATTGATACCACAATCTTCCGGCACATCGTGCAGCAGAATAGTAGCGATAATACTGTCTTCTTTCAAGCCCATAGCCACAGCGTAGCAAGCCATACTTAATGGATGTACAATATAAGGAGTACCATCTTTTCTGGTCTGCTGCGCGTGCTGCTGTCGCGCAAAGCCAAGGGCCTTAAGCGAGTCAGTCATACCAGCTCCAACCAGAAAACCACGTAGATACGTATACATTTTTTCAACATTAGCCATAGTATTTACCTCCAATACTATCTTAATTCTTTAACCCTCAACGTACAATGACTGCTCCAGCTCATACGATATACTCTTCTTCACACGGATTCTTAGATCCGTACTCTTCATCGCCTACTAAGTAAGCTACATAAGCCACGCAGAAATCTTGAAAATTCTGCAACGCAGTCTTATAATAGAAATTGTTAGTAGGGCTAGGGTTATGATCATAAATCTGATAAGCTTCCTCGGCTGCAATCTTTAAATCAAAGTAACGCTGGCGTACTCGAATATCTAAATGCAACATATAAAATATCCTCCTAATTATTATATATTATCATACAATAAAAGGAGGATATTTTTTTAACTTTTAAATAATAATTAAGCCAGCAGCTGATTTACAACCTGGGTTACAACTGCCATATCTGCTTTACCCTTCATCGCAGGAGCAACAATCTTCATAACAGTACCACGATTGGACTTAGAGCTAAGGGCCTCCACAGGACCATACTCACTCAACAAAGCAACAACAGCACCTTTGATTTCATCAAAATCTGTCATTAACTGTGGTGCATACTCTTTTACCAGATTCAGCTCTTTCAGATAAAGAGCCTTTCTTTGCTTTAACTCTGCAGCACGCTCAGGATTTTCATCGGTCTCTGGACAGGTATCATACTGCTCCTGTACAGTCTTTTGATATTTAATCAAAGTTTCATCTACAAGCTGGTCAGTAATTGCAATACGACCTTTAGGCGTCATAGTTGCTTTTTTAATAGCATCGGTCATATTGGCAAGAACATTCTTTTCGAATACCATGCCAGCCTTCCAATACTTAACCATGTCCTTTTGCAGCGTTTCCATAGTCATAATATATCACGCACCTTTCTCTTTTATTATACGACATGCTTCATCAATAGTTTCATTAACCGCTTTAATTCCATAGTGTGTATCAACCAAGTTTTGCTGAATTAGCTCACACAGGAAGTCTTCTGCGGTCCTAGTATCACGATAAGCACAATTAGCTCTACTGTGAATTCGTGGATCATCGTCTTTCCAGTCAATGATATCTACCATATACTTAGACAGAAACATCATCTTGACACCTCTTGCAAAGCAACGGTACCAGCAGTTGTAATATGGCTTCTTACACTGTTTAAAGCCATATTGCTCTGGACTTTCTATAAGAGGTTTTAATGGAACAAGCATGTTAACTTCTCCTTATTCAGCCTTTCTGGCATTCTTTTTTGTACTCTTTGCGATACTCACGAGAATACTTCATAAGTATCTCATGTACGATTTGAGCGTTGCACTGCTCTGTATTAACAGGATTTACTACATACCAGTTTTCACCCAGCAAGTATGTCTGAAGAAAGTCCACTGCCTTTTGAGCCTTCAACGGAGGCTGCATCAAACCGCAGTCTTCAGCATCATATCTAAGCCAGTGTGTAAACTGTTTCTTTTTACTAATCATTAAAAGCTCACCAACATTTCATGTACTCTTTCTGCTCGTACCTGCTCAGGCGTATAGCCGTAAGATGCAGTTGCAGAAGATATTGCTTTCTTCTCTGACATATAGGTAGCAATTCTCGCATTACCTAATTTGTTCAGGTCGCGCCATTCATAATTTCTCGCACTACCGCAGAAAATCTTGTTATCGGATTCTCTGAAAACAACCCAACGTTCTCTACTAAAATTCATAAACCTATACTCCCATACGTTTGCCACAAATAGGGCAGAAATTATATTTTACAGCAACATAGTTAGTGTCGCTACCTGCACTTACTACAGCTTTATAAGCTTCGACTTTAAAACCACAGTTACTACACTCAGTCCAGATAAAATCATTGTGGTCTGCTCTTGACTTCCACTTAGCTTCGCAGTTAATGCCAAGCTCAGCACGATATCGTTTTAAGCACTCGTCTAGGCATCGACCGGTATAAAGAGGAAAAGTACACGGAGCTATTTTACAATCAGGGACAATCTCACCGGAATTCCGCATATTAGTAATCCTGCACCTCAATCTTAGCTACAATCTTATCCCAACACTCTCGACAATAATGAATCTTGCCAGGCGTAGTTGCGTCTTCATAATTAACGTACGTACTAGGAGCGTCTGTTCGAAGAGTGACATATTCCTTCTTTGTATGGTATCTCAGACAAAGCTTTTCTGCAACAATGTCATGACACGCATTACAAACCTTACGCGCTCTTACCATCATAAATAATACCCCACTTAAAGTTTTCTTCCTTTGCTTTTAGATCTACCTGTTTCCAAAGGTCTTCTATATACTGAGAAGCAGTTGTATACCAGCAGCATAGCTCTTGATACTGCTCCGTCAACTGCTGCATTTTCTTAGCAAAATCATCCTCGGTACACTCGCCTTCTTTAAGGCCATCTGTCCACATCTTAAACTGAAACTTAATATAGTCATATTGTCTAGTAAATTCCTGTCCAATTTCAAAGGATTCTTTGATAGCGGCATCATATAACTTAAAGTACTCTGGATGTTTCTTTCTACGTATACGCTCAATAATCTTGTCTACGCCAAAGACAAGTGCAATAGGGCCGAAAAAGACAGCTCCTACGCTAAGAATAACAGCAAGTACCGTCAAAATATAATCATACCACATCATCAGTCATGTCATCTCCCTTATAGTGTGTTCTGGGAATAATCTTATAATTAACCAGCTCTGCTTCAACAGTGTATTCATCGGAGTACTCTAACAAGGTTGGGTTGTTAATTTGTCTGAAGGACCAAGCATTGCTACCTTGATTGAGTACTCTAATTTTCCACATGTTTTTCCAGATCTTACTGCGAGTACTATATTTAATGCCTAAAATAGTACCGTCAGAAAACCACAGTTTGACAATAGCATCTTCTGCTCTAATCTCATGCGGATGCTTACCATCGGTCTCGATGACAACAGTATCATGTTGCTTTCCAAAAACACGTGTTCTGTACATCAGATAAACTCCTTCACGTACTCAATAGCCTCATCTAACTTAGAGATGTCAAAATCGTCAGTCTTTGCTGCCATAAGCAAATCATACACATGCTTATAGTCAAAGCGTCTCAGCCGCTTTTCAATCGTTCTTACCAGCGAGTCAAGAAAAGCTTTTGCGGCAGTTTCGTCCAAAAAATAAGATTCCCAGCGATCAATCATTGTGACCTTACGCACAAAGTTTCTTTCTGGTCTGTCTATAATATATCTTGCTGGTGTCTCCTGCAGTACCTTATATTTACGAGGAACTGGGTCAACGCCATTGAGAGCTACTCCGTAAATATAATCAGTCATCAAGACTTTCCTCCTTAAGAGCCATAACAGCCAAGGCTACCGCTTCAGCATAGTCAGGGTCTGCGCACTTATTCTCATATCTAAGCTTAGCCACAAGGTCGGCATACATTTTTGTTACCAAAGTAGCTGCGCGGCGACGCGACATAGGAACCTCTTCGCAGGTCACAGCAGAAATTCTACGTTCTCTAGTCAAAGATAGCCACTCCTTCCTTACTCTTCTTAAGCAACTCTTTAACATGTAATACTGCCTGTCTACAGTCTTCACAAATCTTCGGACCTGCGCCAACGAATTCTACAACAACGGATTCTCCGCAAATCAGGCACGGAGTACCAATCTCTGAGTGACACAGTGGGTCAAAGATATTTGCAATACCTGTGGACACAAACTCAATAGCCTTTATTGGTGCAGCTTCTGCTGCTGATGACACAGCTAGGTCATTCACAACAGAACTGTTGCATAATCTTGACTCGCCTTTTGCTTCTGCATAACGGTCAAGATTTTCTTTCACTTTACGCGCATTCTCACAGTTACACTCTTCAGCATACTCATGAAAATCTCCAGTGATAATACACTTTACTTTAGGCGGCATAGAAGTATACACTAAACCGTCTGTATAAGGGCAGTTGCCACAAGTCATTAAACTAGACTCCCTTCTTTATCTGCTATCCATTTGCGCACCACAGTTTGGACAATAAGGTAGCGACTCATATTTAAAATTTCTATTCATAAATTCTATCTCATCAGAGTAAGTTGCACCACAAACAGAGCATCTGATGTTCGTATATTCTTCAATCCAATAACCGTGTATCACAGGTCTAGCATCTACAGTTTCTAAGCTTTTCAAAGCTCTGCTACACATCTCTAACGCCGGCATAACACTTAAAGCATCATCTAAATAAATTAACTTCTTACTCATTATAAATCTCCCAACCGAAGTTAGATAGCTTCCTACCACAAAATGGACAAAAGTCTACCTCAACTCCGTAAGCAACGTTATTAACAGACATTATAATCTCTTTCTTATTTGTACCTTGTGCTAAAATACAGAAAGTCTTTCGCAAGTCTGCATTACTGTTAATAGGCACCTCATCGGCAACAAATCTACCGTCACAAAATCTGCATCTCCCCGCTTTTGTTTCTATCACCAATTAAACCAAACTCCTCTTCAATAGCATCAGCAATAGTAGCACAATAAGCGCAACGGCCGTCAGAACCGCACAGAGCTTTACAGACCTCGTTGCACTTGTAATTTGTCTTTTGTGTTCCTCTGCAAATAGCAACCACCAAGCGGTTTCTTCCTTCCGGTCCAACATAACACCCCAAATCTTGTTCAGTGATTACATATGGTTTATTAGTGTCGATCTGCTGTTGATGAAAACGACACCAAGTCTTTCTACAGTCAGACTGTACGCAATAGGTTAGCTCTGTAAAACATAAACCGTCGTTTAAATCGGCAATACTAATAGTCTTACCTTTAGGTGCGTTATGTTGATGTCTAGGACAGTCTATATACATACAAGTAGTTCTGGAACAAAAAGTTCTATCCATTTCGCAGCGACCTCTTCCGTTTGAAATAGTAATAAATATTAGTTAATGCGTATAACAGGCAAAGTGCTAAGTCGCAACCAATGTAACCTAGTACACAATAGCCAAAGGCGGCTGCTTTAGTGATATCGCATATCATCCAAAAAAGATATACAGCACCTGCGACACAAAAACCGAAAGCTGCAATAGCGATCAATAAAGCTAAGGCAATAAAGATAGTTTGTATAACTTTATTTATCATTTTCATACGTCTTTTAGACCCCACTTATCCATAAGGTGCCTAAAGGTATCCAGGGCAACAAAGCCCATAAAACCGCAGAATAATCCTACCGGAATAAATATCAAAAAGCCTAGATTTAGCTCTTGGGCCGGTCCAAAGATACCTAGACCTAAACAAAGTACACCCAAAGCTAAAGAAACTATGGTGATCAAAAGCAGGAGTACTACGACAAGGTATTTAAGATATAACTTTGTATATTTCATAGTACCTCCAGCAGGTCCTGTAATTCTGCATTGGGCTTCTTGCTTGCACGCATATCTGCACCGCAGGTACACCAATCATGTCTTTCATCGGTAGTCCAGCCGCACTCAGAGCATGACCATGCTTCTCTGCCTTCCATAGGATTGTCAATACTAGTTGAAGTATACTCCCAGACAGGCTCCCACTTGCCTTGTCTGTGGAAAGAATAAGTGGCGGGTAGCTTGAAGATCTTTACTGCTTCTCCAGTCTCGGTATCTTCCAGCAGAAGTTCGCTGAAAGGATTAATCTTAACCGCAAATCTGCCGGATGTGATCTTCTGCTTAATGTCTACTATATCAATAGAGCATAATACTTTCTTCATACGTGGCTCCTTAATCTTCATCCTGTTCTGAGCTCTTTTGAGAATCAAAGCTATGACGAGACACCTGATCAGATCGGGTAGCTGTCTTTGTCTCTTCCTCTTGGTTTGCACGCATCATGTGACAAACGGCCGGTGCAACCAGCACAGCCGCGGGAATAATAATAGCCATTAATAATCCTCCTCAGAATCCAGGTCTACACAACTGGCGATAGGCATGCACATGCCAATAGTAACTTCTTTCTCAGCAACAACCTGTTCTACGATTGCCTTAATCTCACTCTTAGTAATAGCCTTATTTTGGTGTTGCATCAGAGCCCATAGAACATCTTCCGCATAAATCATATGCTTATTAGAATTAGCAGGTCTTGTCATCATCGGTCTCTCCTTCCACATCATATTCTTCCCAGTAACTACTGTCACCATATGTATTCATCAGGTCAGACCGGAGCATTCGTTGCGCTGCGAGGATTCTATCTTCACGACGCTGAATTTCATAAGTAAGCCTCTCTGCCTGCTTAAGCAAAACCTTACGCTGCTTTCTTGTATCCTTGAGCAGGCCCGTGTTATTAGCTTCTTTAGCAGAACGTTCAGTGTCTAGCAGCATTTCAGCTTCTGTAATATAAGGCTGTCGCAACTCGCGCAGTTCCACAATCTCATGAGTAATAGCTGCATTCGCTTTTTCACGTCTAAGCAGCGCTTCGTCATAGAGCTGCTGCTCTTTAGCTGCTCTGCCTTTAGCGGTAAAGACTCCTTCTACTCGATCGTCATAGTTATAAAGAATATGTATCTTCATGTGAAAACCCCCCGGTAAAATTCTTATACTTTATATTACGATATAATTAAATAAAATAAAGCAGGGTTCTGGTGAACCCTGCTATTTATGTTAATATTTAATTTCCCTGCAGTTCGTATTCTTCCCAACGATACCCAACACTGTAGTGCTTCATAATATCAGCAGTGCTAAAAGCAGTAACCTGACTTATACGCAAATTAAGCTTGCTTACTTGTTCTGCTATCTTTGTACGTTCTTCATGCAGTTCCTCATATCTACTACAGTTCTTATCATAATTAGGGTCTCTGGTAGCTCTTGGAAAAACACAGCATTCTGCTAGCTTCTTTGCCTGAAAGTTAATAAATTCAAAACGTTCTTTTAGTCTCAGCAGAGCAGTGTGCATTTCATCTATATGAGCTTCTTTTGCTTTGATTGCATTAGCTAGAAATTCCCGCTCTTTATCACGTTTGCCTTCCAAGGTAAAGGTACCATCAATGGTATCGTCATAAGTATTGATTAGTACAAAAACTTTCATAATTTACCTCACGAGAAAGAGTTAAGTTTTCTTTCGTCTTATCTGACATTCGCGGCAGCTCGGAAGATAACGTCTAAGCTCTGTCATAAACTTCTGTATATCTACAGCATACTTTTCATCTTGTTTCATATCCTAGTCTCCTTAGTAGCTATTCTCGCGGCAGATGTTATATCCAATCTGCAAAAGTTTTGCTTTCTTACAAGCAGCATGTAAGGTTTCACCGTGTGTTATCTCAGGTCCAGAAGGTTCATCATAAAACAAACTTTTCTCATATACACTAAAGTACGTATCCTTCTTAGGAACTACGATAAAGTTTCTAAAGATGATACGGTCACCAGCAGCTCTACTATCGACCTTCATCAGTACAAATCCTCCGAATAAAGTTCTTCATGTCCATGGTCTTGGTGATACCACTTGGTAGTGGCAGAAAGCTGACCAATCTCATACACATATTTAAAAGCCTCTTGACGATTCATAAATACCCTGTCCTGTGTAATAAAGCCTTGTTCCAAAATCTTGTACTTAGTCTTAGGAGCATAACCTAGATCTTCTAATATACGAAATGCATCACCATGCCGAATACACGGAACGATAGTTGGGTGGTCAAGTCCTTCGACTTGAATCTTCATTGCCGCACAGACGATCATGTTATCACTCCTTTCATGAGCTGTTTAATAAGTACTTTAAGAGTCCAGCAGACTGACTTCCCAGTCTTGATCAAAGCAAACAATTTTAAATGTTTGTAAATCCAACGCACAAAATAGCTGCGGGAATCTAGTAGTCAGAGATACGTCGGCAAGGGAGAAATCGATTAGCATGTACTTCTTACCATTATAAATAAACTGGTCACCGTAATGCAAATCTGATATTGCCATTTTAAGAATCATACTGTATCCTTTCTATGTCGACGATCATGCAGAATCATTGCGTCGAGCTCTGTAACAACCATATAGCAGAAATCAGCATGAGACATATCTTCTTTTAAAGCCTTCTCTAAAAGCGGTCGTAGAACGTCACGTATGTCATCACAGACACCAAGGGCTTCCGACCGCCAATTGCCTTTTGCATCGTATAACATGCTTACCTCCGATTAGCTCGCCGGCTCTTCTTTGCCATCTTACGATGAGCCTTCTTTTTCTGGTCACCTTGCTTTGTAGCACCAATACGGAACTTGGTCCGTCTGCCCTCACCAGTTCTAATATTAGGCTTTACAATAGCAGGTGCATCAAACTCCAGCGCTTGTCCCATATAAGAACCAGGCTCCATCATCCGCGGCCACCTACCTTCTTAAGAATCTCTTCTATCTTATAATTCGGCATTACACAACAAGAAAAAGGACAGTGTAGCTTACCGTCTTTAAGTCTTGAATGCTGACACCAATCACACTTACTCATACAGTCTCCTTTATACACAGTGGCACCCAAATACCAGAAGCTAGATTTGCCTTCAAGTCTTCTTCTGTGTAAAAAGCTTTCTCAACTTTGACGCTACTTCGGTTTGCATTGTTTTGCGCAGTGGTCGCTAGTCTAAGATTCTCTCTACGACAGTCTCCACGAATATGATTAATATGATCTAGAATAACAGAGGCTTCTTCAACTTCCCAGTCTCTTGCGTAGGCTTGGATACTTTTTTTAAAAGCTTCTCTGTAATAAATCTCAGTGTGATATCCAAGGCCATTTGCATTAATCTCTGTAGTAGTCATAGTAGCACTTGGCTTATTACCATCACTAGACTTCCAGCACTGACAGTGCAGATGATTTCCAAAATGAACTTTAGTAGTAACTCTGGCAATTAGACCTCCGGCTAGCCACAGTAAACACGACCCGTCCGCAAGAAGCATAAAAGGATTGCGGGCTCTGGCATTCACTGCAGTAGCTTCAAAGCCAAGAGCTTTTGCGTGCTTAAGTTCAGACGCTAATGTATTGCGATGTCTCATATGTAACACCTCAGTTAAAGTAGGACTTAGCCTTGCTCTCAGGAATAGACTTAGGATTCTCCTGCTTCTTCAACATCTTGCGAGTAGCATAAATAATAGACTCTACCTCGTTACGGTCACGACCATTCTCTGCCTGGTATTCATAGCTAGCAGAGCACATATGAGTCAGTACATGATACTTTGCTGCCTCTTCGCCGTTGATAAAAATGCGATAGAGATAATACTTGCTATTAGCTCTCTCCGCCAAGATGCCGACCTTAAAGATCTTATTCTTATGGATAACCTCTACTTCGATAGGCGGATGACCCTTCTTTGTATTCTCTTCAATGTAATCACAAATATAGCAACAAGCCTTGCGGAACCGGTACTTTTGAACCCTGCCGTCGTTATTCAAAAAAGTATAGGACAGCTGCCACGTAAAGGTCAAAACACATACATTCAAAGCATAGAAATACCAAGGCATAACTTCTTTCCTCCAAGTCATAATTAATATTTAAAGTATTAAGAAGAGGTCAGCATCTTATTAAAACATCGGACACATTCACTCTTCTTTTTATTATACAGTAATCATAGGTGTTATTTTACATAAGAGTTAAAAAAAGGTTAGTGAACTTAATCACTAACCTTTTTTGTGTTATATTAAATTATTATAATGAATCCTCTGTCATTTGTTCTAGTGCTTCTTCTACTGCTTCTTTAAAGGTTATATCAGGATTCTTAGTTTCAGGCACATTCTGATATTCCTTATAAAGCTCTGACTCATAAACATTTTCTATTATTTCGCCGGTACCCAACTTAACTGTATAAGTAAACTCTCTAAAGATAAAGCCGCTCTTCTTTGTAGATACTTCTATAACATCACAGGGCACGCAAAACTTCTGCAGCTTTCTTTTATTAAGCTCAGGCATAATAACGAGTAGTTTATATACCTTATCTCCTATCTTATACTTTGGCATTTTACCGCTACTATAAGTAGCAGCCGCATCAAACCAACCCATAGCTCAGTTCTCCTTATGACATTTTATATATAATTTAGCAATAAAAATAACCAGGCCGTATTTTAGCCTGGTTATTTATTTAGTTCAATTTAGTATCTTTCTGGCATCTGTCTGCTGATATAATGTAGGTACTTTAGCTGCTCAACATTCTTAGCCATTACAATACAGCCGTGCCCAATAAGGTTAATGGCATAGAAGTCTTCTTCGGTATCTTCGCCGATAGCATTCATTACTTCTTCTACTTCTTCCAGACCGCCGCAAGGAACCATAGACTTAGTAAATGGCGCACCACTAATATATACATGAGCATGAATCATATAGTTAATATTAGGCAGTAGCTGATAAAGCCGTGCCTGTATAGGAGTATCCACAGAAGGCTTATTATCACCATAGTAGTACAGGGTAGTATCCTCTTCAAGCTTTACCGGAACAAACGCCTCGCGGTCGATATAGCGCTTATCTACGTTTCTTCTGCTTACGTAAATAAAGTCATCTTTTCTAAAGGACGGGAAACCACGCTGGCACCGGAAGGAGGAGTTGCCAAGGAATCTAGTTACTGTAGAATCAGGCTTAATTAGTTCATGGAAGGTATCTGCATATCTTCTAACCAAGTCAAAGAACTCAGGTTCATCTGGTACCTCAACATTACCTTCTGCGTGTACACAACCCTGTCGTGTGATACTACGAAGGTATCTTAGCTTGACTGCCATAGCATGACACAGCTTAGTAATGCTGTCACCTGTATACCAGGAATTACCTAGAGGGTCGAATAGCATCATAGTAAACATATTATCTACTTTACTGAACTGTACACACAAATTCGCCTTGGCTCCAAGAGCACGATTAATAAGTTCTGCAAAGCTATACTTGTTATCATCATTACGTTTAGAGGTAACAAGCATTGCTCTAGGATTAATCTCTTTTACATTACGCAGCTTCGGCTTATCATTAGGCACATTAGCCCACCAAAGAATATAGTCAAAGTACTTACACTCATCCAGAATACTCTCGATCTGGTCGAAGCTACCACCATTATAAAGCTTAACATCAAAGTTCTCTTCTAGCATAGCTGCCATTACTTTATTAACTACAGACGACGACTTCCCTCCATTATCATCAAAGGTGCCGCCAACAATTAGCATAGTTTCTTTTACTTCAATCATATATCCTACTCCTCTTCTTCGGCATCGCGACGCCACATCTCTTCTTTTAGTATAGCTCGAAAGACTTCTGCATTAACGTATCCGCTACAAGACATATCTACAGGCGAGTAAGTAACTGCTTCTTCACAGGTACAATAAAGTTTATCGCAGCCATGAATACAGGAAGTCTGTAACTCTTGATTACAACATAGTCTAGTAATTATCTGCATTACCCTACCTCCTGTTTCTTTAAAGCGCTTTCCATATAACACTGCTCACACTTATATATGTTCGGATGCGCCAGCAGATGATATAGTCTAACGTTATATTTAAGACAGATGTGAGGAGGGTTCTTGGTACCTTCTTGCTGCTGTGCTTCTGTAATACTAAGGTACCTGCAGTCTGACTTACAATAGTCACTCATGTTAATCTACCTCAAAGGTTCTTTCGAAGCGTTCTCTTACAGAGTACCAGTAGTTAGCTTGACCATCAATATAGTCATATACTACTTGAATAGCTGCCGCCTTTGCCGCATCCCAATCAGTAGCATCTATCTGTTTCTTAAAGTCAATCATATCTTTATAGCATAACCGAACAGTATAGCTGGTATCAGTATCTGTACGCTTAGAGACAGCAATATGATAATAGTTATCAACCTTCACTTTCCAGCATTCGAAGCCGGCAAGTCGATAGTCTTTGTATTCCCAGTTAGGTGTCATTGGTAGCACACCTCAATTCTTTCATCTTAGCTACAGCGGCTTCTTCTGTTTCGAAGCCGTCTACTACTATATTAAAATTAGTAGAAGCTAGATACTCCCAACAACGTAAGGGTTCTCCGGTATAAAGCTTCTCGCCATAGATATAGTAACTGGCGACCTTGAGAGGTTTGTTCTTGCGGCATACATATCTTACTACTGCCCACCTGTACTGATAAGGTCGCTTGAAATGTATTTCTACTTCGCGGGCATTCTCAATCTTTTCAAGCTGTTCCGGTGTCAGCATATCAGTCAGTCTCCTTCATTAGCAATCAAGTTATTAAAGGTCTTGTCTATGAGCCGTCTCGCAGTTTCCATGGCATCTGCCTTACCACCGAAGTGGTCAACATAACTCTGAGAGATGTGTCTATACTCTGCAATAAACTCATCTACAATCTGCAATAGACTCTGCTTAGCTTCTTCAATCTTAGCTACCTCAACAACTTCAGCAGTCGGAATATTATCAAGAAACTCTTGAATATCTGCTCGGCTGCGAAAGGCTCTACGACCGATAACCTCTGTTACCGCATTGCTTTCTATATCAACAAAACGCATTTAGTCTTTGCCTCCTTTGATAGGATACCTATTAGCGTACTTGATTAATCTCTGTTCTAGTCTACTTATTAGTATATCAAAGATAATGAGAAAAAGAAGCCACGCAGAGAAATCAAGCTCTCCTAGAAAACTCGGCGTACCCTGGATAAAGTAAACCACCAGTAAAGTACCACATGCGACAAAGACAAGCAGCTGTTTAAAAAGCTTTCCCATCTGTGCGAACATATTAATCATAAGGGCTACCGCAAAAGCAACTAATATATCTGTAAACATAGCATCAATACTCCTTAATCATTTCGCCCTTACTGTTATACAGCCGAATATTTAGGAGCTCTGTATCTTCGCGCATCCACTCATAAATCTTCTTAGTAAAGAAGTCCTTCATACGAGGAATGATAATACCTTCCCAATATTCATCAAGAGGCTTTGCTAACTGGATACGCAGAACTTCACGCCCTTCTTTGTGCATAGCATTCCAGTCGATCTGGTAGAAGGTAAGCTGAGCCCAATCATCTACATCCTGGAAAGTCTCAAACAGATAGTCCTTCAGCAGCGGATAGTTCTCGAGAGCTTCCTCAAAGGTGGGAGGCTGCTTACTAAATACCTCGGTCCAGAACATCTCTAGTTCTTCTTCTGAATGTCTACCATGTTGGACATCATCGAGGATGCCCATAGAATAAGCAACGAACTCACGTTCAAAGTTACCCCAGTAAGAATTACACTCTATCTCCAGTACATACGGAATACGAGGCTTACCTCTTCTAATGTTTCTAATACGTTTAGCAAGCTCTGCATCTGGCTCATCGTACCAGTAGCTTGAATCACGCTGGTCAAACTCATCTCGAATAAATCTGTGATACTTATATACCATGCTTACTCCTTAATCTACAACCCAGTCATTGCACCAGCCGAAGCTACGAGTATTATATGACTGATGAATTCTAATCTTCTCTAGCCAATAGATAGTTCCGTTAATCTTCATAGGGAGCAGGGCGAATCTAGTTACCTCACGCTGGTCTCCTGTGAAAGGTCTAATAAACTGCATTAGTCTTCCTCCTTAGTAATACCAAGTCCGTCTACTGCCACGATGTCAAAGCCAGGTTCCAGCTTAATCCAAGAACCGTCTTTGTTATAGATGTAGACTATACCTTCACCTTCATTTACGAAACCCTGCAGAAGCTTCTTTGCTTCTGAAACCATACCGAGGTTATGGATTCCGGCGCATAGATTAAAAGTAAACTTTTCTGTGTTAGACATTATACCCTCCTCCAATGTTCCTTAACCGACGGAGTCATCCAGTTACATGCAAATAAAGCCGGACTGGAATAAGGACAGCACATAGTCTGACCTTCCTTACCAAACCACCTTACGTAGATGTAACGATGGTCACTGCGGATATCGACTTCATAGTCCTTACCTCGCTCTAGACTCATGGACCCGTCTTCTCCGATAAATTTAAGTAACATATTAATCTACCTTTTCTATATAGTTATCTTTATAATATAATACGGCGCCAAGATAATAAAAAGAACACCTAACAAATAATTAGTTAGGTGTTAAGTAATTATTTTTTATATGAATCAAAATACTTCTCGCTGTCATAGAAGTAAATCCAGTTCCAAGGCAAGGTAATCAATCCACCGTTTCTGGTCTCAACAAGACCTACAACCTTACCTTTATCTTCTTCTATCCATCTATGAAACAGGCAGTCACCATTAACAGTTCTGGTGCCGCATAGTCTAGGCTCTGACATTAACTTACCTCCTAGAACTTAGGAGCAAAGGCAGTAGCAACTACATTCTTCGTGTACTCTACCTTACCGCATTTCTTACATTCACGACTCCAGCGGTCGTGCTTAACTAATCTAGTACTTACCATAACAGGAAAGCAGTCAGAACCCTGGAACCTAGTTTCATAGATAGGTTCATTTACAATCTCTGGGTCGAAGGTAACAGGTAGCCAGTGATGGTTACAGTTACGTTGTTCATCCATAACAGCAGCAAGCTCTGCTGCATGCCTGCGCTTAAGTTCTTCTAGTCTATCCATAGTCAATACCTCAACAGCAGCAGCTTTCATCATACTCATCGCAGAGTTTCTTAAGATAGTCTAAGATACACATGTCGCTTTCGCGAACCTGCGAACATGAAACATTTCTGGATACAAATACAAATAGCGGCTCTAACCACACCTTTGACCAACTGCCATTATAGTTAGTCTTCGTTACTACCCATCGTTCACCGTCAAGATTAAGAACATCTCCATAGTTATGTGGGCAGCCAGCTACTTCCATCGTTCTAGGTGTAAACATCATAATCCTCCGGCTTCTTGTTTAGTAAATCGATTAACTCACTAAACTTATTAACAACCTCACCAAGATACTTTCCATGAAGTCTTCCTCCAGAAGTTGCTATTCTAAATTCCCCGCGGTCGTATAAACCAACGACGATATCACCGTCGTCAGTTTGTATGATAGAAAGCTTAGATGGACTATAATCGCTTTCAATCTTTGCTATCTTCATAATAACCTCCGGCTACTTTATAAACTCATATACTATTGACACTGTTAGTGCGCCAAACATACCAATACCATAGGCTATTGTAAATAATAGCAAAAAGAAGTTTAGTCTTCTGCTGGTATGTTTAAATGGATTAAGCATAAAAATACTTGTTATAATTAGGCCAACCATTCCTATAATACCAATACCTAAAAGTATTGAGCCAATAATTTCTAGTATAGTCATTCATTAATTCTCCTGGCGAACTTATCGAAGAAATCATCTGCCACCCACTGCGGCAGTTTTAAAGCTACATCGCTTAATACCTTTTCATGCACTGTAATAGGCATATCAGCTATCTGTTTGCTAACATAGTATTTAGGATCTCTATCTACATAATCAATACGACCACAGATAGTACATACCTTAGTGGGTAACTGATGCTCTGTTATGCGAGGACGACCAGTCTTAAAGTCAGTACCATTATATCTTTTTGTTAGTAAAACAGTTTCATATAGATGCTTATGGTCAGCTCTAGGTAATCCCTTTGCCTTAGACTTCTTACGATACTTGGGTACATCAAGAGTATCAGCGACAATAATACTTTGCTTCATTTTGCCACCGACCATCCATAATAACTGCTATCTAGCTCATACTCTTCGATACTGTACTCAGCTCGACCGTTTACCCAGCCCGCTGCTACGGCCTCATATTCAGTAATAGCTTCTTTGGCTTTCTCCTCAGATGAGTGTACACTCATGACACCGAAGCTTTCTTCGTGTTCGGCTACCTTACATTCATAGACAACATATACTGTCATGTTAGCGTACCTCCGTCCAACCATTACGCTGAATGATTCTTCTCATGTTCTCGACTCCGACTGGATTCATGGAGTGGATCCGGATAGGATACCTTAGACCGGTTTCTTCTAGCCAATCCAAAAGCTTGATATAGTCGCCACCGTCAGAAGCATATTCCCCTGCATCGTGATCAATATCGATTAGCTCAATAGGCTTAAACAGATAGTACTCCCATGTACTAATATGATGCTTCGCTTCGTTTACACTATGTAACCAGATATATCCTTCAGGTGCCGGGCGAATGTCATCAATCCAAAGCTTCATTGAATCTGCCTCCGATATCCATATAAACTTTATTTGCTTCCTTGCGATTCGTGGTAGTACGCAACACTCGTACTTCCTCTCTTTCAGCCCAGCCAGTAACCTTCAAGAAGTTAATGACCGCATAGATACCAAACTGTTCGGTCAGTGTAACAGATTCATAAATGTAACAGTCATTTCCAGCACGAGAAATATCTGTAGTAGAAATAGTTTTCATATATTAATCACACTCTTCTTGTTAATAACCTCTGATAGCCGTGAATAAACAATCGAAAGCCAGCAGACCTGTAGCAAAGCAATAGTCAATAGGTTCGATAGTCATGTGTCCGGTTGCAGCACTAATACAAAGCAGCGTCCAGCAGACGACACCAATGATGCCGCATATTCTCGCAAATGTCTTCATAGTATCACCTCACACCAGCAGCTTGAGATCGTCGCCGTAGAACTGGTAATCCAGAATACAACAGTCATCTTCATTCAGATGTAGATTCTTACAAGCAATCTTAAAAGCTTCCTTAGCATAAGTATCAATAAAGGTGAAGTCCTGATCCACCCTAACGATACACTGCAGACCAGTATCGAAGTTTGCATTTCCAATAACTACTCGCACATAGGACATATCAGTCATCCTCCATAAATTCAGCTACAGAAATCTCAGCAGACCGGACGGCGATTACTCTGGCATCCAAGGTCTGAAGTGTCAGCACCTCAGGAATCTTCGGGAACAACTTATTAATTACGCTGGACTCACTCAGTCCTCTAACTAAGACATGATGCACCGCCTGGTCCTTCATGAACAGCTTGACCTTCCACAAAACACCCGCAGGAGAAGTAGTAACTTCTCGAATAGGCTTCTTAATATGAAGCTCATTAAGTAGCTTTTGCGGCGTCTCTTCATTCTCCTGTTCAGTGTAGTACTTAACGATACTGTTATACAACTTAGGAGCTTCATCCTTAAGCTTGTCCAAGCGCCGGCTAGCGTCTCGATAAGTACCACGATAAGTGACTCCACCTTCGCGCGGCCAATTCTCACCGATGACTAGCTGACCATCTTCGATGTATGCGAAATATCCGTAACCATAGCTGTCAGTACTTCCTTTGAAATGACGAGTAATAGACATAGCCTTACCTCCAAGTATATGTAAATCGAAGTGTTAGTTTGTTTACATATTTATAATACAACATTTTACCGCGGGGTTTTTATACTATACAATATTTTCTTTAAGTCTAAGTAATAAACTTATAAAAGAAAAAAACCTCTCCGCTTCTGGAGAGGTTTGTAGGTTATTCTTCTTCGACGACAACAGAGAGGCGGACATAATCTCTAAGTATGTAGATATGTATAATCATAGAGAGGGCAGTCCACAGACACATACATTCGAGTGCGATGTCGAGACCGCAGAAGTGCTCAACCAATAGGATAAGAGTTACAAAGTTACAAGCCACCAAAGTCCAAAAATCTTTTTTATTCATATCACATAACCTCACGTGTTTTATTTATTCTTTACATTTATATTATAGCATGTTCAAAACAATTTGTAAATCGTGAGATGTCACAGAATTTCGTCATAAAAACTGTGCACTATTTGTGACGAAGACTAGGACTCCAGTACTTCAAATACTTCCAAAGCTTTCTCAACTTCCCGCAGCTGACAGAGTGCTATTGTTTCTTTGCGTTTGTCCGGAGCGTTATGCATTTGGTTTCTCAGACTCTGTCTACTGGCTCGCAGAGAATTACAAACAGTGTCTATCACTTCCTGTGTGATTTCGATTTCCATGGTTAATCCTCCTCATCTTCTTCATCTTCCCATTCCGACAGGGGTGAGATACTCTCATCTTCAGGATCAAGGTCACCCAGAAGAATGTCGACTGTCTGACCACAAGTCGGATTCTTGCCGCGCTTTTCCATGATCGCGTTGATGTGACCGCACTGTTTAGCAAACAAACATCGCGGACATGTTACGCTCTTCTCCCACATCTCTCCGAGGGAACTATCTTGACTTGCAAGTAGTAGACCCTGCACAAAGTAATTCTGATCAATGCTGCCTGCGAGATCATGTAATGTTACTGCCATAGTAGGTTACCTCTTTAAGTAATTTCCCGGAACTCGATTAGGTCGCCGTTAAACTTACGAATCCAGAACTTACGCTTGTCTAACTCGTAAACCCAAACCTCATGGTTCTCAGTAGGGTTAAGCATGAAAGCTTCAGTAGTGAAGCTGCCAAGCACGTAGCCGAATTCCTCAACTTCTTTGAGGAAGCTTTTATCGAACTGAATATAGAAACTCTTACTTCCCATATTATCCTCCTTAGCTTACAGGTGCGAAGCAACTGTCCATCCACAAACCATCAAGCTCCTCGAGCTCGTAGGCCCACGTAAACTTACAAAGACTTTTGATAGTTACTATCTTACCTGCATTCTCTTTGCAGCCCACAGAAGCCGTACGGCCTCCACGGATACGTACCTTCTGTCCTACCTCAAATCTATACTTACCCATGTTATCCTCCTTATCCCATCCAATTCTCATCATCAAACCAAGCAGTGCCAGGAGGCAGTTCTTCGTAGCGAGCAGAAGTATGTCCCATAGCATGAAGCATTGCTACTTGATGCTTAGCGTCTTCTTCGCCGTAGACAATAGCACTGCCAGCATCATAGCACAGACACTCAGTAGGTTTACCACAGATGTCATAGGTGCGAATGATTTGAAAACGCTTTGCCATAACTACCCCTCCTTACAGCTTAGGCAACTCTTCAGGTTTCATGTCGCCAAGAAGCATGTTGATAATCTGACCGCAAGTAGGGTTCTTACCAACATCCTCTAAAGCAGAACCAAGTCTGTGACACTTATCTGAGAACAAACAAGTATCACACTTCACACACTTTTCCCATACATCTCCCAAAGTATTATTACCACGGGAGTACAGAAGACCTCTAATGAATTCTTCTAAGTCAATACTATTCAACATTTCATTCATAACGTGTACCTCCAGCACTTGTTCATTCATATATATTATACCATAAGAGTAAGGATTTGTAAACCCCCTAAATAAAAAAATCGCCTGATTTTGTCAAGCGATTTTTATGTAGTTAGAACGATTCGACATCCAAGTCAACCGACTTAATAGTAACCCAAGGTCCGGGGAATACTGGAGTTTCAGAAACTTCAATCACTTTGAAACGAGTAGGATAAGGTCGATATCCATCATGAGTTGCGATTCGGAAACACTGACCGACTTCGAGCGGCACCTCTGACTTGAATTCCAGCGTGTTATGCCAATGACTCGAAATAACCTGATAATACATAACTCTGCCTCCTAGTTAAATTACGCCACGCTGTCGGAACTCTCTAATCAGTCCAAAGCGTTTAGCGACTTTAGTAAAGAACCCTACTACCTCAGGCAGCTCTTGAGGTTCCATATTCTCAGACTCTAGCCAGTTCATATACTGGGTAACAAGAGTGCGACAAGCATCTTGCCTGTCATTATAATACTGTACGTACTTGCTCATAAGTGTTGGCCTCCTAAATTTAGATTACATTATATTATACAACAATAAGTTGTTATATTTAACAGCTATAAAGAAAAACGCTGCGCCTATTTGACGCAGCGTTTTTCTTCTAATAAATTACAAAAAAGGAGATGATGAAAACAGGATACTTAGTAAATAAAAGGGGGCGGCGGAACCACACACAAATACACACATCACACAAAAGAAGGAGGAATACAACGCGCAAAAACATGTAACCACAAACAACACACATCCGCCGCCCCACAGCAGTCTTGGAGGTGAAACTGCTTACATTTTAATATACAGTATTTATTTCAGAAATTTAATAAACCAGAAATCTTTTTATTAACCAAAGAGTTTCTGACAACTCTCAACTGTGGAGTACTGTCCGGCGTACTGTTCGCGGAAAGTCTGCATAGCATGACCTCTGTCTCCAGCTTCTACCAGAGCAACACCGCGGATGCCACCGTTCATAACCTTAGGCACATAGACAATCTTCCACGTTTCCCATTTGCCGTAAAAACTCATAGCAGTCTCTCCTTTACTTTACTCTAATATATTATACAATTACTTCATGGCATTTACAGCCTCCTCGTAAGAAAGAAATACTTTTTTTCCAATACTCCTGCAAGAAGTCTCGTAGATATAATTGCAGGCAAGATTCATATACAGTCCGCCGGCTTTCACTACCAACTTCTCGACAAAGGTTTCGGTAATCTTTCCGTCTACGATGCGCCAAACCTTCTGGCCGACTTCAACAGGAAAAGTAAAGGTACTTGTCATTCCTTCACCTCAACCAACATGAAGGTTACGAGCTCGACTGTTCCGTGCTCACCCTTGTTGTCGAAAGGTTTTAACTTACGATTTGCGTACCCACGATTGTAGGCGGCAATAGCTTTCTCAGCATTACCTTTCTTATCCCAGTACTTACGACGAGGATTAGTGATGTCAGACACCAACTTTCCGGTAGCAGTGTCTCTTGCTCCATAGATATACTCATTCATGATGCCAGCACCTCCTGTCTTGCTGTAATACGTTCCCACTCATGAAGGTAGAAGTCAGCGACAACTTCCGGATTATCATCCCACTCCAGAGGAACGCAGGTATCATCTTCCAACCCAGTGTCCATTGGCAACTCGAACAAACCGAAATCACGGAAAGCAAACTGAGTCACAGACTTAAAGCCGGGGTTCTTCACGATCTTGATGCACATGACTTTCGTCGGATCTGCTTTTGAACAAGCGAACACATCCATGTACTCAGGATCGAAACCAGGCTGCCAACCTCCAACTATGGAAAAGTCAGATGCCACGGTTCCGGGGAAGGCGGAAGTTCCGGGGTTCTTATCATCAACAGCGAGACTGAGGCAGTTCTTTACCCAGCCAACCAGTTGTTCTTTAGTAAAAGTTCTTTCCATATGTACATACTCCTCACTGCCAATGATACATGTCATTCAAGGCATCATAGTTATGAATCCAGTTGCAGAGAATCTGTCGTGCTTCTTCCTCTGATAAGTCAGAAGGGAAACATGCCTGCAGGTAAGGTGCAGCACCCCACATGTTTACTACACCGGTTCTGCGAATACCTTCCAAGGTAAAGTAGTATTGCTTCCAGTCTTCTTTGATAGGATACTTTTCATTCTCAGGCATATGCTTACCTCCTTAAGCTTCAGTAGAGAAGCAGCTGGCATTCGTGTTTACGAGGACATCGAAGAACACACCGCCATTAGCTTCGCAGTCGTCAATCATCCTGGATAGCTCCTCCAAGAACTCAGTCTTACTGGAGAACTGCTGTCCGGAACCATTTGAAAAAGAATCAGCAATAAAGAAATCCATAAAGTTACCTCCAACTTATTCTGCTTTTTTCGGGTATGTAGCATCTGCATCTGTGCTAATCACAACATCGAAAAAAGTACATCCGTTATTCATGCTCTCATCAAACAGCTCAGACATCTTGGCAAGAAATTCTTCCTTACTCCAGACTACATGCTGAGACCAGGGATTGAGTGAAACTGCAATTAGGTGATTCATAATCACACCTCCCAAATAACTTACATTTATATTATAACATATTTGGAAGGATTTGTAAACCCCTTTTTGACAAAATTTTACTTTTTTCTTCAACCTCAAATACTTCTTCGTAGCCGTCGTTCCAGACTTGCTTACAGAACTTACCTGAGGCATCAAGGTATTCTTCTGCAGAAACTCCGGCTGCACCGAATTCTCCCACTTTAGTCCATGGTAATACAGGTTCCATGATACCTCCTTATCCGGCTCCGACTACAACCTCACACTTAAGATATGTAGAAGCTTCTCCAACCATCTTGACATCAAAGAGTTCGCCGATGAATTCATCATTGATATACAACTGACTTACCTGAAAGTCCTTGGAAATCCCGAGACTCTCTAGGTTCTCTGTGAACTCCAGCAAGTCAATTCTGACTTTAGCATGAAGCCATCCCGCAGGCAGGGTTACCTGATCATCCCACCTGATCATCTTGTCATCAGCCGCCCAGAAGTAGTTAACTTTTACATTGAGGTCATCCCATTCATGTAAAGTAGTTCGCTTTTCATTGGTTCTCGCCATGCTCACACCTCCGAAAGATATACCTTGGTAAGGTCGACTTGCCGGAAGCCAATCCCACTCTGCATGTCATACCACTGCTGTTCTTCGTAGTGACCGCCTTCGATAAGATTTGCGATAGTCTGGAAGTTAGCAACATTGCTATTACCAGATACTCGGTGGTGGGACTGAGCTCCGCCCTTAAAGCAGATAATCACCCACTCATTGAAGTAATGATTACCGTCTTTCTCTCGATGCCACAGTTCATACTTAATGTCACTTACCGTATGGCCGGAAGGGTTCTTAATGAACAGGTTAGCAATATGCCAAATGAAATTCTTCTTATCTCGATACATCTTCAGCTTCTCTTCGATAGTCATCATATCAGTAAACCTCCTTAGAATTGTTAAAGCTTCCCATCTTCTTGATTTCGTCAGTTGTATAGTCATGGTAGGCGTCGTCTTTTGGAGTCTCTTCAGTGAAGAACTCATACTCAGCGACATCATCATACATCTCATCATTCTCAAAGAAAGTATTTGTAATGATGAAGGTTTCACCAGATGCCGGGTAGTCCACTTCGAAATCGCCGTGTTTTCGTGGAATCATTCCCAAGACTTCTTCAACATCATCTTCATTCTGACAATAGTTAAAACACCGTCTGACATCAGAGATGTGTTTCATCGGTTTGTTAAGCAAGTCTCTCAAGCGAGCAGTCATAGCCTTATTCTCCTCTCAGATTAACTGTCTTGACCTCGACAAGCTCAGGCTCTTCGCCATGATTGTAAGCTTCATCAAAGTTAAGTAATTCCATAACTTTCATCGGATAGCACCAGCCGCCGAATGTTCCGGAGTCAGCATCTTTCGCTCTATCTTCTGCACTCTCGACAGTATCATGGAAATCGAAAGCTCCAATATCATCGATGTAGTCCACAGTAGTGTAATAGCTGTACTTACTGTCCCAAGACAGAAACACATCTTTATGACAGGGACCGTCGTCAGTCATAATAATAAATGTTTTACCTTTTCTTTTCATAAGGCACCTCCGAATTGGAACTCTGATTTACATAGATATTATAACATATTTATTGGTTGTTGTAAGCCGACAAACTGCACAGAAATAAAGAAAAAACCCGTGTGCTTTTCTTTGCACACGGGTTTTTATGTTACATGCCTCTGATATACAGATTTTCTTTACGAATATCACAGTGGTTATTATTCCGATAACTGACTTTCTGGCCAGGCTTGGTTTGCATAATCAAAGCAGGAATTGAACGATGCTCATAGCCATTATCATAAGTTGCACCACCAACGTTTGTGTCGAGGTGAGAAAAAGTAACACGGTGTGCCCACAACGACCACTTAAAGTAGTCATCTACATCGATAAAGCATACCAGATAACGGTTCATCATGAAACTAACGACACCGTTTTTGATATGCAAAACTTCATTTTCAGGTGTAACAATCCTGCCATTCTTAAGACGAAGTCTGCCATCCTCCAGCAGAGCAATGTTTACAATTCGCTTATCCATTAGCTTTCCTCTTTTTATTTAATAATTCGGTTCAGTCTTGTCCGGTCTGAAGTCCTTGAAGGTCGGGAATCTCAGAGACGGCTTGCCAGTAGAGTCTTGTGTTTCTTCAAAATACGAAATCTCGATAATTGTGCCGAGATACTTAGAAGGGTCTTTATAAACCTCAGCTCGCTGAGCATCAGTCAAGCCGGAACCGACTCGCACTTGTCCACCCTTGTACTCACAGATGAAGGCACCGAGCATATCCGTATACTTACCAGTTCCAGGCTCAAAGCCGATAACCTTCAGGTCGGCTGTGTTAAATACCTTACACTTTAACAAATTGTTAGTTCGCTTAAAATCATAAGGAGCATCCCAGATGTTAATCATTACACCTTCTTCTCCTTCTGCTACCTGCTCATTCAGCAGAGTAGGAATTACAGAGGTGTCTGTGCCGCAATAAAGTACAGGCAAAAGCTCAAAATAATTAAAGTCAGTAGTGTTGAATAGCTGATCCAGAGCTACCCTACGATACTTATAAGCAATGTCGCAGCTCCGTCGTTTAAAGGCTTCAACAGGCATGTAGTCAAATACCTGCATCTTAATCCCGTGTTTTTCGGGATTTTTGGTACGGACAATTTTCATAGTTTGCTTATAAGCATCTTTAGAAGAAAGATTACCTCTAACTAACAAAGTAATCTCTCCATCCAGACAGATGTTATCAGGCATCAGCAGCTCCATCTCTTTTTCCAAGTCAACAAGACCTTCGTACTTCTGACCTGCCCGAGTGAAAAACGAAACCTGGCCGTTTTCCTTTAAAGCAATGATGCGACCACCATCAATCTTAGGTGTAACTACAAACTTCTTACCTTCGACAAAACTGGCTTTGTCATAGTACTTATTGGCCAGCTGAATATCAAAGGTCGGAATAAGGTTATCAATTTCTTTGTTGATAGTCTTTGCATCTACGCCAAGAGTAAGCTCTTTGCAGATAAGCTGCTCTAACAACTCGGCTTCTTCCTGAGACCGTTCACGGACAGTACTAAGTACTTCCTGACAGGCCAGAATAATGCTATCAGAGCCAGTGTTGTTCATTTCAAGAAAAACAAACAGCTCAAAGATAGTGCCGAGCAAATAGCCGCTCTTACCCGCAATATGCTTATGTAATTTTTTAGTAGAAATTCCATAAGTTTTGTATGGGTCATAAGCAATCTGTAGATATTTGCAAACGATAGAGTCGGCTGCATACTTTTCTAATACGGACTGCTTGTGCAAGCGGCTATTAGAAGTATTTATTTCTTTTACAAAAGAAAGAAAGTGAGTAAGCGTATTCACGGTATATTACCTCTTATTCATAATATTCGCAATAGATATTTTCGAGAAGTTCTTTTAAACTGTTAATATAAGCAATAGTTACATGGTCCGTATTATCATAAACTGTTGCCTCTACAACTTTGATAACAGGCTGTACGGCGTCTGTAAAAAATTCACATACCCCTCTACAGTTACAGGTCTTACACTGACATTTGGCATTAACAACCAATTGCATCCGTCGGTACCTCCTTGCCACCGATATACAGAAGCCATCTATTATCCTCAAAGATATAGACATAATGATGGGCATTTATTACTTGGCTCTTCATGTAGACACTGGGTGCATTCCGAACCCAGGGCTCACCTCTGTCTCGATGATAAAATACGCAAACATCTTCTTCTGGATTATCAAAGCTATGACAGGCGTCTACAGACGGAATCAAGCGCTTATCCAGATAAGAAGCATCACCGAGCCCAACCAGATTCATAGCACGTTCTTCCGTACCATACCAGTCTCGCAGCAGAGAGAACATGTGGTCCGGATAACCATCGTTATGTACGTAGATAGACAGATAGCCATCTTCAGTATGGCAGGATACAATACAAGGTGTAGACATTTTGATGTACCTCCTTAATATACTTTGTGAGCAAAGTCCGGAAGCTCTTTCATCAGCTTCTCATTGGCCTCTCGCTCTTCAGCCTCTGTGGTATCCATATCACAGATAACTACATCAGCGTTTGCACCAAAGAGAGCGTGCACATAAACTTCCTGAACCAGTCCGTCTTCTACAACAATATAAACAGTAGGCTTGGTCATAAGGTTACCTCCAATGTGTGTCAGGTTTATCGAACAATAATATTATAGCATGTTTTGTTCAATTTGTAAACTGACAAACTGCACAGAGTTTTACTCTGCTTCGCGCCATCGCTTAGCAACCATATCCTTGGCAGCCAGGAAGGTAGCATATGTATTATTCAGGATAGCAGCACCGCACCACTTAGCAACCCAGTTGTTGGGAGCGTCGACTAAGTACCATAAATCCGGGTTATTCTTAGGATACACCTTGTAGACGAGCACCTTAGCAAACTTAAACTTAAACATGAGTGACCTCCTATCAACGGCCTCTGGCCACAATGTGACCAAAGCGAGCAGCAACAACCAGCGGACGATTGTCTACGGAAATAGCATGAAGTTCCCAAGACCAGTTGGCCTCACGCGGAGAGTAGAACCCGAGAAAGACACTTCTCATAGCACGTATATTCGCACCATCCATAAACTCGGGAGTTCTCTCAATGGCTTCGGTAATATCTTTCTTAGTAAGTTTCATGAGCATTTCCTCCTTACCTCACAGCTTACTAAAAATCTGCGCCTTCATGTTAGCAGTAGCCCACAATGTACCGGGGATGATAGCACGAAGAACTGCTTTGTTTTCTTCCCAACTGGCAGAAGCTTCTTTCAGGAAGTCGTCATCGAACTCTGCAGCCGGATAGTCACCTCGAGCAATACCCAAGATGTATTCTACTTTGCCGATAGGAGTACAGATGTATTCGTCCCAGCAGTCCTCACACATGATTTCACCGAAAGCGGTAACCAAATACTCACCGAGACGCTTACCGCACTTTTCACAGTACATCATATTACCTACCTCCAAACTGTTCTACAAGCAGTCTTGCCTTATCGGCCATTCGCTGGAACATGTTAGCAACAGCCAGCTGCATTTCAGCGTTCTGAGTATGCAAGTCTGCATCCTCGCCCTCAGAGCCGAGCGCCCAAATCTGTTCGTTCTTAGCAGCGCTCAGATGTTCTAAAGCAAGGCCTTCTAAGTCTTGCTTAATTTGTTCAACAACATTTTCCATGACATTACCTCCGCGTTGGTCACGTAACTTACATGCATATTATATCGTAAATTGGCAGGTTTGTAAACTGACAAACCCGCCAGATTTTTACGAAGTTTTTATGCACTTTTTATGACAGCCTTTGCTTCGTTCATCAGAAGCTGAACAGCCTGATTGCGGGCATGAGACTCGCTCAGCGCTTCAACTTCTACTGTGAAGGTAGTCTCACGAATAGTAACATCAACACTGTAGGTGCTGTACGTAGCGTAGGAGTGCTTACCGGTTGTACGACCTTTCAGCAGCTCATACAGATGGTAGCAGTCACCGACAGTGATACGCTCACCGTAACCGATATAACTGGGCTGAGCGGCACACAGCCGGTCCCAGTACATATCTGTGTTACCATCTTCGATTTCGATCTTAACAATCTGCTTAATCTTGTTAGCCATAAAGGATACAGGGTCAGCGCATGCCCAGTTGCGGTCATTGATAATAATAAAGCCTTCAGGAGAAGTTTCTACGGACAGGCTCTTCCAGTATTTCTCCATAGACCTTGTATTCTCCCAGATGCCGTCGCTCATCTGGCCGATACAGCTTCTCAGAATCTCCATAAACTTAGAAGTGGAACGGACGTAAGTATTAACCTTAGACATAATCATAACCTCCATTAGATTATCTTAGGTGTTGCTCATTTACCTCCTTATTATATCACGCATATGCGCGCTTGTAAACCCCGGAATATTGCACAGAAATGCACGATTAAAAAGATACGGTTTCCGACACTGCCGTGCCAATCTTCTGGTTAGAGGCAGGAGCCGCAGAAACAGGTCGACCACTCGACAGTCTATTGATTGCCCACGTAGCATCGCGATAACTATTGATAGTAGCAAGCTCGATAATCTTCAAGCGCTTGTTCTTGTCAGGAGTATAGTCGGAAACAGTCCGCTCAAACAACTGAACTACTGCCTTGGTGAATCGACAGTTAGCAGCATCAATCATACCATCAATCCAGCGCTCGTAAGCCGCGCGCAGATCTGGGTCAGTCTCGACTAATGCTTTCTTCATAGTAGACTTGATACCAGAAATCTTTGCAGCTCTCTCTTCTTCCTTGGTTGCCTTAGTTCCCTTACGCAGTTTCTTAGTATCTTCGCCGGTGATAATCTCCACCATATTATTGACACCGATAGCAATGCGGTTAGGGTCATCCGGGTCTTTAGCTACTGCGCCAAGCTCGATAAGCTTCTCTTCGCACTTCAGCTGCTTCTTGACTGACAAAGTCGTTTCACGCTCGATGTATTCCCGATCCAAGGTGAAGAACCCTTGTTCATCAGCAGTCTGCTTCTTGACTACCTGTTTCAGGACACTCTGAAGTTCTGCCCAGTATGCTGCAACCTCGAAGCCAGCGACCTTGACTAATCGCTTATTGAGTCTAAGCTCATCAAATAAATCCAAATACATAATCGTCCTCCGAAGGATTTTTTATCTTATATATAATACAATAAAAGAGGCTGGCATAAACCAACCTCTTTTAGTTATTAACTTGCATATGTAGCACGAAGCTCAGACAGGGTTCTATCCAAGTAACGATAAAGCTTTTGGTTATTGGCTTTATCAATTACATCAAGGACAGCAGTAAGTTTCTCATCAGAAATATGATACTTTCTGAGAAATTCTGCTTTGTAAGTATCAGGCAGTTTGCTCACAATTTGAATGAGACGATATGCCCAGAACTCACTGCTATGTTCAGTATATCGTACCTGCTCGCCAGACTCATCGGTAGTCTTCACTACCTTCTTGAAGTGACGTTGAACATCATTGAACGCAATATTGTCAAGCAGAATTGCTTCAATAATCTTGTTCTTATCGATGTAGCTCTGCACCAAAGACATTGCGGCAGAATCTGCGGTTAAGTCATCCAGACTTTCTTCTGACTCTAAGACATGTCCAATAGTACGAGTCACGCCGTCAGTCTCATCACCGCCAACAGGAGTTTCCAAACTGATACAGTGATTAACTGCTTTGTGCTTGTCCAGTCTCATGTCATAATACTTCTGCAGTTTGATAGTCTCAATGCACTTGTTAATGCACTGCTGAGCATTCAGGTGCTTAGTCTCATCTCGCCAGCCTCTGTACTTACAGGCATACTCGATTGCTTCATACAGCCACCAAAAGAAGTCTTCATGTTCCAGGGTAGGTGCAACTGTGTTCGCATTGTACATTCTATCGATAGTATACCAGAAACGTAGGATGAGCGCGGATATGTAGATATTCTTAAGAGTCTCATCGCCAGCATCTGTTGCGTCGCAGTATGCATTAGCAAGCTCGTCTATCGAATACTGCTCATAGGGCTTGGCCAACTTCCTTGCGTGGAAGACCAAGTCCTTCTTGGTATCCTGTAACATATGTAACAACCTCCATATACATTTGTTTATGGATATTATATCATAATTTTTGGATTTTGTAAACCCCCAAATTAGACTTTTTTCAAATTATTTTTTCACCATCTTCACCTTCAGGTCATCGATGAACTCCAGCTTGTAACCGTAGTCAGAACGGTTTGCCAGTCGAAGGAAAGCTTCTGCCAGACTCTGAAGTTTAAAGATTTCGCCGATGTAAACCAGACCAGCATCTTCGCAGCGGAGAGGGCTGAACTCCAAAAATTCCAGGTCAGCATAGTAGTCTTCGTTGAACTGCTCAACTGCCTTCTGCATCTCTACCACTTCGAATACTTGCAAAGACAGGTTATTGCAGTAATCTCTCAGCTCATCACAGAGCTTGTCAAAATCCTGTACCAACTTGGTATAGAAGACGAGCTCAGAACGATTTGCCTTCACAGAACCGTAGTGTTCCTGGCAGTAGCGCTTGTACTCAGCGTAATCCTCGCACTCCAGGATTTCGTCAGGCAGAACATGATTGCATCTGCCAGCATAGCAGAGAACGAGGTAACCACCAGAGCGGCCGTTAAAGCGAACTTCGTAACCGGGATGGTTATACATCCAATCATAGATAATATCGTAGAGGGTCTCATACTCACCTTTGTCCAGAAGACTCTGAGCAACACACCAGTCACCTGTGAGGTTCAGTCGGTAAAGCTTCACGTTGTTGGCAATGGAACTTACGCGGTTCCAGGAATTCATAATGTAATACTCAAAGTGAGCCTTCAGGAAATTGAACATCTGTTTGTCGTTGGTAATATCAACGCCGGTTTTGTAAAACATATGTAACCTCCTATCAGTCTTGCACGTGAGAGTGGGTAATCTGAATGTAGATTTCCACAGGGCACTCGTCCATAGTATAGTCGATTTCAAAGTAGTCATCAACGACGGAACCGTAAACCTGAACGTTATGCTTGAAGGATTCCTTATCCTCATCAGACAGGTCCGGGTTATTCAGAATCTCGTCCAGAAATTCCTGCTTGCAGTCTGCCAGACCTTTCTTTGCATCAGCTTCGGTCAGGTAGATACCGTGTACGCCGGCATATGTATTCACAGAGTTATCATCAACGTAGGCACCGCGTCCCCAAACAACACTAAAAACTTGCATAGTATGTAACCTCCTTAAGGCATCTGTTCAACTTCGAGAATTTGATACTCACAATCGACGCCGAGGCCGTAGACTCTTTTGCACTCAGCAACAGAAGACATCACACAGGATTGTTTTCTCCATTGCCAGTTAGACATCTCATCGCGGTACTTAAAAGTAATCTTGTACATGTGAGCTCCTCCACAAATTCACGGGTTGGTTAACTTACATTTATATTATAGCGTGTGAGGATTGATTTGTAAACTGACAAAGTGCACAGAAATTTATTTATGTTTTGTATGTTCTTCATACTCCTCGACAGTAACCTCGTAAACATTGTAATCCGCCGGATTAACAACGTTGAGAACAGGCTGCTCGCAACCTTGGCTTGGCATGTAAGTAAAGTAAAATTTGTTGTAAGGCCAGACTCTTGCTTTGGCTACATAATATTTAATACCCATTCTGAATCTCCTTGTCAATCACTTCATACCAGCTCTTGAGACCGGACTCGACAGTAGGAAATACTCGATTGCCGGATTCATACTGAGGCAGAAGCTGAATCAGAACTCTAGGACCGCGGTCTTCGATAACTACGTAAGGCTTAGCAGACTCGCCGGGATTTAACCATTCAGGCTTGGGTCTTACCAACCAGCCGGACCAGTCTTCATTTTCATTGATGAGGGCATCAGTCATGTTTTCCATATGTAAACCTCCTTAGATTTTGCAGCGGACAGGAATCACTCTAAACGTATCTTCTTTTCGATGCATGGCTTTCAGAATAGACATGTCGCGCAGAGCTTCGTGCTCAAACTCATAACGTTTAGCCAGTCTCTTACGGTAATCGAAGAGAGGTACCGTTCCGGCAATCTCATCACCGGCTTGTCCGCGGTAATAATACAAGTCCATGTTGTCCAGTCGATTATGACACATCTCAATCGCAAACTTTGTAGTCATCATGTTAGGCACCTCCAGTTCACTTGACGTCTTACAGGATTATTATAACATATAATTTCTGATTTGTAAACCCCTATTTTAAAAATTTTCCATCGAATCGCAAATAATTTTATTGACGTCCGCCTTGACGACCTTATATATAATAGTACACGTGCGCGCACGCGTAGTGGGTTCATAAAAATTAACACGCAAGATTGTACCGACAGGGTACTGCATCTTTAAGACTACCTGACCTTCTTCAGTAAAGGTGATACTCTCGACATCGACGGATACATCGATGTAGTCCTTGATGTCAACAGTCAGACTCTTGCGGTAGATGACACCAGCGGATGCTGCATCATCTCCGACTGCGGTTTCGACTTCGAGAACGAACCGATCGATCGGCGATGCGGCGCTGATCCCATAAGTCAAGATGTCTACTGCAGTCAAGCTATCAATGAAGGTGACTGCTTCATCAGGATCCTCGACACGTGTCAACAGCTGTTCAGCAACTGCTTCACTATTACCAGCTGTGTATCCAATAGCCCAGACCTCGTAAGTAGAAGGTGCCAATTCAAAATCGTCTAATTCATCATTAAGCTCTAGGTTCATCATAAACCCTCCGAATCTAATTTTCTACTTTATATTATACAATATAAAAATAACGTCAATAATTACATACGAAACATTTCTGTTTGTACATAATTATTGACGTTAATGTATTTTAATAGTTAATCAGGAATGACAACCACTTGATTTGTTTTTAGAGAAGCTTTAACATCGATGACTCTCTGGTTTGAACTGCCTCTCCAAGGTAAGCTCACATCTCTGAGGCTCTCAACGTAAGGTCCGTCTACTAATACATCCAAGTAAGGGATGATTGGCAAGTTCTTTACGTCTTCCCATAACCAGCCAGTATAACACCAGATTTTGATTTCAGGATTCTCTTTTCGAATTCTTTTACAAAGGTCGATACACGCGTCGAGATTATATGGTTCCAGCGGATGTCCGCCAGATAAAGTCAGTCGACTAATCTGAGGACGCTTGAGCTCCTTCATGATCAGATCTTCTTCGCGTGAAGTAAATGGATTTCCCTCAGCAGGGTTGTGTGCACAGTCATTGTGACATCCGGCACACGCAAGTGAACAACCTTGACACCAAAGGACAACTCCTAATCCTTTACCATTAGCAATATCGCAAGTCGTAATGTTAGCAAATCTCATAGGGCAGATACTCCTGTATGTTTAACTCTGTCTTCAGTTTCTGCAATCTTGCCTGCATTGAATGCGGTCTTGTAGTTACCAGTCAAATAACCGGTTACACGGCGCAGCTGCTGAATATTAGTACTGCCACAAGTCGGACAGTGGTCATTGAACTCTCCGGTAAATCCACAGTCTAAGCAAGTATCATTAGGAACGTTGATAGCGAAGTAAGGGATGTCCTTATCCATTGCATAGTTAACAAGTTCCTCAATAGCTTCGACATTGTGTAAGCAGTCACCATCGAGTTCTACGTAAGTGATGCAGCCTGCGGATGAATAGCAAGCCAACTGACTTTCGATGTCAATCTTCTTGAAAGCATCGAGTTCGTGATAAACAGGAACATGAATTGAATTCGTGAAATACTCTCTGTCTGAAACTTTTGGAATTACGCCATACTTTTCGCGGAACTTAATCATAGCGGTCTTGCAAAGGTTTTCTGCAGGAGTATAGTAAACACCAAAGTTGAGAGAGTACTCCTTCTTAAACTCGGCGCAGCGGTCTTTAAATACCTTCTCAATCTGCTTTGCTAGTCGCATACCCTTAGTAGTAGTGTGGTCGGTGCCAATCAAGATCTGCAGAGTTTCGGCTAATCCCAACTGTCCGACTGCGAGAGTACCATGCTTTAGAGCAGAACGAATACCTTCTTCGGGAATGTAACCTGCCATGACATTGTTCTCATACATGAACTTAGCGGAAGCTGCACTCTGAGAAGCAATCCACTCGAATCTCTCGATAAGCATATCCTTAGCTTCGTGAATCTTCTTGTCTAACAACATTAAGAAGTAATCAGCCGCATCGAAACCTTCCGCTCCGACAGGTTCAGCTTCTAAACCAGCTTGAATACGCTCATAGCGTTCTTTAGCCTGCATAGCCAAGGTAGGCATGATGATAGTAACAGGACAAATGTTACCTCTGCCGTCTTTCATTTGACCTAAACCATTAACATCCCAACCATTAGCGGTTCTACAACCCATAGTTGAGAAGTAGGTTCTTGGGTCGTTGATGTCGTAACCAGCGTTACCGCTCCAGTCTACGTTCGCGTAATTAGGATACAGTCTCTTACTAGTTGACTTTAAGGCAAGCTTAAACAGATCATAGTTCGGATCTCCCTTTGCGCGGTTGACTCCTTTCATGCACTGGAAGATACTACACGGGAAAATAGAGGTTCGATTCAACTTACCAATACCCTTGATGGAACCTTCGAGTAATGCCTTGATTACCATTCTGCCTTCTTCAGATGTACAGGTACCATAGTTAATGGAAGTGAAAGGTAACTGACAACCGCTACGAGACTGCAAGGTATTGAGATTATGATACATACCCTCGACAGCCTGCTTCAGTTCTTTCTTAGTCGCCTTGACTGCTTTACGCGTAATGTAACGCTTCATGAAATTCCACCAGTGTTTACCACGATAGACCTCATCTGTAATTGACCAATTTTCGGGGAACTCAATAATGATGTTGTCTTGCACACCAGGAATGATGTCACAAATGTTCTTGTAGTGCTTATAGAAACTCTTACGTACATAAGGCACCATTGTCCAGTCAAGGTGAGTCGCGGATACACCGCCAAACTGCTGCAGTGACTGTAGCTGGAACAAAACTGCGATTAACTGGAATGCGGTGTTAATACTCTGCGCCGGACGAACATCAGTTTGTCTGGTATTGAAGCCATTCTTAAGTAAGTCATCAAAAGGAATGCTTAGACAGTTATGGCTGCCAGTAGCGTAAGCATCCAAATCATGAATATAGATTTCATTATTCATGTGGTTTGCTTTAGCCATAGGAGATACAAGATATTCCAGTGCATACTGCTTGGTTACAACCGAACTTGCTTCACCGATTCTGCCTCCGAAAGAAGCTTCGTCTACATTAGCATTCTGGTTCTGAACATTTCTAGCAGTAAGCTTGTCTGCTACGGCGTTCATCAGTTCACGATACTGACCACGTGCCATCTTGTGTAGATATCGATAGTTAATATATTCTCTAGCGACATCTTTATGTTTGCTTGCCATCAGTTTGGCTTCGATAAGATTCTGAATTTCATCTACGTCCAGGATTTTATCCATGGCTTCAAGCGAATCAGCAATCTTCTCAGCTACTCCTGTGTCATCTGTCTGGCCAGCGGCTTTAAACGCCTTGTCAATGCCAGAAATAATTTTAGTTCTATTAAAGTCGACCTCTCGACCATCTCGCTTAATTACCTTCATAGCAAGCACCTTTCTCTATTCAAAATAACGTAACAGAATAAAATCCTGTGTATTTAATTTAGCCAATTTTGAGCCTTGAATATGAAATAAGGGCAGCGGATTTTTCACCGCTGCCCAGCATAGTATGGCACAGTATATCGTACCCAACACATTAATCCCGCATAATATTATACAACATACTGTAGTTAATTATTGCGAAATTTTCTTAAAAAACGAAAAATAAACTCCAACACCGTCGACGTACAAATAATATTTTTCAGAATTGTTTGTTTCTGAAACCACGAAGTTTTTAAACTTAAGGTTATTTAAATACAATGCACCGACAGGTTTGTTGTTAATATCTAAAAGCTCTAAGATGGGTGGATTATCCAGGTCAGCATATGCGTGAAATAATGTTGTTAGAGAATGCTCTTGTGTCATTATTACTCCATACCTCTTCTATCCCAGCATTCTGATAACGGACGATACTTATTAAATAACCAAGAGTCTAATAGATTACCGTCTCCAAGATAGGCTTCATATTCGTTAATCATGTCTTCTATCATGGCCAGCTCAATTTCATAGAACTTAACAGTCTGCAACAAAACATTTCTTACCAGAAGCTGACTTACGTCAGAACATCCATTAAGCACATTCTTACAATGCTGGTCAAGCATAGAGCTCGTATTATATGTTAAACTTTCAATCAGCAGCTTTAAAGCATGACGGCTGATCTTGCGACGTCTGTAATCCGTCCAATTTCGGATATACTCAAAAGGTGTATGTCTGCCCGTCTCAGCTCGCTTGATAATCTCTGTCATGGTTTGCTGCACAAATTCTTTATGCATAGATAACCTCAAATAGGTAAAGGGTGAGCTCCGGTTGGAGGAAGACCGGAGCTCGTACAACAAAAGGAGGAAACATCTATAAGATTATTTATCTTACAATATATTATACGATATGTTTCCTGATAATTAAGTCTCAGAGTGTTTTAATCTTATAGTCTAAACAGCAGGTCGAACAGGTCAGCGGCTTTGGTCAGGTCGCCGTTACGAGTGCTGTGAATAGTAGTCTCAAAGTCGCCATCCTTAAGGGTGAGGTGGTAACCTTCGGGATACTTGGCATTGAACTCACGCAATGCAGTTTCATAAACAGCTTCTGCCTTAGCTAACTTATCATGTACTGCGACCTTATCATTTTCGAATTCGGCCTTAAGCTTCTTCAAGCTCTCAGCATAGTTAGCAGTAATAGCAACCAGTTCATCCTTGTAGGACTTACGCGCAGCATTGAGTGCCTTGAAAGCCTCCTCAACTTTAGTCGCATCAGACTTCTTAGATGCGGCCTTTGCTTCCTTAGCGCGCTGAGCTTCAAAGTAGACAGCCTCAGCTTCGCGCAGAGCTTCTACAGTTTCAAAAGGCTTCTGCAAAATGTTTGAGTAGAAGGAGTAGGTAAGCTTACCTACCGTATCATTCATTGCCTTGCCTTCATTGGTCATGTTCTTTTCGAACTTGTTATAGTTATTTCTCACTTTAATTAAACTCTCCTATTAGTTTCTTGTTCTACCACCCAGAAGTCCTCTCATCTAGGTGGTTATATTAAAATGAATTTCTAACCTGAGACACATTAGGGATTCACTTTATTTAATTAATAATCGTCACCGAAGAGTCTGCGGTCACGCTCTTCTTCATAGCGTCTATCCCAGTAGTCATCCTCAGCAGCTTCCATTGCATCTGCGTAAGCAGCTTGGAATTTCTCACTATGACTTGCTTCTTCACTTGCTTCATCTTCAAAGTGGTCAAGCAGTTGCTGATAATACTTATCAACTAAGTCTTCAAGATGTTCATCGAAGAACTTTTCGAAAGTCTCTTCATCTTCGAGATCAGCACGGCCGCCGGGAAGATCAGCAAAGTCTTCATCGACTAAGAACTTGCTTAGTAGAACATCGACTACCTTGTCGAGGTCAGCCTCATAGGTGTAAGGTCCTGTAAACTCACCTTCCTCGTAATCGGAAGGACTATCCCAAGTCGCAGGAATATATTTAGTAGCAACCATAGCAGTTAGGTTCTCGTAATCTAACTCTACAGTATCACCTTTGTTAGCATCTTCGTGTAAACTTGCAGTAAGCAGTTCACGTGTTTTAAAGAACTCTGGATTATTTCCGTTATGCTGAATCAAAGCACTAGCTAGTCTATAGCAGTGGATAAACTTTGAGTTATCAGTAGCATCGAGTTCATCTTTAGATACCTTAGCCATGTTAATGATTTCACGTGCTGCTGGAGAAAGCGCGCTAACCGCACAGTCAAATCTAATCATTCCGACTGGATTCCAAGAACTTACGATGTTATAGCCGAAATCTTCTTCGGGAGGTCTATCCTCAACCATACCACGATTGATAGCTTCCTGGGCAAAAGGTAATTGCATAAAGTCATCTCTAATTCTGGTTAACTTTGCAAAAGCTTTTTCCTCCAAGAAGTCACCATTACGATCTAAAGAGTTTTCATCAAACTCTAGTGGAATTCTAAACGAAATTGCAACAATGTGCTGCATTAATTCATTAGCAGCAGAAGGGTCAGAGGCAAGTGCATCTAGAACTGCACGGTCACGAACCTTCTTGACTCCAGGATTCATGGTCTTATTTAATTCTTTCGCAGTATCCTTAATTTTCTTCAGTAGTTTATTACTCATAGAACTGCGAGATGGATGAATGTCCTCAATGCGGTAATCAACGGTCTTACCGGCTCCACGACTTACCGTAATGATAATATTACCGGTCTCATCAATATGGAAGTCTGCAATTATACCGTCGATGGTATAGCCAGATGCTGCCCACTTGGATACAATAGTATTATTAACAGACAGAGTATCATCGGGTGTTACACATCTGCTAACCTCAGGGTCTGCCTTAATCGCATTTAGAATCTGTTCTCTGGCTTCTGGAGCATTAGAAGCTAAATGACGAAAAGCTTCATCAAGACAATCATCATAAGATTTGTCATGTGAAGCAATTATGGATTGACACTCATGACACAACCAACCATAGTTATCATCATGATAACAGGTACTCTTGTCAAACAGGTCCTCACAACGCTTACACTCTACCATGTCTTCGTTCTCTTCCATCATCTCAACGAGCTGACCAATTGTAGGCTCGACTGTTGGAACAAAAGGTTTGATAGTGTCATCGAACTCTTCATCAGAGTAAGCTAAGTCGTTCTTACTGAACTTAGTTTCAAATGCCTCGGGATTCTCGGCCATGACATCTTCCCAAGACCACACGGTTCCTAAGTCAGCATGACTGGTACACTCACCAAAATCATTGCGGTCAACCTCAACCTGAGTGATGATAGGATTTTTATTTAAACAACCAAGTGCGAAACCTTTGGCATCATCAAAGAAATCAAAATGCTCATCTTCACAATGTGGGCATTTGACTATGTAAATATATTGAACCATAATGTTTCTCCTAACGTAAGTTAATCATATAATTTAGCAATTAATATTAGTGATGATTAACTCATTTGCAGACCGGCCAGTTCCTTTACAGCTAACAGTGCGTTTTACTGAAACTTCATGAATTATGAAATCCTTGAATAGGTCTTTGACTTCTGGTGTGCTTTCGTTAAACACAATAATGTTACACCCAAGACGAGACAACCGATCGCACTCCACTTTAAGACTTTCCGTGTCATCCCAAGTAAAACCTTCTTTCTGATAACTGGTGTGATTGGTTTGTGTGTAAGGAGGATCCAGAATTATAATGTCTCCTGGTTTAGCCATGCTCGTTATTTTATCGTAAGAGGCACAAACGAAATCGATCGAGTTTCTGGAGTCATTGAAATAAGTAGACAACTCTCGAATCTTTTCTGATTGCACGATGTCTATAGGATTACCGGAGGATGAACGTCCAAGAGGTGTGTTAAAGTAACCTTTACTGTTAACACGATATAACCCATTGAAACAGGTTTTGTTCAGATAGATAAACCGACTGGCTCTCGACACAGGATTAAGTGTTTTAAAATCTGGAAATTTATCCCACGCACGCACTTCATAGAAATACTCCGGCGAGTGTGAGAGTTGCATCCACATGAGACTACCGATTAACTCGTCAGGTTCATCTTTAATAATACTGTACATGTTAATTAACTCTGAATTGAGATCACCTAGAACCAGCTTACTAGGCTGAAGGGCGAGAGCTAAAGAAGCACCGCCGCAAAAAGGCTCGAAGTAGGTACCGGCAGAAAGCATTTCAGGAGTGATAAGATTCTTCACATATTCAATAGCCCATGTTTTTCCACCAGACCATTTAATAATAGGTTTCATATTATCACTCCCTTATAAATTTATTTATATAAATATTATTATAATATACAATAGCTTACAATTAGAAATAACGAAACTTTTTAAATTTCCTCGAGTAATCCGGACTTATAGAGTAAGGACTCGGATTCCATGATCAGCAGATCAATATCTACTAAAGTCGAGCTACGTACTAAGAAGACTTTTAATACACGGCCGCGGTACGATAACCGAATATCCCGGAAGTCACCGTTGTGAAACCACTCGAGTTTCGCACCCTGTAATTCCGGAGATTTCGGAAAAGTCGTAATTAGATCAAGTTTACGATCAACAAACTTACACATGTCTTCTTTGTAGTAGATATTGTTTAAGCCAAGTTCGACAATACAATCTCCCCACTGCCCGGCACAGCGAACACCTGCCGGGTCAGATAGGAAATTAATCTCTTGTCCTCTATAAGTTATGGTATCATATCTAACAGGAAACTCAGAGGTCGCGGAGGATCGCTCTAAGTTCGTCATCGAGTCTGCTGTTGGTAGCTTGACCATTTTGTTCGACTCCATCTACTAGATACTCTCCTAATTCTTTCTTAGTCTCGATAATCTGTTGAACACGTTCGTCAATAGTATCACCGCAAAGTAAGACTGTGATGAAAGCAGGACGTGTATTATTGACACGCCAGATACGGTCAGTACCCTGGTCGAACATAGCGGCTGTGTATGGAGTATCGATGCAGATTAAATATGATGCTGCATTAAGTGTCCAGCCAGTACCGACTTTTCCCCAAGTACCGATGAAGACCTGCTCTTCCGGATCCTCTTGGAACTTGTCTACGTTTCTAGCAACTATTCCGTCAGGGACATCACCTGTATTAACACTATACCGAAATTGTCCGAGTTTCGTTGCTAACTCATTTATAGTTTCTTTGAAGACAGAAAGCACGACAACCTTTTCACCTTGAGAGGTAAGCTCTTGAATTAGTTCAACGCATCGGTCTACCTTACATGAACTAATTGACTGTGAAGTCAGTAAGCTGGGACACGCGGTGGCCTGACGGAGTCGGGTTGTTAATGCCAGCAGATTAGCAGACTTGAGAGTAATCTTATCTGCTTCTTCCTTGACGCCTTCTTTGATAGCTTCGTAAAACTTACGTTGGCTATCTTCCATTTCTAGAATCTCAAGTTTAACCGACTTTGGCGGCATATCAGATCTGACTTGGTCTAATGTGCGGCGCAGAGAACAACTCTCAATTTCTTCTCGAAGAACTTCTAGGTTCTTAAAGCCAATTACCTGAGAGTCCTTGATTCCACCTAAGTTACAGTACTGTGACTTGTAAGTAGTAAGGATGGACTGATCGTTACCTGTCCAAGAAAGTGGAACGTAGGCAGACAATGGGTTGTTGGTAATGAGCGTACCTGTAGCTGCTACCTTGAAAGGTGCCTCAAGCTTAAGTAAGTTAGTACCTTGCTGAGACGTTTTAGTTGCAGCCTTATGTGCTTCATCGAAAGCAATCATGCCAAACTTGTTACTTGACTTTTTAAAAGCTTCAATGATCCGGTCATCTCGTAGACTCTCAAGGTTAGTGATAACGAAGAATTCCTCAATAGGATTCTTTAACTGTTCTGCGCGTTTATCCATGGGTCTATACCGCACAGTACCAGTTCTAGTAGTGTACTCACCTAAGACGACTGCAGACTCGGTCGAGAACTTCTGAATCTCTTTCTTCCAGTTCTGCTTCAGTGAGTTGACTCCGCAGATGATAAAGCAGTGATCAATAACACCACGACGCTTTAGTGTTTCAGCCAACCAGATAATTGAGTTAGTTTTACCAAGACCCATCGAGTCGAGTAGTAACCACTTCTCACGAGACAGTCCGTAGTTAATAGCTTCAAGCTGATGATCAAAAGGTTTCATCTTAAACGAAACTTCTTCAGTTTCAGATAAAGGTTTTAGGTCGAACTGTGTGGCCGCCCGAAATTCCCCGGATTCCGGAGTATTCAGTAAGCTTAGTTGAATCTCATCTAAGAAGGTAAGGTTATCTAGTAATCTGCCTAGATAGCAAACAGGCAACTCCCAGACATTATCCCGCTTATGATAATAGAAAGTAGGAATAGTCTTTAGGGCGTCGACCACATAAGGATTATAATCAAAGGTAACACAGATAGAAGATAATCCTGAAATTTTCTTAGGTGGAGATATCTCAGTTATATAAATCAAAATGAAATCTCCTAAGTTACAAACGAAATTAATGTAATTACCGTAATCTCTGGAGTTACAGAAATGTAATATATGTAATTTCGGTAATTACCGAAATTACGCGCGCACGCGTATACGCGCGTAAGGAAACAGGCTAAATTTGGCTTAGAACTGGAAAAATGTGCAAATAATAGCCAAAAATAGCCTGAAAAACGTGCGACTTATTAAATTAATCTAAAAGAGATACATATTGTGAGCTAAAATCCCTCTCAGGTGCCTCTTCCTTAGCCTTATAGGTAACAGTTGCCTCGACTACGAAAGGCTTATTGCATGATTCGCAGGTAAAATGCTCCACTGGATCAGGTTGACGCTCCGGAGTAGTGTAATCCTCATAGATTATCTTACCAAGACCATCCTTAACTATTTCATCAGGCTGGCCGATCAGGGCTCCTGGCATGTAAATTTCTCCAGGAAGATATTCCATACCACAATGTGGGCACTTAATAACAGGGGTTTTATGTAAAATTTGATTCTTCATCGAAGGCTCCTTGAGTTTTTCTAAAAATTTCTGGAAAATATATGCACGCGCGCGTTCAGCGCTATATTATATATTTATATATTATATATCTTTTTCTTAACTTAAGATATATAATATATAAATATATAATTTTTTGACTAAAGTCGACTTTTAGTCAGTATCAGTAAGTATATCAGTCCCTGACGGGACTGCCGGCCAAGCCGGCATAGACATAAGAAATGATAATAGAACATCTCTAACATATTATACAACATGAAGTTTATTAATTTAATAGTTTTATAAAAAATTTTTTCAGTTTTTATTCATTTATTAAATTATTAAATCATTAAATTATTGAATTAATAACATGTTAATTTTTTGTGAATTTTGTGTGGAGTCCCTGGACGGCCTCTGTGAGCCTTTTAGAAAAAGAGTATACGATGCCAGGGTTTTTATAAAAACGTCGTGACGGACATGTCACAGTCTCATACAAAGCATAGAATCATATCTATATACATAATGTGGTAAGTTTGGTTGGTCATGGTGAGCTTTTTATAAAGGCCTAATAGAAAGATACTCCTAAAAAGAAATGCCTTTAAAACGTGACCAGAAGCCTCTCAGAGCTATTAAAAAACTCCCGAAGAAAATCAACGGGAGTTTATTATATTATTCAGACTCAGCCCAGCCTGATGGTGTTTTAATCTTTACAAGATCAGCTTCTTGCCAACCGCCATTGTCCCAGACTTTTACAATGCCCTCAATACAGTCATTACCAGACCTAATTCGCATTACACCAGCATTCAAGACTTCAAGCTCCGCCGAATTTGCTTCACTACTAAGCAGCAGTGCCTTTTTAGCATTTTTAGCATAAGCTTGAACACGTACTTTTACTTTGTTGCCTGCTGTAAAACCAAAGTCAACTGGATTAAAGACAATACTACAATCAGTGGTATTCCTATCTAAGAACGCACTTGTTCCAGTTCCTTTTGTAATAACGGAACTACCTGTTGTTGCCACAAGTCCAGTAATTTCTTTATCATCCTTATAGACACGAATTCTGTAACCGGCTATGCTAGAATTGGTGTTAACAGGAGTCGCCGCCGACCATGTATAAGTCCAGTTTTCTTTGACAGTTAATCGTGACTTATTATAAGAAATTTGTGGCACTCCTGGGGCGTTCGGTGCTTTATAGTTTTTAATTGCTAAAGACTTGGTTGTAGTTTTAGCATTACCATAGGTACCCGTAGTAACAGCTTTTGCATATACCGTGATAGTAGCTTGAGTTTTATCTGACGGCAACGTCTGTGCAGTTGCAAGACCGCTATTACCGTACTTGGTATCATATCCCCAACTGTAAGTTGTTGTAGCGGTGTTGTTAGTACCGTTTGCACCGTCTGTACCAGTGATTGTAAAAGTATTATTTCCGTTGTCAGTAATCGTTAAAGCCGGTGCTCCGACGTCAGTAGCTACTGTAGAACTTACAGCCACGGAAATTGCTTTGGCTGCCTGTGTAACTCGAAGTACTTGACCACGCCATTCACTATCCTTATAATGATTATAAAAACCTAAGGCATTTCTGTTTGATGTAGATGTAGCATTGTTACCATCATTACAAATCCAGAGTTCTGGTATTGTGAAAGTAGTATCAGAATAACCTTTACTGACATCAAAAGTCGATTCAGCTATGTAAGGCCAACTTGCTTTGGTATTCTGAGTATGCACTGTTTTGAGCTTATGCAGTGTACGTTTTTTTTCATCTGTTGGATCAAGTAGAACATAGAACATATCCCACAAATCGCCAGAGCTAGTCTTGTCAAGTTTAAATCTGAAAGTTACTTTGGTAGGAGTTACCGTAGTGTCATCATACTGTAAGGTAAGAAGCGGATGATTCGCAAAATCTTTTTGATATGGAAAAACAGCTTTTACTTTATAGGTGCTTTGATCAATATTTACCCAAGCCATTATTACATCCTCCTTACCTTACTCTGCTTCTTGCCAACCGGAAGCAGTTTTAACTTTGACGATCTCAGCCTCTTGCCAAGCACCATTTACTTTTACATATACAGGCCCTTCTAAAAAACCAGAAGTAGTCTTAGCTCTCATGACTCCTGCATTTTGAACTAGGTATTCATTTGAGGTGCTAACAGGTCCGCGTAAAATATCGTTTTCGGCCCAGCCGCCGACTTCCAAACCCAAACCATTTCTGGCAATAGCTTGTACGGTCGCAGTTATCGTATCACCAGGTGCAAAGTAATCACTTGGATCATCACAAACAAGTGAGCAGCTTTGTATTCCTGCTTCATCGTCAATGTCACCCTGGCATACACGATAAGTGTACTCTGGACTAACAATACAGATAGCATAACCGCCAACAGGAGATGAGGCATTTGTCGCAGTAGCTGGAGTCCATGAGACAGTCCAAGGTTCTTTAACAGTAAGACGTGACTTATTATAAGTAATAACGGGCTTACCAGGAGCACTAGGTGCTTGATAGTTTTTAACTGCTAGACTTGCTGTAGCAGTTCTAGTGGAACCGTGTTCACCTGTTGTTACTGCCTTTGCATATATAGTCTTGGTAGCATCACTAGCGTTGGCTGTAAGTGCTTGATTTGAAACTTTGCCACTATTAGAATAATTAGTATCATAGCCCCAACTAAAAACGGTTGTTGCAGTATTATTAGCGCCATTAGCACCATCAGTACCAGAAATAGTAAATGTATTATTTTTATTGTCAGTGATTGTAACTACGGGCGTGCCAACGTCACCATGGAATTCTGGAATTGTTAAACTAAAAGTTAAGTTACCTTTGTTATTTCCTCTGTAGTCTGCCCAACCGACGCCTATAGTAACATTAACAGATGCAGTAGCTGCCGTAATGTTGTTTGCAGTAAAGGAATAGCAAGTTACTTCTTTCGTGTTTTGTTGTTGTTTGCCCCACTCATAAGTCATGTCAGTCGCATAGTAATAGGTACCAGATACAGTGTGCGTATCATCACCATGAGACATCTGAGCAAACTTTTGAACTCCTCCATACCATGCAGCTACGGAGTTAGATGTCCAAGTACCGGTACCGCCTTCGCTAACAGTCTTACCACAAGGAGTGAAAGAAACACCAAATTCGAAAGTTACCCCGGTTTCTGTACGATTACATTCCCCTCTAAAAATATTAACAGCCATGTCAATATTACCATAACTAGAACTCGTTATTTTCTGGGTAGTAGAATAAACAAATGCCATATTGTATTACTTCCTTTCTTCCTGTGCCAGGACTTCTTCAATCTTATAAAGAATGTCTTCTATAATATCTTTAGTATTATCAGAAAGATTCTTTTCGTCGTCGTCCTTCGCTTTATCATAATAGAAACTAATTAACTCTCGGTGATCGCTGCTCTCTACTGAGAAGGAACCCCAGTCACAAATCATTTCTAATATATAAATATAAGGCATGTCCTCGCCGAGCCAGAACTCAGGATGATGTTCATTGTTCGTCCAGTGATGCTTCCATGCTTCTTCATACTCTAAAGTCTTTCCGCCGTTGTTAAACCACTTCTGAGCGTACGGCTCGAACTCTTCCTCTGAGAACTTAGAATCATCGTGTTCTTTTATCATGTCATCGAATAAGTCGACATCAATATCTTTAAATAAGTCCGGGCAATTTTCTTTTAACCATGCGGCGAACTTCTCGACGTTAGCTTTATGTTTAAGAATATATTTTTCATTTTCTTCTAAGTATCCGGCCCTTCCTTCAGTAAGGGAGTCAAGATACTTCATTACATTTACAAAACTTGTATTCATTCTTTATAGCCTTTCTTATATAATTAAAAGCTCCCAAGAACTCGTCTCAGGAGCCAGAGCCCAATTACAACATCCTTTATTTTCATTCATTTAATTTAGCGTAAAATAAAGCACTCGAATTCAATATTTTATTAAATAGATAATTTATCAATTATGTTATATATGACATGATCATGTCACACGTGACATATAAAAAAGAACCCAAGAAGCTTATCTCGGGTTCTCTTATATTATATTTAACAGTAAGACAGACAAATGTTCAGGACGTTATCATCCTTTAACATTTCTTTATCTAGGTCAATAGATAGTTCCTTAGAATATCTGTTAATTAAATTTATTAAATCAGTTTCTAATCTATCTACATCTAATTCAATTGGGTCGAAGACATTCCACATTGCTCTCCACTGAACTCTTTCGCCGTCGAAGTAGTTATCATCATAGAAGTCAACACTCTCTGCATTTATATCTGAGTTAAGCATTTCATCAATAGCTTCAGAAGCCTCATGGAAAAACTTTGGCATTCTATAGAATTCACCATCAACATACATCTCAGGTCCATCTTCTACTACTTCAGGTGCTACTGCTTTAACAGGTTCAGCAGAACCTCTCGCTCTCAGCTCTGCTTCAATAGTAGCTATGATGTCTTTGTAGCCTCTGGCTTTAGCAATGTTCAGATACTTCTTTAACTTATCATCCTTGGCTGCTTTGTAATTAACAGGTCTTGTACCATCATGCCAAGCATCTACTTTTTCTTCTGGTGACATAGCTTCTGCAAGTGGCTTGTCTTCTGCATTCCACATTGAGCTGTACTCCTCAAACTCTTCCTCAATAGAAGTCAGTACTCTACATGCCTCCCAAGGAATGAAGCCGTTGTACTCCCAACCACTGGTTTCATCTATAAAGGTAAATAGATTTTCATCTAACAAAGAAGTGTCTACTTCAAGAACTACTTGAGTATTATAGTAATATTCAAAGTCATCGCTGTGTTCTACCCACTCAGTCCACTCAATAGACATAAGTGCATCTGAAGGCGTCTCAGACAGAGCAACAACACCTGGCTTAGAGTATGAGTTAATCTTTCTTCTTATGTTACCAAGGCCGCGAGCCTTAATGCTATCTAAGAACATCTCATAGGTAGCATGATATAATTTTTTAGGAATCATGTTCATTCTCCTTATTGTCGTTTAAAAGTAATCAAACAAAAACGATATCCTCAGGAATCTTATATCCTGGATATGCTGCTTCTAGTTCATTTAAAAAGGTCAGTGTTCCGCATCTATTACACATACGGATTATATCATTTCTTCCATCTTTTATGAAGGAAAAATAATTACGTGTGCCGCAATCAAAGCACGTATCTTTGGCTATCTTCTTTAAATTATTTACTCTAGCAGCTTTCTCTTTTGCACGAGCTGCATCGTGTTGTGTCTCATAATTTTCTGTGTCAAGTATTTGGCAGCTACTATTGTTAATTAACCTGTTCAGCAAAGTCTTTAGCATTCTGTTTTCAATTTGTCCTTTGCCGGCCGCATTCTTTAATAAGCGAGCCTCAAGCTCAGAGATAGACCCGTTAGCAAGTTTAGCCAGTACTAGCTCTGGTCCGTCAGGTTTTTTACCAATTGGATAAGCATATGTTTTCTTAGCTGTCTCAAAAGCTGCCTCAGCTTCTGATTTGTCTGTTGTTAAACAACAAACTTCATGGTTCGTGTTCTGCAGTACTACTAGATAATAGTCTGACGTACTGATATCCTCGGATAGCTTTAAAAAAATCATAAGCTTCACTCCTATTTAATTCCACAAATTCTCGATGAGCTTAAACTCTTCTGCAAAGGAAGCTGATTCAATCAGCGTAGCTGATAACTGTCTTGCACGTGGAAATTGTTTTTTAATGATAGCGATTGCTTCGTTAGCCGTATTAGCTTGCACTTCTTTTGAATCTTCTATATAACCCCTAGGAGTGCGAGCTTCTATGACCCAGGATACTAAGAAGGTTGGTGTGACTTTAACGTCTTCTACTTCTTTTTCAAATTCTCGAATATCGGCTAAAAGCTCATCATAGCTTCTACTCCTAGCTACCAACACACCATCTAAATAAGCAGCTAAGCTTTCTCCTTCTTTATGAACATCGTAAGCACCTAGATTTTCAGTTAAGCTAGAGAAGTCAATAAAAGAATCTTCTTCTAGGCCATCAGCCCATTGCCAGAAAATATCCAGTGCGGTTTCATTATCAATAGGCTCATCAAATATTTCTAAAGCGTGCCACAGTATCTCTTCTTTTTCTTTTGAGTCTGCTGCAAACCACTCTTCACTAGAGTAGTTACGCAAGCCTTCCCAGAATAGATCAACAAGGCGGGTAGTAATCTCAGAATCCATAACCTTGACTCCTTACACAAATTTATATATAATTTAGCAAAATAAAAAAGCTCATGTAAAATACATGAGCTTCTATATAACCATAGTTTAGACACTAAGCTTGGCACGAACTCCCATAAGAATTTTACCAAGCATATTCTGACCGTGACCGTCCACAGTTCCCCAAATACGATCTCCCCACGTATTTCCTTCTTCTAAATACTTGTTGCCGGTAGCAAGTAGTTTATTACGTAGTTCCGGATTTTGAGTGAACTTTGCAAAACAGATCTCTTGCATAATATTGAATTTAACAGTTTCCCAGTCTGGTCGCAATAAAACGCGTCTGCCAAGTCTTTTAGCAGAAGATGGATCTAAGGTACTAAATTGTTGTCTGGATTTTCGGTCAATAAGTTTGGCAGACTGAAAAGCTGCCTCATTGTTTCTATAGGTAATACCTTCCCAGGTAACTGGTGCTTCAAAAAAGTTACTGAGAAAATAATACTCTCCTCTAAATTCTTTTATCATAGTGAAGCAAACTCCTGTCCGATAGCAAACAACTTATTACAGATATCTACGTATTCTTCTGTTGGTAAACTAAAAGTAATCGAGGTTCTAAGCTGGTATAGACGCTCTTCCAGCTGTGCTTTTTCTTCCAGTATTTTAGTTGCTCTGTTATATGTTTCCATTGTCATGTTTATTTCCTACTTTCTTACACAGCCACTTATAAAACTTGTCAATCATATCAGCCAACCAAATGCCAACACAAAACGGAGCAAAAGCATGAAACAAGCTCAGCTCTCCTCCATACGGTTTAATATACATGCTTAAAGTTACGCAGCCAACAAGTAACACAGCAAACATAACTGTAAGCCACCGCGCTTTATTTTTTGTCATACACAAAAGTCCTTTACACAATAGTTAAGTATAATATATTATACAGTATAATCGGGTACAGTTAAAAAAGAAAACCTGGATTGCTCCAGGTTTAGATAAAATGTAGTTTACTGAAAGGCGTCTTACCATCGCCCACCTTAATTCTGGTAGGCTTAAGGCCGAACCAGCTTTTGTACCAAGGCAGGTTAGTAACAACAACCAGCTCACCATCAAGAAACACTTCATTACGTAGTGTTAGAAGGTAATAAGGACCTCTGCGCATTTGAATACATTGTCTGCTAAAACTAGTCGGCATTTTGTACCTCCATTAACTCGTCAAGCCAGTCTTCTAGCACATTAAGTCTACCTTTAAAGTAACCGAGTTCCCAATAACCATTATTACTTAATTTGTCTTTACGAGCTTCAAGCTCCTCTATTCTAGCTTTTGCCTTTTTAATCTGTCGCTGCAAAAATTTAATATCAACCATAGCTTAAAAAATTCCTTTCAAAGCGTCTGCTCTGCTAGGAGTGGTTGCAATAACTCTTTGATCCCATTCCCACTCGCCAAAATCAATTAGAGCACAAGCTTCTTCTACTGATATAACTGTTGTATTAAAAAGTATAGTATGATCGCACTCAGTACCTTTGATAGGCTCACCATCCGAGTTGTGTAAACAAGTTTGAAAATCAATTCGTTTTACATTTTCCATAAGAATCTCCTGCATTATAATTCAAAGACTTCAACAACTTCAGTGTTATCTGTTGCTTCTTTAAATACCTTACAGCAATTCTTGGCTTCGTCTACAGTAGCATAGCCGGCAGACAGTCCGATGCTCTGCCAGTCCTCTTCAAGCCACATGCCATTATAAGTATATTTACGAACTTGAGGTTTAAAGCAATCTAAATATTTGATAATTCGAAACATCATGACTTTAGCCTCCTTCGATCATATCAATCAGTTCTTTCTGCCAGCGATATTGTCCACGCTCTTCGATGAATTCGCCTACTTTATACCAACCTAAAATAAAAAACATGGCGTCAGTCGCAAGTTTTACTTTATATCTCGGAGACACCTCAATAACAAGTTGAACAGTATCTTTCTCAGAGTCTAGGGAAGAACAGTGCTCAATGCTAAACCGGTAAGAGTCGTCATACTCAGACTCGAGAAACTCTAGAACAGCTTTACAAAACTGCTTCATCATATTACCTCACTTAAAATTTTTGTAATAGTAGCTTTAGCTGTTTCTGCTTCACCATACTCAGTAAAGACATTAACACCCCAAGCATAATAATCCCAGAAGTGTCCATTGTGACGTTTTAGAATCGCCTTTACACCGCTCTTGGTGACATTGAAATAGACGATGGTATCGGTTTCAATTTCTCCGGTATGCCGGTCGATATAGAAAATGGTCTGACCAATATGACCAGGCAACTTTACGTAGTTTTTACCCTTGTCAAGAATAAAGTCTTGACAAACATCATCGCATACACCGCCAAGTCTAGAACATACTGCAAAATGTATACATACTTCACACTGTCGCATCGTTAAATAACCTCCATCAATCTCGAATCAAAACAGTTAAACCGTAGTCAGCCGGCTTTTTCCAGTTCTCAGTTCCAAGGTAGACTCTTAAGGTAAATTCTACTTCGTCTAAATACGGTACCAAATCCTTTGATAGGCTATCTTTATCCCAAGCAAGATTAAAGTAGGTAGTATAACCAGGCTCTACCTGATCAACATTAAACAAAGGCTTACTGCTCACACTTGCGATAGACACATTGTCAAATAAAATAGAGATCGCTTGCTCACTGTGGTTTTCTACTTTGAGCTTATAACCAAATTCCCACCAAGATTCTGATTCAAGTTTTTCGACAACACTTATTGTGACATCTTTATTATCTAAAATAATCTCAGGTAAGTTGTTATCGCGAATGGTCTTAAGCGTAATCAGATGCTGTGTATGAGGTGTGCCGGTAACAATCACTTGCTGGTCAACACATACCCAAAGTCCGTTGATTCTTTGATAGGTAAATATAGTTGTGGTTGTTTCGCCAGTCTGCTCATTATAAACAGACTGCTGTAGAATATTGCCATAAGCGTCATAAACAGTGTTGATGTTTGAGGCAGGGCCAATAACCTCGGTACTTGCTTTTTTATTATCGCATGCAGTCAAACAGAGTACCAGCAGAAAAATCAAAAACAAATAAATAAACCGTTTCATTTATTTAACCTCCATAAAAAAAAGATAACCTTAAAATATTATACTTTAAGGTTATCTAAAATTTAATTAATCTTATTAACTTTCTTCGCCTTTTATTCTGGTTAATCCTAAAGTAGTGACATATCCGGCGCCGCTTAAGCTGTCTACCTGTCTTGTTACGATATATAAACCACTGGATAAATGTTTACGTCCACCTGGAAATATAACATTCAACCGCACATACTGCATTAAAGTAGCAGGTCTTAGCAAGCCTTGTACTTGTATAGTAGCGTTAATCGGAAACTGAGTAGCTTTAGACCACCAAACTTGGTCACTCGCATTTGTATTAAACGTATTTGTTCTTGCCATGCTAGTAGGTGCATATACTTCTTCCCAGTTACCATCACTGCCAATACGTCTAACATAATTTTCGGGATGTGCTAGATTTTGGTATTCATAGTATATTGAGTAATTTTCATTACTTTCTATGGCAAAAGATCGTACAATAGTCGAAGTATTAATGCCAACGTCTATCTCATAAGCATCTCCATGAGTCATTACCGTTGACACTTTAGTAACTTTGAAGTAAGGCCCTTTTTTACTTTTATCTTTGTCTGCATTAGTGATAGAGTCATCATATATAGTCATAATATAAATATCTTTACTAATACCAGGTCCAGATCCCGCAGGTACCATACAGCCAGCTAAGTAGTTAATATAATCAAGAGCAGAGATATTCTGTTTTGATTCGATGTTAACAGGTGCGTCATCACCGGCAATAAGCGAATCTAGGTCTGACATGCGCATACCGGTAAAAGTATTTTGTAAACTTTTATTAGTTTTAAATAGTTTTTTGATTTCATCACTAGGCTTTACTTTACGACCAGGAGCAGGTTTAGTAATACTGCCGTCAGTTGTAAGTGCAGCACTTGATACAGCGTTTATGGTATAAGTTATTACACTACCAGTTAGGTTAAATGTTTGGCTAACTTTCGTTATGATGGCCTCTTCATTTTTGTAAATATACGCGGGGGTTTCAGCATCACCATAAGTAAAAATAATTTTTCTGGAGCGACTAACACTTGAAAAAACTTTTTCAAAGAAGTTGGGGTCATCAAACTGTGTAATAGGATAGTCTATTTGAAGCGTGTATTTATTTACTTGTCCATTTATTTTAACTACTTCCAAGGAGTTTATATACTGCGGATATTGAATAGAAAACGGAGTGTAAAAACCAGCATTGTTTTTGCCCCAAGCTTTAGTTTTTTCATCAAAGATACCAAAAGTATATTCACCGATTGTAACCTTTATCCAAGGCACTTGAACTCTGGCTTGACTTGATAATAGACTTTTATTTAGTTCTATTTTACTCATTTGTTAATCCTTCCAAATTCTACACTCGAGATACTAGGTATTTTCAAGGTTACATAATGGTCTTTTAAAACAGTAAAAGCATCTTGTATATCATTGAAATAGGCTATAACCCACCAAAAAGTGGGATTGTTATAATACTTTAAAGCGAGTGCATCCAAAGTATCATTGCTTTTCACTTTATGTGTGACAAACTCTGCAGTAGTTTTCATATTAGTGCCAATTCCATATACTTCACGGCTGTTTAATGTATCAAAGAAATAGGGAATACTAGCATATCGGCTTATATAATCAAATGATGCATAGTTTTTATTTTTTAGTGTATCCATCAAAGTCCTCCTTTAGTTAAAAAGCCATACCCTGACGAAGTGTTGCTACTAGACCTCTAAAAGAACCGTTCTCATAAACAGTTGTCGCATCATAAGGGTCTACCTCTGAAATAGTAAAAGCGACCTGAATACAGGCATATTTCTCATTTACTAAAATTGGCTTTTCATAGGTGACACTAATGCCTGAGGTCACAACGCCTTTAATAAAAACTTCTCTACCAAGTCTAACTGCAACCAGAGGAGGCTCAATTGCTTTATTCGATAAATTATACTTTGGTACTGCGATAGACTGAAGCGCATGAATAAAACTTTCTGCCTTGTCCTCATTATCTTTCGGTGTTACATTACTCGGGACTTCTTCCATCATATCTCTGTGAAAGCGTAGGGTGATATTCATAGATCTAGGACCGGCACTACTAAAGGTGAATACGGGAGCAGACCTACCAAGAGCAGTTGTTTCATTAAAAGTTGAGCGCATATCATCTGTTATGGTATCT
>CALCHR010000077.1 GCA_937901185.1 uncultured Bacteroidales bacterium
CTTAGTAGTTACCGAATTTTTCCTAGTAGTTACCGAAATTCACCTAGCTTTTACCGAAGAAAAGCTAAAAAATCAATACTGAAAATCAGACCTTTAGGTAGATGCGTTTCAGATGCAGGAACCACAAGAAACTCCAGCACACCATCACATAGCCAAAGGAGATGATTGCATAGGACCACTCTTGTGGAAAGAAGGCTGTTGTTCCGCCAAAAATAGCCTCGGCCGTAAAACGGAAATCTATAAACTGCTGTGCCAAATAAATCGTAATAGAGTTTAGCCCTATGACCTGAAAGAAGTTTGTACCCCAGCGCCAATTACAGATATCTATCACATAGTGGAACAATGCGAACAGCAGCAAGGAGATACCTCCCGTGATGCAAACAAAAGAACCAGTCCAAAGATTTTTATTGATAGGAAATACCACATCCCAAGCAAGAGCTATGAAGATAAGGAAAACTCCTATTCCGCTCATCCATAAGCAACTAATAACGCCTTTATTTTGGCGCACCTGTTCACCGGCCTCTATCCCAAGCATAGCTGTACAAACTGCAGGCAACGTGGCCAGCAGGCCTTCGGGGTCATGAATGCCGTTGTGCAATACGCCCGGTAAAAGAAGCCTATCTATATAACTAACAATATTCCCCTCCATCGTAAAATTGCCGGCATCTGAATCCGGAGCATCTACCCAGCATAACAAGGCCCAATAGCCTAGAAGGAGAAAAGCCATCACGCCCCAACGCTCACCACGTTTCAACCATGTAGTCAAAAGCGCTGCTGCCATCCAAGCCAAACCTATACGACCCAACACGCTGGCCAAGCGAAAGTGCTCTGCATCAAAATGCAGAGCACCATTATATAGCACCCCCAACAGCACCAGAATCAGTCCACGCTTCACAATACGAAGACGAATATCCGAAAGAGGGCATCCGGCAGCCACTTGTTTGGCAAAGGAAAAAGGAAAAGAGACTCCGGCTAGGAACAAGAAAAGGGGGAAGATGAGGTCGTAGGCTGTAAAACCATGCCAAGCCGGATGACCTAATTGCGCTGCAACAGCATCAGTAAAACTTCCCGGGTAAAGCCAACACAAACTTAGCAACAAAGCATCGCCACCCATTATGAAAAACATATCAAAGCCCCGTAACACATCCAGTGAGCGCAGGCGGACTTTGGGCTCTTGATTTGTGGTAACCATAAACTTAGCAGTGGGTTTCTACTAGCAAAACTATCTACAAGGTATTTCCTGGAACTTATAACCTAGGCGCTTCAACTCTATCGCGGCTCCTATGCGGAACATCACTTTACAAGAGCGTGTAAATATATGAAAGGCCATAGGGCTTTGGGGTTCTATCTGCTCATGGCGAATCAGCATCACAGTTTTCTCTCCACAACGGCGCATCATCTCTTCCAAGCCTTTAGCCTCATAACCATCAGGCAGTAAACCCAGAATATCATATAGAATATGCTCATCCATATCATCAAATCCTTGAGAACCATAATAGGCAGAATAGGCTTGCTCATGACATTGTTCCCAATTCTTATCCCATCCATGTGCAACTGCCATACCTAAATAGCCGGCCCACGCAACAGAGACGGTTGGGTAGTCTGTAATCTGTGTAACAGCATCAGCAACATAGTGCGGCGCAAGTTCTTTCCATTGGCTATCAATATCTTCTGAAGAAAGCAATGTACCAGCTAGCTTATTATAAGAAGTACAAAGTTGCAACAAGCATTCCTCTAACTTTTTTTCGAAACGGGATAGGATTTCTGGGTTCATCATATAAATAATATATTAAAACTAAGACTTTATTCACCAAATTCGGCATCTGCAGCAGCGTCATATTCAAAAGCAGAAAGCCCTGGATAAATTTCTCTAAAAAGATGTTGGGTCAAAGTTGGGTCTGCCTGGCAAGCTAGCATCAAAAACAGCTTATAGCCTGCCACATCTTTCAAATGATACATAGCCAAAGCTATATAAGGACAAAGATTAGGATATTCTGTTGTTAGCCTCATCAGAGATTTCCAAAGATCTTTTGCTAACAGATAACAAGCATGTTCACAGAGCAAAATAGCTACACGCTCCACCTGTTCACTCTGTAAGTTTGAAGAGTTCAACACTTCGGAGAGTAGTTCCAAAGAAAATTCGCGCTCTCCTTGTTCCAAACACAACTGAGCAGTCTGCAAACGCACATCCAATAAAGAGACACCAAGAGAAAGTGTACGCAAAAGTGTTTCATACACCAGAGGATATTGCTGGCGACGAGCTTGTACACACGCCATTAAAGTCTTTATCCTTATACTATCTTGAGCCATCTCGTGAGGACATTGTAGACCGGCCAAAGATAAATAAGTAGAAGCATCGTCCAATCTATCATTGGCAAGCAGTGCCTCACCCAATAACAAGAACACAATATAATCTGATGGACGATACACATAATATTCCTTTGCACACTCAATAGCCATATCTAATTGAGTTAGAGCTATTGCTGATTGAACCTTAATACGCAGTGCATCTACAGATGTGGCATTTATAGCCAAAGCATAGTCACAACTATCAATAGCTTCTCTATAGGCTGCAATTCTATATTGCACTTGTGCCAATTGTGCCCATGAAACATTATCGTATGGGTTCACATCTAAAATACTTTCTAGAATCTTAATAGCAACCTCATATTGCCCCATCTGATAGTGACACTCTGCTGACAGCTCCTGACAATGTAGATAATCCATATAACTACTAGGAACCTTTGAAGTCCAATTCAAAGAAGAAGCCCAATAGCCATAATCAAGATACAACTCTGCTATTTCCACACAAACATCATAGTCTTCTGTAGAACAAATATTCCAATAATCCTGAAATATCTCTTCCGCAGCAACTGAATCTGATAGCATCAAACTATATTCTGCTAAAAACATTTTGACACCACGAGAATCTTGGTTAGGAAGTGCATAGACCAAAGATAAGCCTTCTGCAATATTACCTTCTTCCTTTAAGGCATAGGCTTGTGCCAAAAGAACATCTTCATTATCTGGATGTAAACGTAATGCATGACGCAAACAAGTCTCTGCATCATAGCCCCTACCCTTTTGGAGATAATAGTCCATCACATCCAAAAGATCTAAAGCTTCCATATAAAAAGAGGAGCCATTAGCTTTAATATTTTCCTCATACATGGAAACAAGTTCCTTTATTCTTCCATTTGACCTAGCCATTCACTTTCCCATTAAGAAAAAGAAGAGACGAACATTAAATATGTCGCCTCTCCCTTATGTAATTTTATTTTTTAGTCCAACTATCTTTAAGGCCTACTGTTTTATTAAAGACTGGATGGTTGGGCGAAAAATTCTTATCATATGTAAAATAGCCTATACGCTGAAATTGCAGATATCTATTATCAGTATGCTCTATTGCATAAGGCTCTATATAGCAATCTGTCAACACTTGCAGAGATTCCGGATTAAGGAGTTCTCGGAAATCTCGTTCATCTGCTGAAGGATTTTCAACGGAGAATAGTCTATCGTAAAGTCGAACCTCTGCTTTTACACAATGGTTCACGCTCAACCAATGCAAGGTACCTTTAACCTTACGATTTGCGCCCTCCATTCCGCTTTTACTTTCGGGATCATATTCACAATAAATTTCCTCAATCACTCCATCTTCAGATTTCTTGCAACCGGTACATTTTACAATATAGGCATTTTTCAAACGCACTTCCTTACCCGGCACCATACGGAAGAATTTTTTCGGTGCATCTTCCATAAAGTCCTCGCGCTCAATCCACAATTCTCGGCTGAAAGTAAGCATATGTGTGCCTTCAGCTTCATTTTCCGGATTATTTACAGCCTCGACTTCTTCTGTCTGATTCTCTGGATAATTAGTAATGATAAGTTTTACAGGATTAAGCACAGCAGAAACTCTCAAAGCTCTGGCATTTAAGTCCTCGCGCACTGCTGCTTCAAGCATGGCATAGTCATTCAAAGCCTCAAACTTAGTATAGCCTATCATATCAATAAACTTACGAATAGCTTCTGGTGAATATCCACGACGACGTAAACCACAAACTGTTGGCATACGAGGATCATCCCAACCATCTACTAATTTCTCTTGAACCAGTGCTAACAATTTACGCTTACTCATCACTGTATAAGTTAAATTTAAGCGATTAAACTCATACTGACGAGGACGATTATCTTCCAAATCTTTACCACCCTTAAGTTCATCTACAAAATAGTCATACAAAGGACGATGAGGAACAAACTCCAATGTACATATAGAATGGGTCACACCTTCAAAATAGTCACTTTGACCATGTGCGAAGTCATACATAGGATATGCTTTCCACTTACTTCCCGTACGATGGTGTTCCTTATTTATAATTCTATAGATAATCGGATCACGGAAATGCATATTAGGATTGGCCATGTCGATTTTAGCTCTTAAAACCATAGAACCCTCAGGCAACTCTCCACTATTCATCTTTTCAAAGAGAGCCAAACTTTCCTCCACTGGGCGATCACGATAAGGGCTAGGTTTTCCTGGCTGAGTTGGCGTTCCTTTTTGTTCTGCAATAAGTTCGCTACTCTGCTCATCCACATAAGCCTTATTTTCTTTAATCAACTGTACAGCAAAATCCCAAAGTTGTTGAAAATAGTCTGAAGCATGATATATATTTCCCCACTTAAAGCCCAACCATTGTATATCCTGCTTAATTGCTTCTACATATTCTGTATCCTCTTTCTCTGGATTAGTGTCATCCAAACGCAAATTACACACACCTCCAAACTTTTCAGCAATACCAAAGTCCATACAAATGGCTTTTGCATGACCAATATGAAGATAGCCATTAGGTTCTGGCGGGAAACGAGTTTGCAAACGACCAGAATTTTTTCCGGCTTGTAAATCAGACTCTACAATTTGCTCTATAAAGTTCAAATTCTTTTTTTCCTTAACTTCCAAAGTTTGATTTTCTGACATATGTATTTTTAGTTAGCTAGTTCTGATATAAATTTAATTCTTACTAGGCGAATTTCTTCTTCGCTATATTCATTTCCTAATTCATCAATAGCTTCTTCGAGATCATCTGTATCAGATTCCTTAAAATATTGATAGATATCAAATATATGGTCTTCATCCATCACTTCTTCTAAGAAATAATCAATATTTATTTTAGTACCAGAATACACTATTGTTTCTATTTCATCCAGTAGTTCTTCAAACTCAATACCCTTTGATACAGCAATATCATCTAAAGCTACTTTTCTATCAATACTGTGGATAATGCTTACTTTAATCTTTGATTTATTGGCAACCGTTCTAATTCTTAAATCTTCTGGACGTTCTATATCATTTTCTTCACAATGACGTTTGATAAGTTCACAGAAATTTTCTCCATAGCGTTTTGCCTTTCCTGCACCTACCCCTGGAATATTTTGTAATTCATCTATTGTTTGAGGATAAATAGTAGCCATAGCTTCTAAAGAACCATCTTGAAAAATCACATATGGAGGTACATCTAATTCTTTAGACATACGTTTGCGAAGATCTTTCAACATCTGATAAAGAGCTGGGTCTACTGCACATGAAGCTCCGCTTTGCATTGGAGCTATCATATCCTCTTCATCAAAATCTTTATCTTCCACTATCTTAAAAGGTACAGGGTTCTTCAAAAATTGGTGGCCATCTTTGGTTACTTTAAGTACTCCATAATTGTCCACATCTTTTTCTAAATAACCGGCGATAAGCGCTTGACGAATAACTGCATTCCATATTTTATCGTTATCATCTTCTGCGCATCCAAAGGTGTCAAGATCATCATGCTTATGGGCCAAGATTTCTTCCGACTCTTTTCCCATCAAGACATCTTTTATATACTCATCTCTAAAATTCTCCTTTGTAGCCAATATTGTTTTTATAACTTTACACAAATGCGATTTTGCTTCCACTTGATTTTTCGGATTTAAACAATTATCACAACTTCCACAATTATCTTCTGCGTAACTTTCGCCGAAGTAATGTAATAATAATTTTCTACGGCAAACAGAAGATTCTGCATAAGCCGCTGTTTCCTTCAATAGCTGTCGGCCAATATCTTGCTCTGCCACAGGCTTTCCTTCCATAAATTTTTCTAATTTCTGGAGGTCTTTATAAGAATAGAAAGCCACACAGAGTCCTTCTCCGCCATCACGTCCTGCACGTCCAGTTTCTTGATAGTAACCTTCAAGACTTTTGGGTATATCATAATGAATTACAAATCTCACATCAGGTTTGTCTATACCCATTCCAAATGCTATTGTAGCTACAATAACATCTATTTTTTCCATCAAAAAATCATCCTGCACTTTTGAACGAGTAGCAGAATCCATACCGGCATGATATGCATCAGCCGTAATTTCATTGGTCTTAAGTACCTCTGCTAGTTCTTCAACTTTCTTACGGCTTAAGCAATAAATAATACCGCTGCGACCAGAATGTTGTTTTATAAATTTTATTATGTCTTTATCTACATTTTTTGTTTTCGGACGTACTTCGTAATAAAGATTAGGACGATTAAAAGAACTCTTATATTCTATAGCATCTACAATACCCAAATTCTTTTTGATATCTGTCCTCACCTTTTCTGTTGCTGTTGCTGTCAAAGCAATAACCGGAGCGTTTCCTATCTCATTGATGATTGGACGTATTTTTCTATATTCTGGTCTAAAATCGTGTCCCCATTCAGAGATACAATGTGCCTCATCTATAGCATAGAATGATATCTTGATACTACGTAAAAAGTCTACATTTTCCTCTTTTGTCAACGACTCTGGGGCAACATATAATAATTTTGTTTTTCCAGATAGAATATCCGATTTTACTTTATCTATTGCAGCTTTATTAAGTGATGAATTGATAAAATGAGCAACACCATCTTCTTCTCCCATGTGCCGTATAGCATCTACTTGGTTTTTCATCAAAGCAATGAGAGGAGAAATTACAATTGCGGTGCCTTCCATTAACAAAGAGGGTAACTGATAGCACAAAGACTTACCCCCTCCTGTAGGCATTAGGACAAAAACATTTTTACCCTCTAAGAGAGTCTTTACAATGGCTTCTTGATTTATCTTGAACTTATCAAAGCCAAAATACCGTTTCAGTTCCTCACGCAGATTATATTCTTCCTTCATACTTTTGATAGATTAGAGTCGCGAACACAAGGAATTCAAGATTGGTTCAAAGTATAACTTAGTACAACTTGAAAAACAAAATTATAATAAGTTTCTAATCTAAGCAATATTTTCTAAAAAATATTTTTATTTTTTCAAATTATTTCTATCAAATTCATCCTTGGCATATTCCAGTGTCACCTCAAATTCTTTTTTATCTGAAGACGGAATTTCATACATTGCATTCATCATGATGCTTTCTACAATGGAGCGCAATCCACGAGCACCCAATTTGTATTCAACAGCCTTATCTACGATAAAATCCAAGGCCTCGGTTGAGAATGTCAGTTTAACTCCATCAAGTTCAAACAATCTGATATACTGACGTACTATAGAATTTTTAGGTTCTGTAAGAATATTTCTTAAGGTTGTTTTATCCAACGGATTTAGATAAGTCAACACCGGCAATCGACCAATAATCTCCGGAATCAGACCAAAGGTCTTCAGGTCCATCGGTTCAACATATTGTATTAGGTTATCAGGCTCTATCCGCATGGTATTGCGCACAGAGTTATAACCCACAACATGTGTATTTAGGCGCTGAGCTATTTTTTTCTCAATACCATCAAATGCACCGCCACAAATAAATAAGATATTTTTTGTATCTACCTGGATATAATTTTGATCCGGATGTTTGCGTCCGCCTTTTGGAGGAACATTTACCACTGTGCCTTCCAGTAATTTCAGCATACCTTGCTGAACGCCTTCGCCACTCACATCTCTCGTGATGGATGGGTTGTCGCTTTTGCGAGCTATCTTGTCTATCTCATCGATAAAGACAATACCTCTCTCAGCCTTTTCTACATCATAGTCGGCTACCTGTAAAAGTCGGGAAAGTATACTCTCCACATCCTCACCCACATAGCCGGCTTCTGTAAATACTGTTGCATCCACTATTGTGAAAGGCACGTCCAACATCTTTGCAATGGTCTTTGCCAAAAGAGTTTTTCCGGTACCGGTAGAGCCTACCATCACAATGTTAGACTTTTCTATCTCGACTTCGTTTGTATCTGAATCTTTCTCATACAATCTTTTATAATGATTGTAGACAGAAACTGCCATATAGCGCTTAGCTACATCCTGCCCTATCACATATTGGTCAAGATATGCCTTTATCTCCATCGGCTTAGGCACTTTCTCCAATTTGACAGTCCCCCTTTTATTTTTCCTCTGATTGGTCTTGATGGGGATTGCCTCTTCTAAGATGTCATAAGCCTGGCGCACGCAAGCATCACAGATATGAGCTCCGAGACCAGAAACGAGCAAGCTCACTTCGTTTTCGGCTCGGCCGCAGAAGGAACAATTCTTTTTACCTTTCATTTGGTCTTGCGAGATAATACTTGGTCTATCATTCCATATTGTTTTGCCTCCTCAGCCGTCATCCAGTAGTCACGGTCCGAGTCGGCCCAAACTTTATCAAAATCTGTATGCGAATGCTCAGCGATGATGGTATACAACTCCTTCTTCAACTTCTGAATTTCGCGTGCTGTGATTTCAATATCAGAGGCCTGTCCTTGTGCACCACCCATCGGTTGATGTATCATCACACGACTATGTGTCAGCGCCGAGCGTTTACCCTCTGCGCCAGCCACAAGCAGAACTGCTGCCATAGAAGCTGCCATGCCCGTACAGATAGTGGCCACATCACTGCTAATAAACTGCAAAGTGTCATAGATTCCCAAACCTGCATACACAGAACCTCCGGGAGAGTTAATATAGATTGAGATATCCTTACCCGGGTCGCAAGAATCTAAAAACAGCAACTGAGCCTGCAGCGTATTTGCTGTATAGTCGTCTATCGGAGTTCCCAAGAAGATAATACGGTCCATCATCAAGCGCGAGAACACATCCATCTGTGTCACGTTCAAACTGCGCTCTTCCAAAATATAAGGATTCAGATAATGATTCTGGCTTTTTATCACATCATCCAATACCATTGAGTTGAGCCCTAAATGGCGAGTGGCATATTTTCTAAATTCATCCATGCCTAATAAGTTCTTAAAATTAAAAAGGGCCTAAGGACACATAAGTCTCCAAGGCCCTTATATAATATAATAATGTGTCAGTACTTAAGCAAACATTTTACCAAACTCTTCAACAGAGATTGACTTATGTTCCAGTGTCACCACGTTCTTCAAAGCTGCAGTAAGCTTAGTGTCGATGCTGCGCTCCACCAATGCTTGAGCCTGCTCTTTCTTCTTCAACATCTCTGAAGCGTATTGCTCCAAATATTCATCGGGGATATTGCTCATGCCATATTGTGCAAATTGATAGCGAGTGGCTTGCATAGCGGCAGCCTTGAGGTCAGCCTCGTCTACCTTGATGTCGTTAGCCTGTACCAATTGTTCCTTGATAAGGTGCCACTTCAGTTCCTCAATGCTCTTAGCATAGTTATCCTCTACGTACTTTTCGTCCTTGTCTTTGTTGTTAACCAACATGATTTTCTTCAGCAACTCGTCGGGGAATTGAAGTTCGCCCACCTTTTGCTCCATGTGAGCACGCACATCGAGCAAGAACTTGTAGTCGCTATCAGCAGCATAGCCTGCAGCGATATTCTCTTTCAGTTTACCACGGAACTCTTCTTCGCTCTTCACTGTATCCTTGCCAAAGATTTGGTCAAACAACTCTTGACCTACTTCGGCAGGTACGAAGCGGCTAATCTCATTCACTTGGAAAGAGAACTCACCTGTGTAAGCAACAGCCTCCTCTTTTTTAAGGCGGAGCACAGAAGCCAATTCAGCTTCGCTGCCTTCATAAGCCTTAGAGGGGTTAAACGTAAGCACATCATTCTTCTTAGCTGTAGCAAAGATGGTCTTCTGTTCTTCATTCTTGAAGTAAGCCGGCATCAGCGATACCTGCTCCAGTTGCAAACCGCCTTCCTTAGGCTGACCGTTTTCGTCCAACTCTGCCAAGAGGCCACGTACCACGTCACGGTCCTGATACTCATCGACCATCTCAGAATGACCTGCACGAGCTGCCAGGTTCTTCACCTGTTCGTCTACTTGAGCCTCAGCCACTTCGATATCATAGTAAACTACTGTATCACTTGCTGAGAGTTCAGCCTTAAACTCAGGCGCCAAGGCGATGTCAAACAAGAAGACAAAATCATCCTGCTGCTCAATATCCTGAGGCTCCTGCTTGTCGCTAGGCAAGGGTTCGCCCAACATATTCACATGGTTTTCCTTGATATAGCTGAACAGCCCGTCTGAAAGCAATTTGTTCACTTCCTCAGCCTTAGCTTGGGCACCGTACATTTTGTTCACCAAACTCATAGGCACCTTTCCCGGACGGAAGCCAGGCATCTGAGCCTTCTGGCAGATATTTTTCAGCGACTTCTTTACCAACTCCTCATAGTCGGCCTTCACAATATTCACTGTAGCCACAGCGCAAACGGGGCTTACGTTCTCTAAAGAAATATTCATCTTAGCTTTTAATGTATAAGTTTTTATTATGTATTTTTATATCCAGTCAAATATTCCTTGACGCACTAGGCGCTTTAAGGACATGCAAAAGTAATATTTTTATTTATTCCCCCAAAATCTCTTACTACTTATTTCAAAGCACAAGAAAGTTTCCTCCACAGACTCTACATCAATTAGATACAATATATATAATATATAGCCTTACCTAAAAGTATCTGAATATAGCCAAAATATTACCGTAAAATAGAAACAGATTTCCTATTTTTAATATCTGATAATTTTATCACTTGTTTCAAATATACTATTCTCCTTAAATATCTATTTCACAAAAATAAGATTATTATTTGCTTATTCTAAGCATATTCTCTGAAACGAGAAGAAGATAAATTAACCAATAATATGTAAATTTTCTTCGTATTTTTTGAGTCTATAATTTGCGCACAATCAAAATAACATACATCTCTTAGATTTAAGGGAACCACAAGCCTCTCAGAGCAAGAATGTAATCAACTGATTTTCAGTACCCATTTTTTGCCTTTTCTTCGGTAACTACTAGGAAAATTTCGGTAACTACTAAGAAAAATTTGGTAACTACTAAGAATGCGAAAGTAACTACTAAGAAAATCTTGTAACAACACAAGCAATTAGCACTATGGTTAAAATATCTTCAGCCACGCCATACTCTACAATATCTATACGAATAACTTTGCCATACTTTTGTTTCCAGTTTTTGATTTAGCCGTCTACTTTTCTGTTTATTCCCTATCCCCTCTTACATATCAAAATGAGCCATCTTTCTAGCTGAGGTTTTGGCTGAGATAAGAAAAATTTGTAAATTCGCCGCTATATGAGAAAGATTGCTTTTTTTATCGCTTGGAGTTTATTGTTGGTCTCCTCACTAGCAGTGGTACTGGGGGCTGTGTCTATAAAGAAAGGTTGGGTGGGCTATATGCCCCCGTTGGAAGAATTGCAAAACCCTATCAGCCGATATGCCAGCCAAGTGCTTTCAGCCGATGGCAAGGTGCTGGGCACGTGGTCAAGGTCGGAGAACAGAGTGTTTGTGGACTTCGACAGCATCTCGCCCCACATGATTCACGCACTTGTAGCCACAGAGGATGTCCGTTTTTACGATCACTCGGGCATTGACATCAGAGCTTTAATGAGAGCTGTGGTAAAGCGCGGCATCTTGCAGCAAAAGGAAGCGGGCGGTGGTAGCACCATCTCGCAACAGCTGGCCAAGCAACTCTTTTCGGAAACAGCAGGCAGCAAGATGGAGCGTCTGTTTCAAAAACCAATTGAGTGGGTCATAGCAGTAGAGATTGAGCGCTGCTATACGAAGGAAGAAATCATTACGCTCTACCTTAACTATTTCGACTTTCTGCACAATGCTGTAGGCATCAAAACCGCTGCGCAAGTATATTTTGGAAAATTGCCTAAGGATTTAACAGTAACGGAAGCTGCACTGCTGGTAGGTATGTGCAAAAACCCATCTTACTTCAACCCGGTACGATTTCCGGAACGATGCTTGGCCAGACGCAACACCGTGCTACAGCAAATGGAGAAATACGGTTTCCTCTCAGAAGAAGAAATGGAGGAACTCAAAAACAAGCCTCTGGGATTACACTTCCGCCGCATCGACCACAAAGAAGGACCGGCACCTTACTTGAGAGAATATCTGCGTCGCATCATGATGGCCGAAAAGCCCGAACGCGCTGATTACCAGGAATGGCAAGGACAAGCATATTATGAGGATTCTCTTTCTTGGGAGAACAATCCGCTCTATGGATGGTGTAAGAAAAACACGAAGGCCGACGGTAGTTGCTATGACATTTACACAGACGGATTGAAAGTATATACCACCATCAATTCGCACATGCAGCGCTATGCAGAAGAAGCTGTAAGAAAACACGTGGGCGGCGAACTGCAACCGCAATTTGAAAAAGAAAAAGGAGGCTCATCCACCTACCCCTACTCTCGTGCTTTATCAAAGGACGAGGTGGAAAAAATCTTAAATAAAGCCATGCGACAGAGTGACCGCTACCGTTCTATGAAACGCGGAGGTGCCAGCGAAGCAGAAATTGAGGAGGCATTCGGCACAGCGACTCCGATGACCGTGTTTACCTATCAGGGAGTGAAGGATACTGTGATGTCTCCGATGGACTCTATTAGATACTACAAATCGTTTCTGCGCTCGGGCATGATGTCTATTGAGCCAGCAACCGGACACGTGAAGGCTTACGTAGGAGGTACAGACTATGCTCATTTCCAATATGACATGTGCATGATGGGCCGCCGCCAAGTGGGGTCAACCATCAAGCCATTTGTCTATTCTTTGGCAATGGAGGATGGAATGTTGCCTACGGACTTAGTAGTCAACGAGCAACGCACTTATGAGATACCGGGTAGCGAACCCTGGACCCCTCGTAACGGCAGCAAGGCTCGATATGGCGAAAAGGTAACACTAAAGTGGGGCTTGAGTCAGTCGAACAACTGGGTAACAGCCGCACTGATGGACTCAGTAGATAGATCGGGCCAGCGTTTGAAAAACTTGTTGGGCGAGTTTGGTGTTGCAAATCCGGACATCCACCCATCGCTCTCACTTTGTCTGGGTTCTTGTGACATCACAGTGGCCGAAATGGCAAGTGCCTACACAGCGTTTGCAAATAAAGGTATCCGTACAGCTCCGATTTTGGTTTCTCGCATAGAGGATAGTCAAGGAAACGTGCTTGCTGAGTTCCATCCCAGAATGAACGAAGTAATCAGCGAAACAAGTTCGTACTACATGGTAGATATGCTCCAAGGCGTAATCAATCAAGGTACGGGCTACCGCTTGCGCTACAGATATGGTTTTGAAGGTCCCATTGCCGGAAAAACAGGAACCACCAACCGCAACTCCGACGGATGGTTCGTTGGGTTCGTGCCTCGCTTGGTAACAGCTTGCTGGGTGGGCGGCGAAGACCGCGACATTCACTTCAACACCACTGCCTCCGGACAAGGCGCATCTACAGCGCTACCCATTTGGGCCTTATATATGAAAGAGGTGTTAAACGACAAGTCTTTAGGATATGACGGTGCTGAGAAGTTCCAAATCCCCAAAGACCTGCCAATGGAACACGAGGAAATTCTTTTGGATCCTCTTCCCGAAGAAAACGGAGAGGAAACCGGGGGCATCGATACACTATTTGACTAACTTAAAAAATCACAATATGAAATTCATCGCCATCATACCAGCACGATATGCATCAACCAGATTTCCAGGAAAACCATTGGTCAATTTAGGCGGTAAGCCTATTATACAATGGGTATACGAGCGGGTGAGCCAAGTTTTTGAAAATACTTTTGTTGCAACAGACGACTCTCGCATCTATGAAACCGTAGTAGGCTTTGGGGGCAAAGTCATTATGACCAAAGATACACACCCAAGTGGTACTGATCGTTGCCATGAAGCATATCTGAAAAGCGGAATAGAGGCTGACGTTGTAGTAAACGTGCAAGGCGACGAACCTTTTATAGATGCCTCACAATTGGAGTGCATCAAAGGATGTTTTACAGATACATCCATTCATATCGCCACCTTAGTAAAACCGTTTAAGGAGAACGACCCCATAGAATATTTAGAAAATCCGAACACTCCGAAAGTGGTAATTGACAATGAGAACAATGCTTTATATTTTAGTCGCTCAGTTATTCCCTATCTTAGAGGAGTGGAAAAGACAGAATGGACAAAAGTACATACCTTTTATAAACACATAGGATTGTATGCTTATCGCACAGATGTTTTATCCCAAATCACAAAACTGCCTCAAGGCATCTTGGAAAAAGCAGAATCTTTAGAACAGTTGCGCTGGTTGCAAGCAGGATACAAAATAAAAACCGGCGTTACAACCATTGAGACCATCGGCATAGACACTCCAGAAGATTTGCAACGGGCCGAAGCCTTGCTTCTCTCTATGTAAAAATAAATACCTTCCAATTTTATATCAGAATGACATACAAACACTATATACTCCTTATATTATTTATATCATCATCCCTACTCCCCCATGCTTGGGCGCAAAAAATTCAAGTAGGTTCCTACAACTTCAAAGATGGTTCTGTCTATACCGGACAGCTTTCCGGTGGAAAGCCCAATGGAAAAGGCCGTACGGTTTTTACAAATGGAGATAACTATGAAGGCGAATATATCAAAGGCCGCCGCCACGGATATGGAGTATATACATTTTCCGACGGAGAAAGATATGAAGGACAATGGTTTCAAGACCAACAACATGGCAACGGAACCTACTATTACCTAAACAACAACCGCTACGAGGGACTCTGGTTTAGAGACTACCGCGAAGGTAAAGGGAAAATGTACTACTACAACGGTGACGTATACGAAGGTGACTGGAAAGAAGACCTACGCTCTGGCAGAGGAACATACACCTATGCTAATGGAGCCTATTATAAAGGAGATTGGCAGAACGATAAGAAGCATGGTCTCGGTGTCTTTGACTGGAACGATGGTTGCAAATACGACGGCAGTTGGAGCAACAATATGCGTAATGGCCGCGGAACCTACTATTATACCGATGGGGATTCTTATCACGGCGATTGGAAGAACGACCAGAAAGAAGGTAAAGGTATCTACAAATTTAAGAACGGAGATGTCTATGAAGGCAGCTACTTAATGGGCGAACGTACCGGCGAAGGAATCTTTACCTTTGCTAATGGCAATAAGTACATCGGCAATTTCACCTCCGGAGAGCAAGACGGCGAAGGCACATTCACATGGAAAGGCGTAGCATCCTATGTGGGGCAATGGAAAAATAACAAACGCAATGGCCAAGGTATCTACAAATGGAAAAATGGAGATGAATATACCGGCGCATGGCTTAACAACGAAATGCACGGAGAAGGTACCATCAAAAAAGCCAACGGAGAAAAATTTAAGGGCACATTCCAGCATGGAAAGAAAGAAGGAAAAGCCATAGAAATCTATGCCGACGGCTCTCGTTTTGAAGGTACTTATAAGAACGACGAAAAAGATGGCGCCTTTATCCTATACGACAAAAACGGAAACGTAGTACAAAAGGGCACCTACAAACATGGAAGAATCCAAAAATAACAATATCGCAGTTACACCTAAATCCATATTCTTATGAAATGCACTCGAAAGAAACCACAAACTAAGGCCACACGGCTGAAAATTGTGAAAGATGACCCGTGGTTAGAACCGTTTGAAGCAGCCATTACTGGTCGTCACAACTATGTAAATCAGAAACTGCAAGAACTCACTGGTGGAAAGACCACTCTATCCGACTTTGCAGATGGACATCTTTACTTCGGTCTGCATCGCACTACACGAGGATGGGTCTTCCGCGAATGGGCCCCTAATGCCACAGCAATATACCTGATTGGAGACTTCAACAACTGGACGGTAGATGAGAAGTACCAACTGAAGCCCGTCAAAGGCAGTAACGGGGTTTGGGAAATCAAACTCCCAACCAAAGCCCTCCACCACTTAGATCTATATAAGATGAAAGTGTACTGGAAAGGCGGAGAAGGGGAACGAATCCCGGCTTGGTGTCGTCGTGTAGTACAAGACGAAGAAACAAAGATTTTCAGTGCCCAAGTGTGGAACCCCGAAAATCCCTACGAATTTAAGAAGAAGAATTTTAAGCCCAAACGTGATCCTCTGCTCATTTATGAATGCCACGTAGGAATGTCGCAAGATGCAGAGAAAGTGGGTTCTTATAATGAGTTTAGAGAGAAAGTGCTACCACGCATTGTCAAAGAAGGTTACAACTGCCTTCAGATAATGGCAATCCAAGAACATCCTTATTATGGAAGTTTTGGCTATCACGTCAGCAGTTTCTTTGCTCCCAGCAGCCGCCAAGGTACCCCCGATGAACTTAAACAACTCATTGATGAAGCCCATGCAGCAGGACTAGCCGTTATCATGGACTTAGTGCAGAGCCATGCCGTAAAAAATGAGATTGAAGGACTCGGCAACTTAGCCGGCGACCCATCTCAATTTTTCTATAGCGGTGGACGCCGCGAACACCCGGCTTGGGACAGCCTTTGTTTCGACTATGGCAAGAACGAAGTAATCCACTTCCTCCTCTCCAACTGCAAATACTGGCTTACAGAATACAAGTTTGACGGTTTCCGTTTCGACGGCGTAACTTCTATGCTCTACTATAGCCACGGACTCGGAGAAAGTTTTGGTGGCTATGGAGACTATTACAATGGCGGCCAAGACGACAATGCCATTTGCTACCTCACACTGGCCAATCTGCTCATCCACGAGGTGAACCCCAATGCGATAACAATTGCCGAAGAAGTTTCAGGCATGCCCGGACTGGCAGCTCCGTTCAAATCGGGAGGTTATGGATTTGACTACAGACTGGCAATGAACATCCCCGACTATTGGATTAAGACCATAAAAGAACTGAAGGACGAAGACTGGAAACCAAGTAGCATTCTTTGGGAATTGACCAATCGCCGTGCTGACGAAAAGACTATTTCCTATGCTGAAAGCCATGACCAAGCTCTCGTCGGAGACAAAACTCTGATATTCCGATTGGTGGATGCCGATATGTATTGGCACTTCAAAAAAGGAGATGAGAATTTTATGGCCCACCGAGGCATTGCGCTCCACAAAATGATTCGCCTTGTAACACTTACTACAATGGGTGGAGGATACCTTAACTTTATGGGTAACGAATTTGGACACCCCGAATGGATAGACTTCCCCCGAGAAGGTAACGGATGGAGCCATAAATACGCACGCCGCCAGTGGAACCTTGTAGACAACTCCGAGTTGTGTTATCATTATCTGGGCGATTTTGACCAAGCCATGATATCCCTCGTAAGAAATACCCCGCGTTTCGGCCGCACCAAAGTACAAGAGGTTTGGCATAACGACGGCGACCAAGTATTGGCCTACTCACGTGGCGACCTTCTGTTCGTATTCAACTTTAGCCCCACACAGAGCTACACCGACTATGGTTTCATGATGCCAGAAGGTTCTTACCGCGTAGTCCTTAATACAGACAATCCTGCATTTGGCGGCAATGGGCTAACCAACGACAGCCTGACCCATTTCACCAACTTCGACCCGCTTCTAAAACGCGACGGAAAAGGTTGGCTCAAGCTCTACCTGCCGGCACGTACCGCAGTTTGTCTGCAAAAGGTAGAAGAATAAACAAATAATCTTTAGCCCTGCTTTAACCACCATTCAAAGCATCAGGGAAAGATAGCAAACTACTCAGACAGGATTCAGAGATACAAAAAGGACTTCTTTGAATCCTGTTTCTTAATGTAAAAACAACTCCTAAAATATTGCCTTTTCTTCGGAGTTTACTAGGAAAAACTCGGAGTTTACTAAGAAAAATTT
>CALCHR010000078.1 GCA_937901185.1 uncultured Bacteroidales bacterium
CCAACTGCTACGGCTACTTCACCCTCACCGCAGCACCCATCAAGCCTTTGGAGTTCTCAGTATCGGGCGTCTACACCGGTCGTATGTACGTGCCCCATTTTGCGCCCGACCCGGCAGAAATTCCGGCCAACTATCAGTACAGCTACATTGCGACAGACCGCCTGGAGCATACCCCCGATTTCTTTGACCTCAACCTGAAGGTGGGGTATACCTTCGTGCTGGGCGACCACATAAAGGTGCAGCTCAACGGCGGTGTGCAAAACGTGTTCAACGCCTTCCAGAGCGACCTCGATAAAGGAGCTTACCGCGACTCAGGCTACTTCTACGGCCCCACATCGCCGCGCACCTATTTCGTAGGCTTGAAGTTTACCAACTGATGGCCTTAGCTTTTTAGGTTGGCTATGCAGATATAAAAACGCCCTTCTGATATCAACATCAGAAGGGCGTTTTTTTATCCCCTACATTTTGGCATTTTTCTTAGTAGCTTTCTAGGATATCTTAGTAAACTTCTAGTTTTACTTAGTAAACTCCGAAGAAACGGCTGAAAATGGGGTTTGAAAATCAGATAGTTATAAAGGTCATTTTTCCCTCTCTAAACTTTATCCGTAACCCTCCTAATTTTACCCCTACATCACCGCCGTTTTCTTAGTAGTTACTTTAGCGTTCTTAGTAGTTACCGAATTTTTCTTAGTAGTTACCGAAATTTTCCTAGCTTTTACCTAAGAAACGGCCTAAAATGGGTATTGAAAATCAGTAGTTTAGAAAAGCTCTACTGCAGCCTTTACCACCACCAGCCCGTCAGCCTTGCGAATCTCTATGCAATGGCGTCCTGAGGGTTCTTCGTCGTGGAATATTTGCAGTTCTTCTCCGGCATAAGTTTCGGCGCAGTAAGACATCTCGATGCGGCGTGGCGGATGGTTGGCCAGGTGTGCCGGCTCGAAGAGGTCGAGCACCATCTCGATGTAGCGGATAGAGTTGACGTGGCCGTTGATGTCGAGGTCGCTGTAGAGGGCGCGCAGGCAGCGCTCGGGTTGCTCGCTCTTGACGCGTACACGGCCTGCAGCTGCAATGGGGATGGTGCGCTCGCTGACAGCTTCGGAAAATCCGCCGTTCTCCATAGAAGAGAGGTCCAGCGGTTGGCGGCTGTCTATGTCGATGAGCGCCCAGATGCTGGAAGCGTGGCCGAAGATGCGGTTGGCACCATCGGTGATGGCAAAGAGACGGTCGGTAAACTGGCGATAGATTTTCGAAACCCAGGTCTCAACAACATAGTGCTCGCCGGTGCGCGGTGCTTCGTTCAGCTCAATCACCAGGCGCGAGAGCACCCATACGTGGTGGGCCTCCTGCATCTGGCTGAATCCGAATCCGTGCGTGCCGGCATGAAGACTGGCGCAGCGCAAAAGGTGGTTGCCCAGGAAACGCCAGGAGAGGCGGCCGGTAAAATCTTCAGAGAAAGGCTCTACGAGGAAAGGAAAGCGGCCGATGTGGTCTGTATTCATATCTGTATCTTCTTTAGGATGAAAAATCTAAAGCAAGGCTTGGCGCAGGGCCAAGTGGTTGTGGAAGAATTTTTCAACAACGCCTGCTGCAAATGTACTAAAATATAGAAGAACGGCAAGGCCTGTAGGTTTGCTTTTTGGCACTCCGTAGGCTTCTTGGAACCTACAGACGCTTTTCTCTCAGGCCGCTGCTTATGCTGAAAGTGGGACGGGGAGGGGCGCTTGTTGGCTTGGCTGGAGGTAAACTTGTGATACAGAAAACTGGTAAGTTCCGAATATAGTTCGTATCTTCGTGGCATAAATATATTAACAAAACTTTTTTGCCTTATGAATAAGTTGTTAGAGAGCTTTTTTATGGTGCTGCTGGGCGCCCTGCTCGTGGCATATTCGGAAGCAATGACCGCTTGGCTGGTCATGATTTGCGGAGGTGCTTTTGTGCTGGCCGGAGGTCTTTCTCTTTTGGGCTGGATGGTTCAGCGTAAGGAAGCCCGCGTGGCACCCCTCTATCCCTTAGTCGGAGTGGGTAGCGCCCTGTTCGGCTTGATGCTGCTCATCTTCCCCAACAGTTTCATCACCGCCCTGATGTATCTGCTGGCCGTCGTGCTGCTCGTGGCCGGCACAGTGCAGTGCTACTCCTTTTGGGATATGCGTCGCAAGGGAGTGAGCGTGCATGCCGCGTGTTACATCGTGCCGCTCCTGACGCTGGGCGTGGGCCTCTATATCCTGACAGCGCCCACTTTGACCGCCTCTCTTCCCTTCATCTTGATGGGAGCGGTCTGCATCCTGCATGGCTTGATGGACCTCATCACCGTGATTCTCGTGTGGCGCCGCAACCGTCAGCTCAAGAAAGAAGAAACCCGGGTCGTAGTGACAGAAGTAGAACAACTCCCTTAAATCCTGCTGTAGATGGAAAAGCAAACCACCAAATATTTTATCCTGACAGCATGCCTCGTCATGCTGACTTTCCTGCCCTTCATCGGGCTTTCCGACTTTAATACCAAAGGCGAGCCACGCGAAGCTGTGGTGGCCTATTCTATGATAGAAACAGACAACTGGGTGCTGCCGCAAAACAACGGAGGCGACATCGCCTACAAACCACCCATGTTCCACTGGGCCATTGCCGCCGTGTCGAGCGTGGTGGGCGAGGTGAACGAGTACACCTCCAGAATGCCGTCGGCCGTAGCGCTGATAGTGATGGTGCTCGCCATCTATCTGTTCTATGCCCGCCGCCATAATGCAGAAATCGCCTTCTGGACGGCCCTGATAACCTTTACCAACTTCGAGATGCATCGCGCCGGGGCCAACTGTCGCGTGGATATGGTGCTGATACTCTTCATCGTGCTGGCCCTGCTCCAACTCTTTAAGTGGACGGAACGCGGTTTGCGCGGCTTTCCCCTCTGGGCCATCCTTTTTATGGGGTGTGCCACGCTGACAAAAGGACCAGTAGGCATCATTCTTCCTTGTATGGTGACCGCCGTTTATCTGTGGTTGCGCGGCTGGCGTTTCTGGCCGGTGGTGTGGCGCTTTGCTTTAGTGGCACTCGCCTCGTGCATCCTTCCGGTAATGTGGTACGCAGCAGCCTATCAGCAAGGTGGCGACGGCTTTCTCTATCTCGTCTATGAAGAAAACGTGTTGCGCTTCATCGGAAAAATGCCTTATGGCTCGCACGAGAATCCTTGGCCCTACAACGTGATGACAGTGGTGACAGGCTTTGCACCTTATACCTTGCTGGCACTCTTCCTGGCCTTGGCGCATCTGAAGGGCCTGAAAAATATCAATATCAAGGCTTGGCGCCCCTTGAAAGCCTTGCGCGAGATGGACGACGCCCGACTCTTCTCTCTGCTGAGCATCGTGCTTATCTTTGTGTTCTACTGCATCCCCAAGAGTAAACGCAGCGTCTATCTGCTGCCCATCTATCCTTTCATTGCCTACTTCTTGGCAGAATGGATAGTGCGTGCCGTGAAACAGACACCGCGTCCTATATATATATATAGTGTATTCTTGAGCGTCGTTTCGTTCCTCTTCCTCGGTGTCTTTATGCTGATACGCCTGGGCCTTATCCCGAGTAGTATCTTTACCGGAAAACATGCCGCAGAAAACCAGGCATTCCTCCAGGCACTACAACTGGAATCCTATTCCGTTCTTGCCATCTTTGTAATAGTGGCCCTCTTCTTCGCCACTCTCTACTTGCTTTCCGCACTAAGGTATCGCCCACGTCTGTTGCCCGGCATCTTGGCCGTCACATTGGGTCTCTACTTTGCGCTGGATAGTTTCGTGCTACCCACAGTGCTCGGAAGAAAATCCGATAGGGTGGTAGTGGAAAAGATAGAGGCCGCAGCCGGCGGCGAGCGTATCTACTCGTATGTAAAGACCGATATGCTCCACTTCTTTACTATCAACTTCTACCAGGGTAATACCATTGTGCCTTTCGAGATGGAGATGCCCCAACGCGGAAACCTCCTGGTAGGCGAAAAAGACTTCCCGGATTTTGCTGCGCGCCATGCAGATTACGATTTCAGCCTTGCCTACGACAGCCAGCACCGCAGTTGCGACACTCGACAAAATATACAGCTCTATAAATTCTGTAAAAAATAAACCGGTAGTAACTTGCCTTTTTGTAAGTAAAACCCCATTGCATGGTTTACATTTGTAGAATTTCTTGGATAAATATTCTCCGAGTGCTATAAAAAATATAAAAATGAAAGAAAAATGTTAGATATATTTGCTCCAATAAATTACATATTTTATTTTTGTGGCAGAATCAGACTTTACTAAATTTTTAATAAATATATCTATGAGAAAAAACTACTTTCAATGGGTCTTGGCTCTGGCCTTGACATTCGTAATGCAAGGAGTGGTGGCACAATCTGTGTGGACTACTCATAGTGCTGCTGCTCCTGAAGTGGAGTCAGTAGGTGTTAAAAACGCAGCGGCAGGAACTATCTACTTAGGCTACTGTCTTTACGACGACCAAATCTGGCCGTACGACGGACTTTCTTTGGACCAAGACGCTCGCGTAGGTGTGGGTATCAAATTGCCCCGCGAGAAGTTCGCCCATTATGTTGGCGGAAAGATTACTGCCGTGCGTTGCGGCTGGGACGACGAAGCCTCTGTGTCTGTCTACAATGCCTTTGTGCGCGAAGGTAATTTTAACAACCCCGATCTCGCCAGCGGTAAGAGCAGCGTACGCTTTGGCTGGAACGAGATAGAGTTTGACGAGCCGATTACCATTGGCGATGTAGATACCCTCTGCGTTGGTTTCTATACTAACATCAAGAAGGGTGTTTGCTCCATCCCTAAATTGTATCCCACCATGGTTCCCCATTCTGCATATCTCTTCCACGGAGAAGTTTCACCTGAAGGTAAAGAGATGTGGTACGACTCAAGAGAATTGGGTGTGATGCCTATCTTGCTCGTAGTGACTGACGAGAAAGGTTTGTTTAAGAACATGATTCAGATTTCCGGCTTGCACCACGACGCCATTGTTACAAGCGGTTACGATGTGCCCGGTATGTTCTCTCTGACCAATGTTGGTTCTAACAATGTAAACTCTATAGAGGTTACAACTACTTTTGGCGACCAGACCATGGCTTCTGAGGTGAACTTGACCAAGACTATCCTCACCGGTGTGACCAGCAAGGTAAATCTTCCTATCTTCTGCTTTGGCACAGGTGAATACAAAGTTAGCATTACCAAGGTGAACGGTGTAGAGCCTAAAGAGACACCGGTAAAGACCTTTAAGATGGTGGGTGTACCTACTGAAGTATCAGAAAAGTATGTTCACCGCCCGCTCATAGAGTTCTTCACCTCTGAAAACGCATACCAAATACCCACCTACTTTGACTCTTACTTCCTCGGAGGATATGTTACTTATGCAGACAGAATGAACGTGGTTTGCCAACACACTGATGACAAGTTTATGATTGGTGACCCCGATGAAGCCATCCTTTTGCAGCTCGGTCTTGTAAACAATGACTCTATGCAGGTATTTATGCCCGACATGGTTATCAACCGTTCTTCTTACATCAGCAATCCTACCAGAGTAGAGGGCCATCCTATGCATCGCGGTGTTCTTTATCCCACTCCCCTGCAAGAGGCTTACTACGAAGATGTAATTGCTCACCCCACTTTTGCCAGTGTGAATGTAAATGCGGCTCTCTCTGCCGACGGTCAGAAGGTGAACATCGAGGTCAATGGTAACATCGCGGAGAATATTTTGCCTGCCGGCGAACCTCTTTTCCTCACAGTCTATCTCCTGGAGAACGATGTGGAAAGTACTGACCAAAGATTCTGGGACGACAAGGAAGGCGAAACGCTGGGCGACAAATATGTACACTATAATGTGATTCGCGAGAACCTCACTCCGCTGTGGGGAAAACAGTTGCCTAACGCATCCGGAAACTATTCTCTCTCTTTCCAAGCAGATGTATACGACGACTACAACCCGAAGAAGCTCAGCGTAATGGCTTTCTTGAACCGTGGCGAGCAGAATGGCAACTTGGAACGCCAGGTTATCAACAGTACAGAAGCCGATGTTCTCACTGAAGGTGGAGAAACTGCTATCGACGGCGTAGAGCTCGATCAGGTTTCAGCCGGAGCTTCTGTCTTCTACGATCTTGGTGGCCGCCGTGTCTTGACACCTGTCAAGGGAGGTCTCTATATCAAGAATGGCAAGAAGGTTATTCTGAAATAATCTCTCAGTATCCCCATAGAGATTGCTTGCTTTGTGCAGCATGTCGCAGCGCAAGGCAAGCAATTTTTTTTTGATTCCTATCAGAAAACAGATTGTGTTATGAAAAAAATAGTACTCAGTATCTTATCTTTATTTGTTTTGGCCGCCGGTGCGCAGACTGTTTCGCACTATGGTTTCACTCCCGATGAATTTGTGGCCGAAGACATTCAGGCGCAAGGCACCGGCGAAAATGCTTATGTAGCCGGAATGATTTGCCTTGACCCTGTCAATAACCCCGTGGTGCAACGCTTGAAGGGCCAGAAAGTGCTTGGCGTGCGTTGCTATCTGCGCACAGACTATGTAGGTAAGCGCCAGAAGCGTACCTTTGTGATGCACGCAACCGGCACTCCTGACGCCATAGGCGCAAAGACCTATTGCGATTTTTCCGAAGGCTGGAACGAGATTCTCTTCGACGAGCCGGTGACAATAGGCGATGACAAACTCTTTGTAGGTCTTCAGGTCTACGAAACTCGTGGTGCTGCCTATCCGCTGGTATCTTATGCCAAGGCCGCAGTGCCCGGTGGCTCTTGGATTAACCTGAAGCAGGAAGGCTGGAAAGAATATACCGATCGCGGCACACTCTTCATACAAGCGTTGCTCGATGCTCCGGTGGAAAAGTTTGAGCGCACGGTGTATGCACAAGCCACCGACCTCCCCTTGACCATTGCTCCGGCTGCCATGTTTGATGCCCGCGTTTATTTCCACAACTGCTCAGCACAGCCCGTCAGCAGCGTAGAACTGATCACTATTGGTCAGGGCGACAGCGAGCCTCATGTGCGCACCGTCTCTTTTGACGAGCCCATCCCCGCATACGGTTATCGTCACATCGACCTTCCGCTCCGTTCCGGTGTTGAGACCGGCGCTGCTCAGTGGCTTCGTCTCAACGTTACAGCCGTTGACGGCCAGGCAGCCCAGCCTGCTCCGATAGGAGAGAGCAAGGTCTACATCACCCACGACGCCTTCGAGCGCATCCCCCTTGTGGAAGAGTTTACCAGCCAGCGCTGTACCAACTGTCCCTTTATGATTTACTATTTGGACAAGGCCATGGAAGAGTTTGACGGCAATGTGCTCTACGTCACTCACCACACCGGTTTCCAGAAAGACGCCTTCACGCTCCCCATGGACGAAGACCTGCTCTATCTCTTTGGTAGCGACTATACCTACAACCCCGCCGTGATGTACGACCGCCGCGTGGCCAAAGGTGAAGAGTTTCCCACGGTGGGAGCCAACGAAGCTTCTACAGCGCCCTATCTTGCAGCCTTGACCGATGCCGCTGCTCGTCCTGCCATGGCTAAGGTGGATGTGACGGTGGAGAAAGACGATGCCGGAAAAGTGACTTGCCGCGTGAGCGGACGCATCAACTCCGAAATGGCAGCTTCGGGCCAGGCGCTCTATCTCTCTGCCTATTTGGTAGAGAATGGTCTGACCACCGACAAGTATCCCCAGGACGGTCTCGACTTTGACGATGCGCCGGCCGACCTCAAGGAACGCTTCAGACACAACGGCATCAAGCGCCATGTCTTCAACACTGTGAGCACCGGCGACCTCCTCACTCTGGATGCCGACAACTGTTTCAGCATAGACTATCCTGCTTTCCAGGCCGGAGTCAAATGGGTATGGGACAACTGCCGCGTCATTGCCTTCGTACATAAGGTAGACAAAGAAAATATGACCCAGAACGAAGTGCTCAACGCCGGTAGCAACAAGCTCGGTCCTCTTGTGAGCAGCATCAGCAACGCCACTGCCGAGGCAGCTCCCTCCGTGCGTTTCTATGTAGACGCTCAGGGCATGCTTCGTGCCAACTATCCTTTGGCCTTTGTGCAGGTCTACGGCCTTGATGGCTCGCTGCTGCGCTCAGCCGGTTTGCAACCCGGTGTTTACGTGGTGCGCTACAAGCTCTCTAACGGAACTGTCGGCACGCAGAAACTCTTGGTGAAATAAGAACCACCTTGCAAGTGGTGGCGAAACTTTGCGCCGCTTGCTTGATACCTTTTATTGCTACCCGATGCCTTATCGTAATAGGAAAGGCATCGGGTACTTTTTTTGTATCAACGGAGCATGCCGGTTGGCTAAAAAGCAGTCTCTTCATGGCTTGACGGAGGATTTCTCCGGGGCTGAAAAACACCCTTTGTAATCCCTTGAAAATCAAGGGCCATTTTGGGGCGTTTCTTAGGTAAAAGCTAGGTGAATTTCGGTAACTACTAGGAAAAATTCGGTAACTACTAAGAACGCGAAAGTAACTACTAAGAAAACGGGGGTGATGTAGGGGATAAATCAGGTGGTTAGAGATTAGGGGTTAGGAAGTAGAAAATAGCCTTTGTAACCACTTGATTTTCAACACCTATTTTCGGCCGTTTCTTAGTAAACTTCTAGGAAAAACTCGGAGTTTACTAGGAAAAATTTGTAGTTTACTAAGTTTTCCTAGAAAGCCACTAGGAAAAACCCGGTGCGCAGCCTTGTAAAATAATAGGTCTTCTCTCTCTATGAAAGAAAGGAGGGGGCCTCCTCGAAAGCTACCCCAGAAAACCGGCCCACTTTTTGACCCTAAAATATACCTCACAGGCTCTCCAAAAGCAGAAAATGGGCACTTAGAAGAAAATATTTTAATATATTTGGGAGTTTTAACACTACTATAGTAGCTCTATTCCGACATTTTGAATATTTTTGCAGCAAGAACCCAATTAGCACATTTCAGATATGAAAAGATTTTTACTATTGGCAGCCGTTCTTTTTTGTGGAGTCACAATGACGCTCCACGCCCAACTTCCTGCCGTTACGCTGAAAACTTTAGAAGGAAAAACAGTAGATACCTCCACGCTGGAAAATGGTGGTAAGCCCTTTATCATCAGTTTCTTCGCCACATGGTGTCATCCTTGCAACCGCGAGTTGAAAGCCATCCACGAGGTATATCCCGACTGGCAAGACGAGACCGGCGTGAAAGTAATCGCCGTATCTATCGACCAGGCACAGAACATTCAGAAAGTGAAACCCCTCGTTGACGGCTACGGCTGGGAATACGAAGTGTTGCTCGACCCCAATAGCGACTTCAAGCGCGCCATGGGTGTGAACCTCATCCCCCACGTGTTTATCGTAGACGGTAAAGGCAACATTGTAGAGAGCCGCAGCGGATATACAGAAGGAAGCGAAGGCCACCTCATCGAAAAGGTGCGCGAACTGATAGCCGCCGAAGAAAAGAAATAAGCCTTTGACAAAAGTAGAACCGGCCTCACGGCCCAATTTCTCAAAGCCAGAATGAAAAAAATGCTCTTAGTGCTCTGCTGCTGCAGCTTGTTTGCGCAAGCACAGGCACAAGAAGACGAGAATAAGCTCGCTGTCCGCGGAAGCATACAAAGCGACATACTCATCCCCCAAGAGGACGAGAAGATAGGCACCGGCACCTACAAAGACTGGGGCCTGACAAACACTTATGCCGAGCTGCACCTGATGAACAAATATATGAGCGCCGGCGCCCGCTTTGAATATCTGGAACACCCACTGCCCGGTTTCGAGAAAGACTTCAAAGGATGGGGTCTCCCTCATATATATATAACAGGACGCTACAAGGGGGTAGAACTCACAGCCGGCGACTTCTACGACCAGTTTGGCTCGGGCTTGATATTCCGCACCTACGAAGAGCGCTCTTTGGGCATCGACAATTCGCTACGCGGCGGACGCCTCGTGGTGAAACCCTATAAGGGAATCAACATCAAGGTGCTCGGAGGACAGCAACGCATCTACTGGAACCATAGAAACTTCCTCATGCCCTTTGCCTTCGCCAACGAGTTTGGCGGCGACTACAAGAACTCCGAGAGCGACACTTGGGTCTACGGCGCCGACATCGAGTTGAGCTTCGACCAATGGTTCAAGAAAATGGCAGAGCGCAACACACGCTTCACCCTCGGTTTCTCAGCAGTGAGCAAGCACGAAGGCAACGAAGACATCCTCACCATGCGCCCCACCGGCGAGAAAGACCAATTTGGCGCCGACAAAATTGGAGCCTACAAACTCAACCTGCCCAACAACGTGGGTGCGTTCGACGTTCGAGCCAACTTGCAAGTGGGCAACTACAATTTCCTGGCAGAATATGCGATGAAGAGCGAAGACCCTTCGTTCGACAATGGCTACATCTACAGAAAAGGAAACGCACTCTTGCTCTCCGGCTCCTACTCTAAACGCGGCGTGAGCGCATTGGTGCAAGCCAAGCGAAGCGAAGATATGGCCTATCGCAGCGTACGCTCCGGCACAGGAACAGCAGGCTTTATCAACCACCTGCCGGCCTTCTCCATGCAACACACCTACGCCCTGGCAGCGCTCTATCCCTATGCCACACAAAACGCACTGGGAGAATGGGCCTTCCAAGCCGAACTGGGTTACAACTTCAAACGAAAGACACTTCTGGGTGGTAAGTATGGCACCAATGTCAAGGTACACTTCTCCCACGTACGTGCCATCGACCGCGAACCGCTTGCCGGAGCCGGCGACAACGTGATGGGCACAAAAGGATACGACTCCAAGTTCTTCAAGATGGGCGATGAGACCTATTACCAGGATATCAACGTGCAAGTAGAGAAGAAACTCACCCGCAACTTCAAGCTCAACTTGATGTACATGAACCAGCGCTACAACAAGACAGTGGTAGAAGGCCACGGCGGCACTATCAAATCGCACATCGCAGTTGCCGAAGCCAAATACACCTTCAACAAGCGCTTCACATTGCGCGGCGAAGCACAATATCTGAACACCAAGCAAGACCAAGGCGACTGGTGGTTCGGCCTGCTGGAACTTTCCATCCTGCCCAACTTTATGCTGACCGTTTCAGATATGTACAACGCCAAAGTGCCCAACGCCGACGAGTCAGCCACCAGCAAGCAGCACTACTACATGGTGACCGGCTGCTTCACCCACAAGTCGCACCGTCTGCAAGTGGGCTATGGAAAAACCCGCGCCGGCTATAACTGCTCCGGCGGTGTTTGCCGCTACGTTCCGGCCAGCAAGGGCTTACAAGTATCCTACAACTACAATTTTTAGTCTATTATGAAATTCGGTAAACTACTTATATACTGTTTCTTAGCAGGCCTCTTCTTCTCCTGCGAAACCATCGAGGAGGACGAGCGCTTTATCGGTCCGGTAGAGTTTGCGCCCAAGAAGAATGTACTGATTGAAGACTTCACCGGCCAGCGTTGCATCAACTGCCCCAAGGCTGCCGACGCCGTTCATTCTTTGCAAGAGACCTACGGCGCCAACCATGTCATCTCCGTAGCTATCCACGGCGGAGCCATGGCATTGCCCAACAGCCTCCCCATAGGCTTAGGCACACCGCTCGGCGAAGAGTACAACCAATACTGGAACGTAGACAGTTGGCCCAAAGGCTTGGTAGACCGCAAAGGCGGCTTGCTCGAATACACATCTTGGTCGGCCTCGGTAGTGAAGCGTCTGCAAGAAAACGCCACCCTTGCGCTCGCCATGACCGGTAACAGCTACGATGCAGCCACCCACACACTAAATGTTTGTGTAGACATGGAAGCCTATGCAGCAGTGGCCGGCAAGTTGCAAGTATGGTTAGTAGAAAGCGGCATCACAGCTTTCCAAAGCATGCCCGATGGTTCCAGCAACACAAGCTACCAGCACAACCACGTGCTGCGCGATGCCGTGAACGGAAGTTGGGGCGAGGAGGTAGCTATCGCCGCCGAAGGCACTTTGCAAAAGCAATACAGCTACCAGCTCAACGACTCCTGGAAACCCGAGAACATGTCTGTCATCGCCTTCGTCTACAACGAGGTGGAGGGTGTGATGCAGGTAATAGAAAAACCCATTTTGAATAACTAAAACATGATGCATATGAAAAAAATCTTTACACTTTTTCTTCTAGCCATAGGCCTCGCCATCCCAGCCTCGGCACAGATTGAATTTATCTACGATGGCAACGTCATACCCGACGGCAGCGAATTCAATGTCTATGCTCACACAGAAGA
>CALCHR010000079.1 GCA_937901185.1 uncultured Bacteroidales bacterium
GTTACCAAAATTTTCTTAGTAGTTACCGAAATTCACCTAGCTTTTACCTAAGAAATGCTCAAAAATGACCCTTGATTTTCAAGCAATTAGGAAAGGCAAAAAATAGCCTCCGGAAGCATCTCTGCAGAGGTTGGCTTCCGAAGGCTTATGGTAAGGTTTTTCCTGTCGTAGGGGGAGGCTCTCCGATACGGTGCCGCCGGTGCGGCGTCAGAGGCTGATTTGCTCCACGTCTACCTCGTCGTCCATGAAGAGGGCTGCGCTTTCTCTGAACTTCTCGCAGCTCTCGGTGGTGAGGTAGCGGCAGGTGGCGCCATGGGTGCAGCGGCGCTCCATCTCGGGATGGCGTTGCAGATAGTCGGCCAGCGAGGCTGCCACGTATTCGCCTTGCGGCATGAGGTTCACGCCCTCGGGCACGTAGCGCTTTATCTTCTTCAAGAGCAGGGGGTAGTGGGTGCAGGCCAGAATGAGCGTGTCTATTTCCGGGTCACTCTGCAAGATGCGGTCAAGGCGGTCTTTTACGAAGTAGTCGGCCCCGGGCGAGTCGTACTCATTGTTTTCCACCAGCGGCACCCACATGGGGCAGGCCAAGCCGCTGACGCAGATGTCGGGAAACAGTTTTTGAATTTCCAGCGTGTAGGAGTTGGAGTTGATGGTACCCGTAGTGGCCAAAACGCCCACGTGGCGCGAGCGGGTAAGCTCTCCCACCGCTTCGACCGTGGGGCGAATCACGCCCAACACTCTGCGCGAAGCGTCGATGTGGGGCAGGTCGCGCTGCTGAATGGTGCGCAGCGCTTTGGCCGAGGCTGTGTTGCAAGCCAGAATAACCAGCGAGCAGCCGCGGGCAAAAAGGGCTTCGACCGCCTCGAGCGTGTAGCGGTAGACCACCTCAAACGAGTGTGGACCATAGGGTGCACGAGCGTTGTCGCCGAGATAGAGAAAATCATAGTCCGGCAACAGCTTGCGTATCTGCTTCAGGATGGTCAAGCCGCCATAGCCGGAATCGAAAACGCCGATGGGACCGGCGGGCTGACTATTGGGGCTGCTCATTTTCTTGCTGCTTCAGCGCCACGAGTTTCTCTACAACAAAAGGAGTAGCATCTTCGGCCACACCGGGAGAGAAGAAGAGGTGAGAGCGGGTGTCGCTGTTCACCACACATTCGTAGCCGCGCTCCAAAGCCACAGTGCAGATGGCGCTGTCAAGGAGCTGACGCAGCGGCTGGAGCATCTCTTCTTTGGCAGCGTTGAGCAGGCTGTCGGCAGTTTGGCGATAGGCCAAGCCCTTCTCCATAGCCTCTTGCAAGTCGCGTTGGCGTTTGAGCAAGATGCTCTGCGGAAATTCTTTCTGGCCCTCGAGAAACTCGGCAAAGAGGCGCTTGAAGTTCATCTCGTTGTAGGAGGCTTCGGCTTCATATTTCTTTACCAACTCGCCCATAGCCGTTTGTGCCTCGGCGTATTCGGGCATTCCGCGCAGAACGGCCTCGTAGCTCAAGTAGCCGTATTTCACTTGTGATTGGGCTTCGGCAGCACATACAGCCACGAAGCAAAGCAAGATGCTGAGGATGATTTTTTTCATATATACAGGGTGTTTCTTTGAGTCATTATATAATATAAAGGTGGGCTTATCTCCTCGTCTCTCTTAGAGCTTGGGACCGAAACAGAGGTCGCCGGCGTCGCCCAAACCGGGCACGATGTAAGCCTCTTCGTTGAGCGCGGGGTCGATGTCGGCTGTCCAGAGCGTCACATCGTCGGAGGGGAACACCTGCTGCAAGCGTGCCACACCTTCTTCGGCGGCAATGGCACAGCAGATGTGGAGCTTGGCCGGCGTTCCGGCTTTGAGGAAAGCCTTGTAAGCCAGTTCGAGGCTGCCACCGGTGGCCAGCATCGGGTCTACCATCAGGAAAGTGCAGCCGTCAAGGCTGGGTGCTGCGAGATAGTCGAGGTGGATTTTTAAGTCCTCCTTCTTGCCCTCTTCGCGGTAGGCTGCCACAAAAGCAGCATCTGCCTGGTCGAAGATATCGAGGAATCCTTCGTGGAAAGCAAGGCCGGCGCGCAACACGGTGCCTACCACGATGCGGTCGTCGTAGGTCTGTACGCTCTTTACGCCGAGGGGAGTTTGTACATCCTTAGTGGAGTAGCTGAGGAGCTTACTGATTTCGTAGCCCATCACGCGGCCGATGCGCTCAAGGTTGTTGCGGAAGAGCGTGCGGTTGCCTTGCACATTTACATCGCGCAACTGCGACATATAGGAGTTCACTACGGAGCACGAAGCTCCTAAGTTGATGACTTTCATAGCGGTGTTTTTTTATAGAGTTTCATATAAAATTTCGGAGGCGGCGCGCAGCTATGCAAACCACAGCATCACGATGAGCTGGGCAATGATGACGCGCAGGAACATAGATAGCGGATAGACGGTGGCGTAGGCCACGGATGCCTTGTTGCCTGGCAAGGTCTCGTTGACGTAGTTCAGGGCGATGGGGTTAGCCATGGCGCCGCAGAGCATACCGGCTGTGGTGGCGAAAGATTTATTGTCCCACTTCACAGCCACTACGGACATGATGATACAAGGCAGCAGGGTGATGAGCAGACCAAATCCGATCCACAAGAGCGCTGTGGGTTGCATCACGGTGTTGAGAAAATCGCGGCCGGCATCGAGTCCGAGACACGCCAAGTACATGGAGAGTCCGAGCGAGCGCAGCATGAGGTTGGCGCTGGTAGTAGTGTAAGCCACCATGTGGAAACGGGGGCCGTAGGCGCCGATGAGGATGCCCATGATAATAGGTCCGCCCGCCAAGCCAAGGCGCACGGGATAGGACATGCCGGGGAAGGCGAAGGGGATGCTTCCGAGGAGCAAGCCGAGCACGATGCCGATGAAGATGGTCACCATGTTGGGCTCGTCGAGGTGCTTCACGGCGTTGCCCAGCTCTTTGGCTACGTGCTTCAGGCTTTCGGCTTCGCCCACCACCGTGACGCGGTCGCCCACTCGCAAAGTGAGTGAAGGCGAGGCCACCAGTTGGATGCCGGAGCGTTGCACGCGGCTCACGTTCACACCGTAGCGGTTGCGCAGATGGAGGTCGCCGAGGCGGCGGCCGTTGATGGAGGGCAGCGTGATAAGGATGCGTTGCGACACGAGGTTAGAGTCGAGCGCGTTCCAGTCTATGTTTTTATTGTTCCAGTCGGTCTCGTCGAGCTTTCCAAAGAAGATGGTGAGCTGGTCCACAAACTTTTCCTGGGTGATAACGAGGATGCGGTCGCCCTCTTCGAGCAGTGTGTCGGCGGTGGGCAGGATTACTTTTCCGTTGCGCCACAGGCGACTGATGACAAACTTGGAGTTGTCCACCAAGGCTGCTGTGTGAATGTCTTTATGGAAGATGGCGGGGTTGCAAATGCTGAAGGAGACGATGTAGGCTTGGTCTTCGTTGCCGTTGGCTTCGGCTTTGTTTTCTCTCCGTATGAGCCAGCCCTTCATCAGTATTAGGGCGATGATAACGCCCACCATGCCGAGCGGATAGGTCACGGCGCAACTCAGGGCGGCGCTGCTGGAAGGTTCGCCCAACTGTTTGAGCGCTTGCTGGGCGGCACCGAGTGCCGGGGTGTTGGTGGTGGCGCCGCAGAGCACTCCCATCATGTCGGCCAGGGGTACATAGCCCGCCCAGACCACTCCCATGGAGAGCAGGGTGCCCAGCAGGATGACGCCGATAGCCAGGCCGTTCAGTTCCATACCGCCTTTGCGGAACATGCTCATGAAGCCGGGGCCTACTTGTAGACCGAGGGTGTAGACAAAGAGCACCAGACCGAAACTCTCAGCATAGCCGAGCATCTGGTGGTCGATGCGTAAGCCGCAAGCGCCGGCTATGATGCCGATGAAGAATACGTAGGTGACGCCGAGGCTCACGCCGCGTAAGCGGAGCTTGCCCAGCGAAAGGCCGATGGCGCAAATCAGACAGATGATGATAACTGCCTGAACGGCAGAGTGGGTAAAAATGGTTTCGCGTAGCCAATCCATGCTGTTGTAGCTTCTTAAGAGCAGGCAACAATTGCCCGATGTCTTTTTGTGCGGGCAAAGGTAAAACTATTTTTTTGAAAATCAGGGCTGCAAACTTGTTTAAGAGCTTGCGGTGTCTGAAAAATGAGCCGAGAGCGCTCTGTGCTGGCGCTGCGGCATACTTGGATTTTACTGTCCCTCTACGGGGGATTATTGGGCGTAGATGCTTTCTATCTCTACCACATAGACGGCGTGGGGCGAGCCTCCAGGGCGCTCGTTGTACCATTTGGCGTGGACTTCTTTATCGAGGAAGTCGGCCTCGCTCATCTCTGCTTTGAACAGCTTGCGGCATTGCAGTACGAGGCGGGCTTGCTCGAAACCTATGCCGCCTTCTTCGGTGGTCAGGGGGCGCAGTCCGGTGGCGGCCACTTTGTCGCAGTCGCGGCCCGACTTCGTTCCGCAGAAGTTGAGAATGTCGCGGTGCTCCTCGCCGAGGAAACTGAGCGTGAGGCTCTCTTGCGCTTCGATAAAGCCATAGGTGTGGCGCTCGGGGCGCACAAAGACGAAGGCCACGGGCTTGTTCCACAGCCATCCCAAGCCTCCCCATGAGGCGGTCATGGTGTTGAATTTTTCGGGAGTGCCGGCGGTGACGAGCATCCACTCGCGGCCTATCAAACGGAAGACGCCCTCTTTTTCCAAGTGGGCGAGGTCTACTTTCTTCAGCATACTATGATTATATAATGTGTGTGGGAGAAAAATCTAAATCTCTTCGGTGCGGATGATGCCGTTGGTCACGGCGTAGATGGTCAGCCCCGACACGCTCTTGATGCCCAGTTTTTCTATCAGGTTCTTGCGGTGGGAGATGACGGTGGTCAGACTGACGTTGAGCCTGTGGGCTATTTCCTTGTTGATGAGTCCGGAGACGATGAGGCGTAACACCTCCGTCTCGCGCGGCGTCAGTTGCGGTCCGGTGGGATGGTCGGCGTTTCCTCCGGGCGGATGTGCGCCGTGGGCCGTTTGTGCCAGGCGCAGGAAGGAGCGCACCAGTTGCTGCTCCGACTGGTTCACGTCGAGCGTGTGGAATCCTGCGGGCAGGCAGATGTTCTCTTGCCCGTGGAGCAGCACTATCGTTTTGCGGCGGCGCTCCAGGAAGTAGGCGGCGTCCTCTATGAGGATGCGCGAGGCTATGAAGTAGTGGAAAAACTGCCCCCGGTCGCTCTCCTTCAGCGTTTTCAGGTCGGAGAAGATGCTCACTTCGGCCTCCGGCATCATGCTGCGGATGATGCCCGAGAGGCCCAGACACGCCAAGGTGTTGGGCGAGATGATAGCGATATGAGGCAGACCATGGGGGTTCATGCTTGCAAAGATACAGAAAAGATGCAGACGGAGGCCCGGTGCGGCAAAAAAATAGCCTTTCTAATCGCTTGAACCCCCTCTCATTCTTCCCCAAAAAGGGAGGCGCTCTTTTTTGCCTTTGTAACCGCTTGATTTTCAATAGGCATTTTGGGCCGTTTCTTAGTAAACTTCTAGGAAAAACTCGGAGTTTACTAGGAA
>CALCHR010000080.1 GCA_937901185.1 uncultured Bacteroidales bacterium
TCTTCTGTGTGAGCATAGACATTGAATTCGCTGCCGTCGGGTATGACGTTGCCATTGGAGATAAATTCAATCTGTGCCATTGCCGTCATAGTAAAGACCAGGAGCAATGATAAAATGGATAATTTTTTCTTCATAAGTTTAAGAATAAAATAAGGCGTAAACCATTCTGTTGCTTGTTACAGTCCTGGTTACCGCCAAGTGACCTTACTCCAAACAAGCACGAACAGTTCACGCCCATACGGCATGAACCCTCAGTCGCTTGTTCTCTGGAGTGAATGTTGGCGGTATTCGGACTGCGAGAACAAGAGCTAAAAGCTCAAATATCTATGTTCTGATTTTCTTTGCTAAAGAATAGGGAAGCGCCTTTATGGTTTAATTAAATTGTTTCCTCATATACGGATGAGGTTAAAATAAAATGTTTGTGAGAAGTCTATATATATATTATTGTGTGACTTCGGTGCGCTCCTTTATTATATTTTATGTAGCCTCCTTTCTTGATTAAAAAATTAGTAATAAGGTTGGTTAAATATTGTAGCAAAAATAGAGATTTTCTAACAAATAGGAAAATCTCTATCCAATAATCTATAGTGACCTATATTACGCTTATCAATCTCGGCATCTTAAAAAATTAAAAAGTTTTGTTTGGTTAGGGGATTTTGGCTACTTTTGTATTTTGAGTTTGGCCAGGTACGATGTGGGGCAGAATGTATCCTTGCGTAGCCTTGGACATAAACTCTTGGTAAAAAACTATTATTTGTATATATAAAAAAGAAGAGAGATGAGTATGAATTTGAGTCCGAAAGAGGTGTTTGAGTGCTTCGAGATGGTAACGAGAGTACCTCGTCCGTCGAAGAGAGAAGAGAAAATGATAGAGTTCTTATTGAACTTTGGCAAGGAACTGGGGCTGGAGGCTTTGGCTGACAGCGCAGGGAATGTGATTATCCGCAAGCCGGCTACAGCGGGCTTTGAGAACAAGAAGACCGTGATTCTGCAAAGCCACATGGATATGGTTTGCGAGAAGAACGCAGATTCTGACTTCGACTTTATGAATGATGCTATAGACACCTACGTGGATGGCGACTGGCTCAAGGCTAAAGGCACGACGTTGGGGGCCGACGATGGCATTGGCGTGGCAATGCAGATGGCGCTACTCAAAGCCAAGGACGTGGAGCACGGGCCGATTGAGTGTGTGTTTACTACAGACGAGGAAACAGGTCTTACGGGTGCAGAAGGAATGAAACCCGGCTTTATGACGGGTGATTTTCTGATCAATCTGGACTCGGAGGACGAGGGCGAAATCTTTGTTAGCTGTGCGGGCGGTGCGCGCACGGTGGCAGAGTTTGCCTACGAAGAGGAGGCTGTGGTTCCGGGTAGCTATGTTTTTCGCGTAGCGGTAAAGGGCCTCTCTGGCGGTCACTCTGGAGATGATATAAATAAAGGAAGGGCTAACGCCAACAAACTGTTGGTGCGTTTCTTGTGCGACCAAATGGAGAAACGCCCTTTGCAGTTAATTGACATTCAGAGCGGGGGCTTGCACAATGCCATTCCGCGCGAGGGCTTTGCGGTATGTGCAGTGCCTATGGCAGAGAAGGAGGGAGTACGCGTAGACTTGAACGTGTATCTCTCAGAAGTGGAGGAGGAGTTTTCCGCCACAGAACCGGGCTTGCAACTATTGCTGGAAAGCGAAGCACTCGAAGACCGCAATGCAATAGAAACGGGTGTAGCTCGCCGCATGCTGCTGGCACTAAGAGCAGTTCACAATGGTGTGTTTGCTATGAGTCAGGACATGGAGGGATTAGTGGAAACTTCTTCAAACCTGGCAAGCATTCGCCGCAGTGAAGGCGTCGTGACGGTCAATACAAGTCAGCGCAGCAGCATCTTGAGCGCTCGCAAGAATATGAGTGCCACCGTGAGAGCAGCTTTTGAGTTGGCTGGTGCCAAGACTGATACAGGAGAGGGCTATCCGGGATGGAAGATGAATCCGAAGAGCGTGATTCTCAAAATAGCTACGGACAGCTACGAACGCTTGTTTGGAAAGCAGGCCAAGGTGTTGGCTATTCATGCAGGCTTGGAGTGTGGCTTGTTTAGCGAGAAATATCCGCATCTGGACATGATAAGCATGGGGCCCACACTGCGCGGAGTGCATTCGCCTGACGAGCGTTTGCTCATTCCAACAGTGCAGATGGTATGGGACCATTTGCTGGATATATTAAAGAATATACCTTCTGCGGAGTAGCTGTATGAGGTGGTTTCCAATAGCGTTGGTGGGAGGCATTTTGTGCATGCTGCTGGTGGCATGTATGGCCGATGATGATTATACGGTGGAGAGGGGCAAGACTCTGTCCTTCTCTACCGACAGCATCGAGTTTGATACCATCATCAGTGGGCAGCCCACTAACACTTATACGTTCCAAGTATATAACAAACACAAACAGGCCATCCGTATCCCGCGAGTCTATATTGAAGGCGGTAGCAGCTCTTTTTTTAAGGTAAACGTAGACGGTACTTATCTGGAGGGCGGCGAAGCTTCGGACTTTGAGATTGCAGCCAGAGACAGTTTGAGAGTGTTTCTCTTTGTCAATGCAGCAGAAACGCAGGCGGATGATCCGGTAAAGGTGGAAGATAAGTTGGTGTTTGTTTTGGAGTCGGGGGTGCAGCAGAACGTGGTGCTTTCGGCTTATAGTCAGGACGTAGTGCAACTCAAAGCCAAAAGTATAGAGAGCGACACAACGCTGGATGGAAAGAAACCTTTTCAGATATTTGATAGTTTGGTGGTTGAAAAAGGAGCTACGCTGACCATCAACAGAGGCGTTAGGCTCTATTTTCATCCTGGAGCAAACTTGATAGTGCATGGTACCTTAAAGGTACACGGAACGTTGGAAGAACCGGTAGTCATGAGGGGCGACAGATTGGGAAATATGTTTTCCGAACAGCCTTATGATAGAATCCCGGGGCAGTGGGGCGGAGTAGTTTTTACAGGAGATAGCTATGGAAACTATTTGAACTACTGCGATATACATAGTGGTAGCTTTGGGCTGCGCTGTGACTCTTCTGATGTGAATATAAGGAAACTGGAGGTGGAGAATAGCGTGATCCATAATGTAAACGGCCATGGTCTTTATGCCAAGATGTCACAGATATTTTTCGGCAATACACAACTGACTAATACCGGTGGCAATTGTGTTACACTAAGAGGAGGGCATTCTGCATTTGTGCATTGCACCATAGGAAGTTTCTACGTTTTCACCGGAGGTAGGGGAGTGGCTCTCGATTTTAGCAACGAAGAAGGCGACAGCCGTTTGCCGTTATATAGCGCTGACTTTGTGAATTGTCTGATTACGGGATATGCCGCAGATGAAATCATGGGGCGCCAATCAGAGCGCTATGTAGAAGATGCTTTTAATTATAAATTTGTAAACTGCCTTCTTAATACTCCTTCTTCGGAAGACCAGAATATTATCAATTGTTTTTGGGACGAGGAAGGCTCGGAGACTTCAAGAGAAAAGAACTTCCTTCCAGAGTTTGACTTGGATAAATTGGTTTTTACCTTCTCCCTGAATCCACTCTCACAAGCGGTAGACAATGCCGATGCTGTATATTCTCAAGAATTTTATCCGCTAGATAGAAATGGGGTGTCTCGCCTCAGCGATAAGGGACCGGATATTGGTTGTTATGAAGCGCAGCCACAAATGACAGAATAATATTATAATAAATATGCCTACACAAAAATCACAGAGAAATTATACACGAAAAAATACTACGCCCCTAAAAGATGAGTATGGCCATCTTCAACCCCAGGAGACGGAGTTGGAGAAGGTCGTATTGGGTGCGTTGATGATAGAAACTGATGCCTATTCCTTGATAAGTGAGATTCTTAAACCTGAGAGTTTCTATGAACATCGTCATCAACTCATCTATGAGGCTATCAGGCAATTGAACATCGAGCAGAAGCCGGTGGATATTCTGACGGTAGCAGAGAAGCTCAAGCGGAACGGCAACTTAGAGGAAGTGGGAGGTCCTTTCTACATCACTCAGTTAAGTGGTATGGTGGCTTCGTCTGCACATATAGAATACCATGCCCGGATCATAGCTCAGAAGTATTTGGCCCGTGAACTTATTACTTATACCAGCGGAATCCAGACAAAGGCCTTTGATGCTACCCAAGATATTGACACTTTGATGCAAGAGGCTGAGGGCAAACTCTTTGAAATATCTCAACAGAATCTTAAGAAAGACTATACGCAGATTGACCCGGTGATTAAGGATGCCTATGATATGCTACAAAAAGCAGCAGCCCGTAGCGACGGATTGAGCGGTATATCTAGTGGCTTCCGAGAGTTAGACAAGATGACCAGCGGTTGGCAGAATTCCGACTTGGTGATTCTTGCGGCTCGTCCGGCAATGGGAAAAACAGCCTTTGCTTTGAGTATGGCAAAGAATATCGCTGTAGACCAAAAGATTCCTATGGCTTTCTTCTCTCTTGAAATGGCTAATGTGCAGTTGGTCAATCGTCTTGTATCAAATGTATGTGAAGTGCCTGGTGAGAAAATAAAAAGTGGCCAGTTGGAACCTCATGAATGGGGACAATTGGATATCAAGATAAGAGAACTATATGGTGCCCCCTTGTTTGTAGATGACACTCCTTCACTATCTGTTTTTGAACTAAGAACAAAGGCCCGTCGTTTGGTTCGCGAGCATGGAGTAAAGGTTATTATGATAGACTATTTGCAGTTGATGAATGCTTCTGGTATGAGTTTCGGTAGTCGTCAGGAAGAAGTGTCAACTGTCAGCCGCTCGTTAAAAGGTTTGGCTAAAGAGTTGAATATACCAATATTGGCTCTCAGTCAGTTGAACCGTGGTGTAGAGAAACGTGAAGGCGATGAAGGAAAAAGACCTCAGCTGTCCGACTTGCGTGAATCTGGTGCCATAGAGCAAGATGCGGATATGGTGTTGTTCATCCACCGTCCGGAGTATTATCATATTTATCAAGATCAGCAAGGACGTGATTTGCGAGGTAAAGCCGAAATTATCATTGCCAAGCATCGTAATGGTGCTGTGGGTGATGTCTTACTACAATTTAAGGGTGCTTATGCTCGCTTCCAAGATCCATATGAAGAAAGAGAAATTCCTATACCAGGAGAAGATTTTGGAATTATGGGGTCTCGCATGAACACGGTGGATGCCCCACCTCCGTTTTAATATAAATCTATATTTTTTCCCTACAAAAATATTGGGAGCCTTGTTTGATATTCTTCAATGCAGATAAGCAGCAGCTAAAAACTTGGGATTTCTGAGAAGCGATTGCATCGCTGCAGCTTTTAGAAAGTTTAAGGATTTTTAAGAGTTTTGGGAGGCGGATAATTGTTGGGAGAAAGGAAATGGTGCAGAGATTTTCTTTTGCTTTATGAAATTCTACTTAGTAGTTACCTATTTTTTCTTAGTAAACGCCGAAAGAAAATTTTGTATTACATAAGCATCAGCGAAAAATATCCATTTTTGGGGATGTAAGAATATGAAAAAAGCGGGTGTCTTTCCAGGACACCCGCTTTGCTATTACAAAGATAATACATTTAAGGGCGAAATGCAAATTGCTTTTAACCTTCTTTTGCTTATTCTTCCTTGTATTTTAAGATTTGGCTAGTTGTGGCTGAGGATATCCTCCTCATTCAGGTTCTTATTTTATTTTTAATATCACAGCGCTATGTTTGGGGATAGAAATCATTGTGTATTGGTCAGCGCCAAGAGACAGCGTTTGTGTTTCCCCACTTATTAGGTCCAGTCCATGATAAAGTCCCTCTTTCAGATTCATAAAACTGAAAGCATGTTGGGGGATTTTTACACCAACGTGCGCAGAAACATTCTCAAAGTTGCATACAATAAGCAGAGTTTCAGATTCGCTCTTGCGCAAGAAGGCAAAATGTTTTGATGGATTAAAATATTGCGCACTATCATAGTTTGCATACATTAAATCGTAGAATAGTCCGGACTTAATGGCTTCGGATTCTGTACGCAAAGAGATAATTCTCTGATAAAAATTATAGAGTTCTTTCTCTTCTTCAGAGAAGGCCTCAGTATCGTAGCATAAGCGTTTTAATGTTGGTACGGCCCAATAGTCAAATATTGTGGTACGACCATCTTGTCCGCTAAAGCCTTCTGCATCCATACCTTTTTCTCCCAACTCTTGTCCGGCGTAAATCATAAGAGGAGCAGTATTCATACAAGCAGAAACTACCAAAGCAGGTTTGGCTTTTTGAGAATCGCCAGCAAAGAAGTCTGATGCGATTCGTTGCTCGTCATGATTCTCTAAAAAGTTAAGCATGTGAGTTTGTATGTCATCTACACATTGCCAGCATCCGGTAATATTAGAGGCCGGAGCATATCCGCAGATTACACCCTTAAGTGTGTCGTATAATCCGACCTTATCATATAAGTAATCAAAACCTCCATGATGAATATAGTTTCTATACTCTTGAGGATTGTATACTTCTGCAATGAATAGGATATTAGGGTATTTTTCTTTTACCGTAGCAATTGCATAGTGCCAAAATTCACAAGGAACCATTTCTGCCATGTCACAACGAAAGGCATCAACCCCTTTTTTAGCCCAGAAAAGGAGGATGTTGGTCATTTTCTTCCAAGTGTCGGGAATCGGAGAAAAGTGGACTCCGGTATTTGTCATATAATCAACACCGTAGTTCAATTTTATAGTTTCATACCAGTCATTGACATTTGGCCAAGCCCCAAAGTGATTGTTTCCTGTAGCTTTAGCTGGGCATTCAATATATTCTTCCTCGTATTGATTGGGGTTGAAGTCTGTGTGTAATGTTTCTCCCAGCACATAATAGAAATTATTGTTGGGGGAGAAAGCCTTGGATGTGTCATCTGTCTCGCCTAGATCTTTTGTTCGGGAAGGTTTGGCATCTGATTTATATTGTCGAGCAACATGATTAGGCACAAAGTCTATAACCATTTTAAGTTTGGCTTTATGAGTACGCTTAACCAGTGCCTCAAATTCCTTCATGCGATTTTCTACATTCTCTGCGAGGTCTGGGTCTATGTCATAATAGTCTTTAATGGCATATGGTGAACCGGCTTTTCCTTTTACTACAGCAGGGTGGTCTTTAGCTATACCGTATGGCGTGTAATCGGTTTGGGTGGCATGTTCAATGAGACCTGTATACCATATGTGTGAATATCCAAAATCCTTAATCCTTTTTAGAACTGTATCTGTGAAATCATTCATCTTGCCACATCCGTTTTCTTCAATGCTTCCGTGTGGCACATTCACATTCTTTTTGTTACCATACAAACGAGGTAATACTTGATATATGGTTATCATATAAGGCTTATATACATTTGTTGTTTAAGATAAGACTACATTTTAGAAGTGAGAGAGTAGGAATATTTTTTTTACTCTTCACCTGCTATAAAATATTAAAGGTTTTACATAAAAAAAGTCCAAGTCTTGAAAAACTTAGTCCCAAGGCTTGGAAACTTTTTCTTGTTCTATTTTATGGCGTATCCAGTAAATAGGAATAGCTAGAAAGCTAGTCGTTTACTCCATTGATGCTTATAGCTTCGTTTCCTTTACATATTTTGGCTATCATTCCTTGAAGAGTCTTACCAGGACCACATTCTGTGAAACTCAAACATCCGTCGTTTACCATATTGGTTACTTCTTTAGTCCAAAGTACACTACCAGTTAATTGTTGGATGAGGTTCTTTTTAATCTCTTCAGGATCAGTGTGAGGTAATCCATCCACATTTTGATAAACTTGACAGATAGGCTTATGGAATTCTGTTACAGCAATAGCTGCTTCCAATTCTTCTTTTGCCGGTTGCATCAAAGGACTATGGAATGCACCACTAACAGGAAGTACTAAAGCTCGCTTGGCACCAACTTCTTTTAGTTTTGCACAAGCTGTATTAACTGCTTCTGTTTGTCCACTAATCACTAATTGACCGGGACAATTGTAATTGGCAGGAATAACAATACCGCTATTCTCACTAACCTCCTTGCAGACAACTTCCACTTGTTCATCTGAAAGTCCAATAATAGCAGCCATTCCACCGGGTTGTGCTTCGCAGGCCTTTTGCATGGCCATAGCACGTGTCGCAACTAGTTTTAAGCCATCTTCAAAACTTAAACAACGAGCTGCTGTAAGAGCAGATAGTTCGCCGAGAGAGTGACCTGCAACCATATCTGGGCAGAAATTATCACCTAAGCAAAGTGCGCTGATAACACTATGAAGAAATACAGCCGGTTGCGTTACTTTGGTTTGCTTTAATTCTTCGTCTGTGCCAGCAAACATAATATCAGTGATATTGAAGCCTAAAATCTCATTGGCTTTTTCAAAAAATTGTTTTGCAATAGGATGCTTTTCGTAGAGGTCTTTTCCCATACCTACGAATTGAGCTCCTTGTCCAGGGAATACAAATGCCTTCATATGTATAATATATTTGTTAATCAAAAAGCTTTTCTAGAGTAAGTACAAAATTACTTATTTTTCTTTGATTTGGATAGCTAATGGATTGAAAAAATGATTTACAGGTCCATGCCCATGCCCAATGTTCATTTGTGCACCATTTTCAATCGCAGATTGTATATATTCTTTTGCTAATTGTGTGGCTTCTTTGGGTGAGAAACCTTTTGCTAACATTGCGGCAATGGCTGAAGATAAAGTACAACCGGTACCATGTGTATTACGGGTTTCAACATATTTTCCTTCAATGTATAGTAAGTCCCCTTTATTGTATAGGAGGTCCGTTGGGGTCTTAGAAGAACTATGCCCTCCTTTAACCAAAATATAAGGGCAATTAGTTTTTTTATAAATCCATTCAGCACCTTCTTCTGGAGTACATTTCTTATTGCATAAAACAGCTAATTCTAAAAGGTTGGGAGTTAGAATTGTAGTATGGGGAACTAAGTGTTCCATGATGCAGTCCACAATCTTTTGAGTTTCTATATTGTGGTTAAGAAGTGAGTCTCCAGATGTAGCTACCATTACAGGGTCAAGAACTACATTCTTTATTTTGTATTCAGATAATAGGCGCCCAATTGATTTGACAATGTCAAAAGTTCCCATCATACCTATTTTAATAGATTGAGGGCTTAAATCTTCAATAACGGATGCAGCTTGATTATATACAAATTCTCCAGATAGAAATTGAGAAGACTTAACTCCGCAAGTATTTTGAACTGTTAGTGCCGTGATTGCAGCAGCACCATAACATCCTAAAGCTGAAAATGTTTTTAGATCTGCTTGTATTCCTGCACCACCAGAAGGATCGCTTCCTGCAATTGAAAGACAAATAGGAGGAGTGTAAGCAGACTGAGTATTTGCTCTGATAGTCATGATACAATAAATATTATGTAAGGTCTTTCCAATTAGTAGATTTTTCTAGACAATTTGCAGATAACATATCAGCGACTTGTATTAATGTTACTAAAGGGGTTTTGGCTAAAGAAGCTTGCATAGAATATCTTGAAGAACTACCACACTCTCCGATGTCAAACATACCCATGTGCCAACGGATTGCTAATAGTTCTTCTTGACGTAGACGCATAAACCAACTAATTATTACGCAAGACTTGTCTCCATGTCCAAAAGGAAATTCATCATTTATTTCCCATCCTAGATAAGAAACCCATTTCCCATCATCTTTTTTCCATTTTTCTACTTTATGATAGAGCTTGGTTTTGCATAAGTCGTGTAACAATGTAGAAATGGCTACACTTTCCATAGATGGAAGTTCTGTGAAAGGAGAATTACCAGATTCTACAGCAGGTACTAAGATTTCATTATATAATTTTGTGGCTGTTTCAAATACATTAAGAGAATGTTTACATAAACCTCCTTCTTCGTTTAGGTGAAAATTTACAGAACTTGGAGCTGTATAAAAGTCAATTGTCTCTAAGTAGTTTAATAAATTTTCTATACCATCTCGTTGTATATGTTTTCTACAATTTTCTATGAATGTGTTTTTATTTTGTAAGATTTCGTCTTGTGTCATATCCGTTTCCTTTTTGTTGAATAGAATAATAGGAGGATGTGTATATTATATCCCAAAGTAACAATTCAAAAATGCATAACATTCTGTTTTTGAAGATGAAGTTTTAGGTACAATCACACGAATGTTGGGTGATAGTTTTATATATTTATGTACGTTAAAGTGAGCTCCTAATAGCATAGCTTGTTCATCATTATCTATATTCCAGTCTTTACGAGAGAATAGATTATCATATCGAGCTATAATTTTTGTGAAATCCCCAATATTGACAGAACCGTAAATAGATACACCCGAGCAATTTGCATTTTTTACATGATTTTGGTTTTGCATATAATTGTATTCTGCTCCTATGGAAAAATGAGAGTTCTTATAACCTATAAATCCTGCATAATTCCATATGTTGGATTGAGAATTTTCAGAAGTCTCATTTATGTTAGCATAAAGTCTTACTATAAAATCTTTAATGGGAGTGTAAGTTAGCCCCAAACCATATTCCAAGCCATTCTTTACCTGTATTTTCTTATACCCTTCGCCATTGCAGATAATAGCATCTGCAGACAAGAATGGGAGAAATTTATAAGATACAGAAACTCCGAGGTCGGCACTGCTGCCAAATTTATATTTATCTTGGAAAGATTTCATAATATAGCGATGTCCCCAAAACTTTTCTTGTATGTTGAATTGTGTGGTAGAGATAAGTCCAGCGTTGATTGAGAAGTTTTTTCTTTTCCAAGATAATTGGGCGTTTTTTATATAAGCTATATGATGATAATCATCTACTTTACGAGATTGTCCAAAGTCGATGACTGCTTTAATGCTTAAACCTTCTCCTAATTTATGTTGATAGCCTAAATAACTACGTTCTAATTCGAACCCACGTTTATCATTTACAGAACCAAATCCAGTATTGAAATTTGTAAAAACTTGGATAATGGCATTTCCTTTTTTATTGGATTCTTTATCTTGATCTTGGGCTGAGATAGATAAAGGGAGTGCTAATAATAAGGATATAAATATATTCTTTATTATATTGCTCATCGCTAGTGAAGTTATATGTGAATATTTAATCTTCTCCTTTTAAAATAGGGAGGTGAAGTTTATATTTTACAGCAAGAATACGCATGAGAATAACTACAACTCCACAAATAATTCCTGACATAATACTATCAAGTCCTATTTTATTACAGATAAAATAAGCTATGCCTCCTATTACACAAGCCAAAGCATAAATCTCTTTTCTAAAAATAAGGGGAACTTCATTGATAAATACATCTCTAAAAACTCCACCACCGGCACCAGTTATTGTTCCCATAATAATTGCAGTCCAAAAAGGAAATCCAACGGTAATGGTTTTTTCTATACCGGTTACCGTAAATAAAGCTAGACCAATGGTGTCAAATAAGAACCAGGTATTATTTTGTCGAACCAACATTTTTCTGAAAATCATTACCCATAGTAGCGCAATAGCTGAACAAACTAAATAGAATGGGTTTGTCATCCAGAAAGGTGATAATCCTAGCATTAAATCTCGAAGAGTTCCTCCACCAATAGCTGTAGTTACTCCCACTACATAAGCACCAAACAAATCAAATTGTTTTGCAGAAGCTAAACGGATACCAGAAATAGCAAAGGCTAAGGTTCCAATGAAATCTAGGACTTGTACAAATGTAATATCTATCATAAGGGTTGTTATATTTATTAGAAGACCTTTTATTTAGTTACAACATTCTGAGGTATACCTGAGAAATATGCATTTATATTAGAAACTAAAGTTTTTATGATACGCTTTCTTGCAGCAACTGTAGCCCATGCAATATGGGGTGTTATATAACAATTAGGAGCTTTAAGAAGTGGGTGATCAGAAGTGGGAGGTTCTTGCGAGAGTACATCAGTGCAATACGCTCCTAACTGTCCGGATTGTAAAGAGTCGTATACTGCGTTATCATCAATAAGTAATCCTCGGGCTGTATTGATAAGGATGAGTCCTTTCTTACATTGTTGTAATAAATCTTTATTGACAAACTTTTTATTAGATTCTGTAAGAGGACAGTTCAAACTTATAATATCCAAAGAACGGAAAGCTTCTGTTAATGATATGGGTGTGATATATGTCGGAATATCTTTAGAGGATTTACTAGTTACAGCAAATATATCAGCTCCTAAACTATGTAATACTTCAGCTAGGCATTTTCCGATATTACCTAAACCGATAATACCAACTTTCTTGTCAGCAAGTTCCATTATCGGGGAATCCCAATAGCAAAAATCTAGACTATTGTTCCATTTACCATTTTTATTGAGATGGCTATATAGTCCTACTTGATTAGTGGCTTCTAACAGAAGAGAAATTGCCATTTGTGCTACAGAATGGGTGCTATAGCCAACAATATTACAAACTGTTATTCCATATTCTTTTGCTGCTTGTATGTCAATTACATCATATCCTGTAGCCGCTACACATACTAATTGCAATTTGGGTAGTTGAGAGAAATGTGTTGCATTTAATTTTACCTTGTTGACAATTAGTACATCTGCATTTTTGCTGCGTTCTATTACTTCATTGGGACCAGTTCTTTCATAGAATGTAAAAATCCCAATTTTATGGAAATCTTCCCAAGATAAATCGCCAGGATTAACGGTGGCACCATCTAAAAAAACTATATTAGGTTGCATCAATTTTTTATTTTGGCAGATATGAAAAATTTTGGAAACCAACTAATTGATTATATCTTTCTCCTTTTTTATTATAATATACAAGTATGGTGTATTCATTTTCTGTTTGGAAAAAATTCCCTTCAAATGGATTAGAACTTCCAATGGTTGGCATGGAATTTTCTACAGCAAGATATTGATAATTATAATATCCCATCTTTTGTAAGATACTGGCTTCATAAATACCAGTATCAAAATTATATTTCATTTTATATCTAGGGATAAATCCTTCCATGTTCCAATTCCCGTTGACGTAGATAGTATGATTCGGTAGATAATCTCCTTCTAATGAATAATGTATATAAACATATTCAGCTTCTACTTCAGGATTGTTTCCGTTCTCGCTTCTAATTACAGAAATACCATTTTGCTCTTCATCGTAGATATAATGTCGTCGAGGGGAGTCTGTATAAAGAGCTACATGATAATAGGGAGAGAACCATCGTATTTTTTCAACTCTTAATCCGGGGTATCGGGTACTGAGTATTTCAAATTTACGATATTCATTGCCAGCACCAAATATTAGACTCCTACAATGTTCCCAATTTATTTTATCATTAGTAGTGGTCGTAGGATGGGGGAGTCTTACAGCAGTGTCCCATCTGTTGTTTTGCAAAACATAAACTTTTATTTCCTCATTGGCATCTCGTATTTGAAGCCCTTTGGTTGAGATTTCTAAATCTAATTGTTGATGATTTTTGTTCCAATCAATATCTGTATTCCCGGATACTTTACTTTGAATATTTACTTTAGGGTCTACAATATAAAAATAGGTCTCTGCAACTATTTCAGGTTCACTATCTTCATTTTCCACATAAAGTGTAAGTTTATAGTTTCCAGATAATAGTAATCTTGTATCTTTATTGGGAATTTGAAACTTATAATGAGTATATTGTAAAGACGTATTGAAACTCTCCTGGTAGTCCTCAATTACTTCTTCATTTCTTGCAGAAATAAGATATTCGCTTTCAAATAACTCTGAAGTTGTCTTCCAATCATAAGTACAATGTTCTATTTTATAAGTGAACCTATTATATTCATGTGTGAGATAGTCAAAAGAGAAAAATAGTTTGTCCGTACTATTCAGTTTTATGATAGGGAATTGTGGGAGTCCTTCATTATTATCTATACGAAGGGTCTGAAATTGTTCTGTATAAATTTTAGTATATTGTGCAAATAGATTTGTACACAATAATAAATATATAACAACTATTATAACCCTATTCATATCTATTATAGTTCCTCAATAAAATAGCTGTTGGGTAACTCTCTGCAATTGTAAGTAGAAGACATTGTTTCCCCATAAGCACCTGCAGAATACAGAGCAATCATATCTCCTCTTTCAGAAAAAGGCAGTTCAATATCTTTCCCAAAAACATCACTGCTTTCACAAATGGGGCCTACTACGTCATAAATTCCATCCTTTTGGGAAGAACATCTAGATATATTTTCTATCTTATGTAAGGCTTGATACATTGCGGGGCGAATCAAGTCTGTAAAACCAGCATCAAGTATTAAGAAATTCTTGGTGTGTCCTTCCTTGGAAAATAATACTTTTGATAGAAGATATCCACATTGTCCCACAATAGATCTTCCTAGTTCAAAATGAAGTTCTTGTGATGGACGTAGTTCTAAATATTTTTCAAAAATAGAAAAATAAGTTTTGAAATCTGCTATTTGATTTTTTTCAGGAAATTCATAGTCAATTCCTAAACCGCCTCCGACATTGATGCTGCTTGTTTTTATTCCTGCGCTCTCTAGTTCAGATTGGATGTTATTAATTTTATAACAGAGATTCTTGTATACTTCTAGATTGGTAATTTGGCTGCCGATGTGAAAATGTAGACCGACATATTTCACATTAGTTAGTTGGTTACAACGCTGAATTGTTGGTAATAAGTCATCTAGTGCTATCCCAAATTTGTTTTCATTTAGCCCCGTCGTAATTTTCTCATGGGTATGTGCATCAACATTTGGGTTGACGCGGAAGGCCACACTAGCAGTCTTACCCATCGCTAAAGATAGTTCATTGATAATCTCTAGTTCGGGAACACTTTCAACATTGAAACTATGGATGTTATTTTCAAGAGCTAATTTTATCTCCCAATCACTTTTCCCAACTCCGGCAAAAACTATTTCTTTTGCATTGAATCCGCATTCCAATCCTTTTTTGATTTCACCTCCACTCACACAATCTAATCCAAGTCCTGCTTTTGATATCTCAGACAGAATCTTGGGGTTTGCGTTAGCCTTAACTGCATAATGTACATTCCAATTGTTATGTTTCTTAATGCAGTCTTTGATGGAGCTTATTGTATTCCGCAGCAGAGATAAATCGTATAGGTAAAAAGGAGTATTTAATTCTTTAAGTTTCTGTAAAGGGAATTTTGTACTCATCATATTTCCTATTTATGAGAATAGTTTCTTGCTTAATTCTTTTAAGGCTGCTTGCTTATATTCTTCTTTGATTAAGAAAGAAATGTTATGGTTACTACCTCCGTAGGAGATCATACGAATAGGAATATTGGCCATAGCTTCGGTGGCTATGGTTTCAAATCCCAAATTCTCGCTTCTAAGGTCACCTACCACACAGATAATACACATATCATCATCTACTTCAACAGTACCATATTTCTTAAGTTCTTCTATGATAGGTGTGATGCGACTTTTATTGTCAATACTTAAAGAAACTCCCACCTCTGATGTTGTAACCATGTCTATGCTGGTTTTGTATTTTTCAAAAATCTCAAAAACCTTTCTTAAGAAACCGGTAGCTAAGAGCATTCTTCCAGATACAATTTTGATGGCTGTGATATTATCTTTGGCAGCCACGGCTTTTATTTGTCCGGCTTGCATCTCGTTGTTGATTAATGTACCAGGTGCTTGCGGGTCCATTGTGTTTAATAAACGTACTGGGACGCAGGCATATCTTGCAGGCTGAATGCATGTAGGATGCAGGATTTTAGCTCCAAAATAGGCCAATTCGGCAGCCTCTTCAAAATTCAGTTGTCTAACTGGAGTGGTATTTTCTACAAATCTGGGATCGTTGTTGTGCATTCCGTCTATGTCTGTCCAAATTTGAATCTCTTGTGCACGAAGAGCTGCTCCAATAAGGCATGCGGTATAGTCTGAGCCACCTCTTTGCAAATTATCTATATTCCCGTTACTATCACGACAGATAAATCCCTGAGTAATATAGGTGGTATAATCCGGATTTTCTTTTAGTATACGTTTCAGGTTTTCTTTGATGAAGATGGTGTCGGGTTCTCCTTCTTCATTTAGTTTCATATATTCAAGTGCAGGTAATAATACTGCTTTTACGCCTTGCTCTTTGAGGTAGTTGGTTACCATGTTGGTACTCATAATTTCTCCTTGGGCAAGAATGGTTTTTTCTACACCTTCGTTAAATTCTAAACTGGCGAAAGAGTGTAGGTACATAAAGATATCCTCCAAAAAATCTGCGGTTGTTTTTGCAACTTGAGGGTCTGTATATAGTTCTTTTACATGCTCGATATATTTATTGCGCAGTTTGTTAATAACATTTCCGGCAGCCTCAGGGTTACGTTTCCTAAAATAGTCAGCAATTTCTACGAGGGTGTTTGTTGTCCCTGACATGGCTGACAATACTACTATTTTTTCTGTGCCGTCGTTAATTAATTCTGCAACGCCTTTCATTCTCTGTGGAGAGCCTACAGAGGTTCCACCAAATTTTAGAACTTTCATATTAGTCTTGATTATTTTCTTGTGTTGTTAATTCTTGATTATCTTCACTTGCTGTACAATTTTCTGTAATTTCAGAAGTTTCTTGGATGAGATTTTCTTCTTCCTCTATTTCTATAGGGTTATTGTATTCTGGAGTCACCTCTGTTAGATTTCCATCCTTGCATCTATATACTACTCCAGGATATTGTTGCAAAATGTTGAGGTTGTGTGTTATCATTACAATAGCAGTACCTCTTTCGCAGATAGAGCGTAGAATTCCTACAATCTTGTTTCCTGTTTCTTGGTCCAGATTTCCGGTGGGTTCGTCTGCAAGGATGATACGTGGTTCGTTTAGTAATGCTCGAGCTATAGAGATACGTTGTTGTTCTCCTCCAGACAATTCATGTGGGAAGCATTCTGCTTTATGGGATAATTCTACAATTTCTAAGACTTTGGCAATTCGTTCTTGTCGTTCTTGCTTTTTCTTCCAACCTGTTGCTCGTAATACGAAATCCAAGTTTGATTCTATAGAGCGGTCACCAAGCAATTGGAAATCTTGGAAGATGATTCCCAGTTGTCTGCGTAAACTGGGAATTTGTTTTTTCTTAATTTTCCTAAGGTTGAAATCGAGCACTGTAGCATCTCCGTCGCTGATAGGAATTTCTGCGTATAGAGATTTGAGCAACGAACTTTTACCAGAGCCGACTTTGCCAATGATATATACAAATTCACTTTCTTCGATGCGGAAACTTATATCTTTAAGAAGTTCCTTTCCGGCAACGGAGATAGTTGCATTATTGAGTTCAATTAACATACTTTTTCTACTTTGTCAATGATGATGCAAACTTACAGAATTTATTCTGAATATACATATTTATTTATAGATAAAGTATATATAAATGATGGTAACATAATATCTATCAGCTTAGCTTTGAAACTTAAATCTTATTTTTAACAGGATTTAAGTAGAGCTATGTCAGTTATTTCTCGTAATTTTGCAAAAAATAACAGATATATTTTGATGGAAGAAAAATATAGCTACCCCAAAGATGTTTTGGAATTTGTTGCTTTGTGTGCAGACTATTGTCGTTGCTTAGAGCAATGTCAGCAAGCCAGTCGCAAGGATTTTGTAGATTCTATGCTGGCAGCGCTTCCGGCTCTTTATGTTAAGATTAGTCAGTTGCAACCCAATCAGCAGGGAGAGGACGGTTATAATGAGCCTCATGTAACAGAAGGCGATTATGAGTTCATACGTTCTTCTGTAGCCATGGTGATGAAGGAGCATGATGACTATCTTGATGTTTTCGTCGAAGATTTTAAGTACTCAGATCAGCCGATTCTGCAGACCGTTAGTGAAAATTTGGCAGACATTTACCAGGTACTTAGAGATTTCTTGGAAATATTCCGCTCTGGATATGAAGATGCTATCGATGTTGCCTTGATAGAGGTGAAGGAAGATTTTCGCTATAATAGTGGTCAGAAGATTCTAAATGCGCTTCGAGCCTTACACGATAGTAAGTATGGAGGGCGTTCAGATGCCTGAGGTTAGAGAACTGTTTGTTTCTGTTGACAAAGGATATGTTTCTACGCTTCCGCGTTTTGTATATGAAGGTAGAATCGTGGTGGTACACTCTCTTCTTGAAACAGAACGGGCGCTGCAGGCGTTGTATAAGACCACTTCTGTTGTTGGGGTTGATACAGAGACGCGACCGGTTTTCAGAAAAGGTGTTCGCCATAAAGTAGCGTTGTTGCAAGTAGCTAGTCCAGATATTTGCTTCCTCTTTAGACTCTCTATGATAGACCTTCCTCCTTCGCTTGTAGCCTTCTTAGAAGATCCCAATATGCTCAAAGTAGGTCTTTCGCTGAAGGATGACCTATCTTCCTTGCGCCAACGACAAGATTTCACCCCTGCAGGTTTTCTTGACCTTCAGCCTTATGTCAAAGAGATGGGTATATCCGATATGAGTTTGCAAAAGTTGTACGCCAATGTTTTTGGAATGCGTATTTCCAAATCGGCCCAATGTAGCAATTGGGAGGCAGAAACTTTGAGCGAAACCCAAAAGCGTTATGCAGCCACCGATGCTTATACATGCTTGCAACTTTATAAAGAACTCTCAGCTCTGAGAGCCGATCGCCAGTTTGTAGTAAACGAATTTCCACAACCAATAGTATAAATATTTTTTCAGATAGATATGAAACAGAAGACCATACGCCTTGGCCGCGGCAAGACCGAAAGCATCAAGCGTTTCCATCCTTGGATTTTCTCCGGTGCGATAGCCAAGATAGAACCCGGCACTGTAGAAGGAGACACTGTAAGAGTTGTAGATGAAAACGATGTACCCGTATGTGTGGGTCACTATCAAATAGGTTCTATAGCCGTGCGTATCCTCTCTTTCACTCCAACAGAAATCGACGATGCTTTTTGGGAGAGCAAGATAGCTGCTGCGCTGATGGTGCGCCGTGGTCTAGGATTAGTTGGTCGTGACGACCACAATATCTTTCGCCTTGTACACGGTGAGGGCGACGGACTTCCGGGGCTGATAGTTGATATTTATGGCCATACAGCCGTAGTGCAGGCCCATTCTGTCGGTATGCACCATTCACGCGAAGCCATAGCTCGAGCGCTGATGACTGTATGTAGCGATTTTCTGGAAAATGTCTACTATAAATCAGAGACCACCCTTCCATTTAAGGCAAACCTCAATCCTGTTGATTCGTTTCTAGTACAAGGAACGAGCGCTGCAGAGAGCGTGGCTATTGAAAACGGGTTGCGCTTCCATATTGACTGGCTGCAAGGACAAAAAACCGGTTTCTTTATTGACCAACGAGAAAACCGTGCTTTGCTGGAGCGCTATGCAGCCGGTCGGCGTGTGCTGAACATGTTTTGCTACACGGGTGGTTTCTCTATCTATGCATTGCGTGGAGGTGCTCATCAAGTTCATTCTGTCGACAGCAGTGCGAAAGCTATAGCACTGACAGATGCAAATGCCGGGCTCAATTTCCCGTCCGATGCCCGTCATGAAGCCATTTGTGCCGATGCATTCCGTTTCCTTGAAACCTCTGGTTCCGACTACGATTTGATAGTGCTCGACCCCCCAGCCTTCGCAAAGCACAAAGGAGCATTGCAGAGCGCCTTGAAAGGTTATACCCGTCTTAACGCCATTGCTTTTGAAAAAATACGTCCGGGTGGCATTGTTTTCACCTTCAGCTGCTCGCAGGCCGTTAACGCAGCTCAGTTCCGCTTGGCCGTATTTACAGCAGCAGCACGCAGCGGTCGTCATGTCCGCATCCTCCATCAACTCCACCAACCGGCCGACCATCCCGTTTGCATTTATCATCCGGAAGGCGAGTATCTGAAAGGTCTGGTTCTTGAAGTAGATTAGTATCTTTGCACTGGTAGAAACAACCAAACTCTTCCTAGAATGTTTACACGCTTCGTTGTGAATTGCTTTCAGATTAGTATCTTTGCACTGGTAGAAACAACAGCGGAAACCGAGCGAATAACGGTCTTGTGTTGTGAATTGCTTTCAGATTAGTATCTTTGCACTGGTAGAAACAACTGTCGCTTATGCGTAATAGCACCTATAATAGTTGTGAATTGCTTTCAGATTAGTATCTTTGCACTGGTAGAAACAACACCTTAAACGGCGTTATATACAGGTATTAGTTGTGAATTGCTTTCAGATTAGTATCTTTGCACTGGTAGAAACAACCAAAAAACAACAGAAAGTCTTTAGACAAAGTTGTGAATTGCTTTCAGATTAGTATCTTTGCACTGGTAGAAACAACTCTGTTCCATTTGAAACCGAGCATACTCGCGTTGTGAATTGCTTTCAGATTAGTATCTTTGCACTGGTAGAAACAACTCATTCTTTGTAAAAGATTGAATATTAGATTTCTACATAGGGTATTAGAAATAAAAAAATAAGCAATATTCTACCAATAGAGTGGCGATCCAATGTGAATTTTGGATTGCCACTTTTCGTTTTTAGGTACTACCATTGGGTTAAAGGTAGAATTTCTATGGTGGGGTGATAGACTTTTTTGTCTCAAACGATACACCAAAAAAGGATTGTAAATTTCTTTGTTTTTCCTAGTAGTTACTTTCGCGTTCTTAGTAGTTACCAAATTTTTCTTAGTAGTTACCGA
>CALCHR010000081.1 GCA_937901185.1 uncultured Bacteroidales bacterium
GTAAACTTCTAGGAAAAACTCGGAGTTTACTAGGAAAATTTTGTAGTTTACTAAGAACGCCTAGAAAGCTACTAAGAAAAACGGGGTGATATGCAGGGTAAAAATATCGCCTTGGGCGCCTGCTTTCTTAGCTATAAAAACAACGCGGAGCACACCTATTATATAATAAGTATGCTCCGCCTGTGTGAGGGTGATGCGTCAGGCGTTTTTCTGCTGGTCGCTTTCTATCAGTGCAAGGAGTTTTTCTACGGCCTCCTCTTCGGGGATGTTTTTCTCCACACACACCTTTCCGCGGTAGAGGCTCACCTTTCCGCGAGCAGCACCCACGTATCCGTAGTCGGCATCGGCCATTTCGCCGGGGCCGTTCACGATGCAGCCCATGATGCCTATCTTCAAGCCGGTGAGGTGGGCAGTGGCGGCCTTGATGCGGGCTATCGTCGTACGCAAATCGTAGAGCGTGCGGCCGCAGCCCGGGCAACTGATATACTCTGTCTTGGTGGTGCGGCAGCGTGTGGCTTGTAAAATACCAAAGGCAGTGTCGTCCTGCTCGGCGTGGGAGATGGGCAAGGAGCCTTGCGGTGCATTGTTGTAAAGGAAGATGCCGTCCGTCAAGCCATCGAAGAGCAACGCACCCATATCGGCAGCAGCGCGCAACTGGAAGTCTTCCTTCTCCGTGCAACTATAGTGCTGGAAGAAGATGACGGGGTTCGTCAGTCCCTCATACCAGAGTTCGTGGGCCACTGCGCGCTGCTCGCCTAAGCGGTTGGGATGGTCGCTCTGAGCCACCACCACCATCTCCGGGTGGTTGCGTAAGCACGCCTTCACCTCGTCGTTGAGCATGGCGTAGCTGAGGAATACAAACTTCATATCTGCGTGGCACGCACCCACCATCATGAGCATGTTGGCAGGGAAGGCGGGATAAGTATTGGCCTCGCCGGTCCAGCGGGCAGCATCTACGATGTAGCCCACGCCTTCCATGCGTTCCTTCGGAAGGTTTTGTCCGCAGTAGATATAGTCGGGCGGTGTGTTTCCCAAATCTGTGGCGCCGTCCAAGCGAGTGGATACCACCACGGGAACGTTGGTGCCGCCGATGTTCTTCACCGGACACGTGGGACGACGCACGGGGCGCAAATAGTCGAAGGCCGGAGCCTGGCGTGCAGGGATAAAGGGATGGCCGGCGCGTTGTACGACGTACGAAGCCAACTTGTAGGCCACGGGAATCTCCACTTCGGGCTCTTCGCTCAACGATACGCGCAACGTGTCGCCCATGCCGTCGGCCAGGAGCGCTCCGATGCCGGCGGCACTCTTGATGCGGCCGTCTTCGCCCTCGCCGGCTTCTGTCACACCCAGGTGGAGAGGGAAGTCCATGCCTTCGGCTTTCATCACGGCGCTTAGCAGGCGCACGGAGCGCACCATCACCACCGTGTTGCTGGCTTTGATGGAGATGACAATGTCCTTGAAATCTTCCTTGACACATACGCGGAGAAATTCCATACAGCTCTCTACGATGCCCTCAGGTGTGTCGCCGTAGCGGCACATGATGCGGTCGGAGAGTGAGCCGTGGTTGACGCCGATGCGCAAAGCTGTGTGGTTCTTCTTACAGATTTCCAGCAGCTGCTTAAAGCGCTCTTTGAGGCGCAGCAGTTCGGCGGCATATTCCTCGTCGGTATATTCCAACTGCTTAAATTGGCGTGCCGGATCCACGTAGTTGCCGGGGTTGATGCGCACCTTCTCTACGATGCCGGCAGCTATGTCGGCCACGTTGGGATTGAAGTGAACGTCGGCAACAAGGGGATGGTCGAAGCCGCGTTGGTGGAGAGCCTCGCGGATGTTGCGCAGATTTTCCGCCTCAATACTTCCTTGCGTGGTGAGCCTTACGTAGTCGCCGCCGGCCTCTATGATGCGGATGCACTGCTCTACGCATCCTTCGGTGTCGGTAGTGGCTTTTGTGGTCATGCTCTGTATGCGCAAGGGATGGTCTCCGCCGAGCGGGCGGGAGCCTATGCGCACTTCGTGAGAGGCTCGCGGTGCGTAGTTGAAGAGCGAAACGCTGCTGTATATCTTGTCGGTAGACATATTAGTTGGTCTTGAAAGTGTATTCCACTTGAGATAGGTCCTCGTTGGCCTTTACAATTTTTTCCTTCAGGCCTTCTTTGTAGGCGGCCAGGCGTTCGGCGAGGAGTTCGTCGTTGAGGGCGAGCATTTCGAGAGCCAGGATGGCAGCGTTTTGGGCGCCGTTAACGCCTACGGTGGCTACGGGGATGCCGGGAGGCATTTGTATGATGGAGAGCATGGCATCGAGACCGTCGAGCATGCCTTTGATGGGCACGCCGATAACGGGCAGCGTGGTTCCGGCAGCGATGACGCCGGGCAATGCGGCTGCCATTCCGGCGCCGGCAATGATGACTTTCAAGCCGCGCTCTTTGGCGGTGCGGGCAAACTGTTCCACTTCTACCGGTGTGCGGTGTGCGGAGAGGGCGTTCATCTCAAAGGGTACTTCCATCTCATCGAGCATCTTGGCAGCCTTTTCCATTACGGGGAGGTCGCTTGTGCTGCCCATGATGATGCTTACGAGGGGTGTTTTCTTGGTGTTGGTCATGATGGGGAAGTTTTAGGGTTTTATGAATGGTATGTTATAATTTTTCGGGGAGAGGTTGCTGTATTTTTTTCAGACGTAGGCAATGCAGCAGAAGCCGCAGAGGATGCCTATGAGGGTGCCTGTGCCGATTTCCAGCAGGGTCTGTTGGCGCAGGATGAGGCGCGAGGTGCCCAGCAAGCCGCTGAGCAGCACCACTAAGCAGAGCCAGCCCGTGGGGTTGAACATAAAGATGAGGGAGAAGGCTGTGAGGGCGCCGATGACGCCGCCGGCGGCTGCCGAGTAGGGACAGATTTTTATCCAGGGATTTATCAGTGTGCAGACCACCTGGATGAACAATGCGCCGATGATGATGCTGAGCGTGAAGCGCGGCATGTAGAGTGTGTGCATCAGATAGAGCAGTGCGGCGTAGCTGGTGATGGAAAAGAAATAGGGCACATAGCGGTTTTCGCGGAGACCTATTTGTCGGCGTGTCCATCCGTTGATTTTGCGATAGAGGTAGATGCCGAGGCGCGGAATGCCTATGGTGAAGAGCCAGATGTTGCAAAGCACCGTGACTTTATAGATGAGCGGCAGCATGTTGAGGTAGCTGAACAGGAACAGCGCAATGAACGCCACCACGGGAAAGTAGAATGGCGAGAAGAGCAGGGAGATGCTCTGTGCGATGAGGATGATGACCTTATGCTTCATGGCGGCTGATGGCTGGCTACGGGGATGGGGGTGGATGGTTTATTTTTTTCGCAGGCGGGCTGTGGGGATGCCCAGTTGCTCGCGGTATTTTGTCACGGTGCGTCGGGCCACGGCCAGGCCTTTTTCTTTGAGCGCTGCGGCGATGGCTTCGTCGGAGAGGGGTTTGCTTTTGCTCTCGCTGTCCACTATTTCCTGCAGGGCGCTTTTGATTTGTCGGTTGGAGAGGTCGCTGCCGTCGTCGGAGACGAACTGCGTGGAGAAGAAATACTTGAGCGGATAGACGCCATAGGCGGTCTGTACGTATTTGCTGCCTGTGACGCGCGACACGGTGGAGATGCTGATGTCGAGCCTTTGGGCCACGTCTTTCAGCACCATGGGTTGGAGCAGCAGTTCGTCGTCGTCGTCGAAGAAGGGGCGTTGCAGTTTCACGATGGTCTGCATCACGTCCATCAGCACCTTGTTGCGCTGTTCGAGCATGTAGATAAAGGCTTGGGCGTCTTCCACCTTTTTCTTGGTGTAGGTATGTGCTTCGAGCTGTTCGCGACTCAGGTTTTTCCGGTTCGTGGTCAGCTCTTCGAGCGAGTTGCGAAAGGTCTGGCTGATGCGCAGTTCGGGCACGTTGCTGTTGTTGAGGCTCACGATGGCTTCGCCGTCGGGGGCTATGGTCACGGTAAAGTCGGGCACGATGGTGGGTGCGGCCTCTTGCTGCTCTTCGCTGAGTGCGCGGCCTGGTGTGGGGTTCAGGTGGGTGAGTTCGTGGAGCACGTGGCCGAAGTCTTCGTCGGAGAGCTTCATGCGCTGTTGCAACTGCTCCCATCGCTTGCCTACGAAGTCTTTGAAGTAGCGGTCCACCACCTTGAGCGCTGCCTCTCGCCACGGCGAATGATAGTCGGGGTCGGTCAGTTGCAGGTGCAGACACTCTTGCAGGTTGCGTGCGCCGATGCCTCGCGGCTCAAAGCGCTGCAGGATGTTCAGGAGGTGTTGCAGCTCGTCGACGGAGGTGTCTACGTAGTGGTAGACGGCCAGCTCGTCGGCCAGCGTTTGCAGTTCCTTGCGCAGGAAGCCGTCGCTGTCGAGCGAGCCTATGAGGTAGTCCATCAACTGGCACTGAGCGGGCGACAGTTCGTACTCGCCCATTTGCTGCTGCAGGTGCTCGTAGAAGGTCTGTCCGCCGGATATTTGCATGGCCCCTTCGCGCTCCGTGTCGTAGGCGTGTGCCAGGAGATAGTCGGGCACATCGTCGACGGAGCGATAGTCGGCCAGGGCGGTTTCTACAGGAGTTTCCTCCCCCACCCCAAAGCTGTCTTCGCCGTAGATGTCGGTCTCGGCCGCTGTGGTGGCTTCGGCATCGTCGCGCTCCTCGAGGGCGGCGTTTTCGAGCATCTCGTTGCGCACGCGCTCTTCGAGGTCGGTCTGCGACAGCTCTATGAGCTTCACCAGCCCCAACTGGTAAGCCAGGAGCTGTTGCTGCGTTTCGGTCTGCGTCAGTATGTGTCTCTGCTGTGTCACAATCGGAGGGTTGAAACTCTTATCTTTTGCAAAATTACAAAATTCCCGGAAGATATGCCAGCTACTTTCCGGGCAAGAATGATGCAGGGCTGCAAAATAACTTTTTAGCCGCCTCCCGTTTGTGACAAAACGCGGCACGCGGGGGTAAACTTTAACCTCCTTTAACTTTCTGCGGAGGCTGACGGCAGTGAGAAAAAAACACTCGGTGAGGCAGAATTTTCCTTCGGTAACTACTAAGATTTCTTAGGTAAAAGCTAAGTGCACGCAGGTAACTACAAAATTTTCTTAGAACACTCCGAAGAAAACCCATTTTGTACAGAAAAAACATACCAAAATGGCTACAAAAAAGCGGGAACCTACTGCAGGCTCCCGCTACGCTATTACAAAGATAATACACAGAGCGCCGAAATCCAAATCGTTTATTACGGATTATTAAGCGATGTTAAGTTTATTTAAGAATTAAGGAAAATAAAAACAAGCGGCAGCAGGGGGCGTGAAAGCTTGATTTTGGAGGGCGCAGGGAAGAGCTGCGTTGGCGCGCACGGCGTTATTTTAGGTGGGCGAGTGCAAAAAAATTAGTTTTTTTTTGCCAAACACAATAAATCTTATACTTTTGCAGAATAAAGTGTCTCTCCCCAGAAATGAGGAGACGCCCTTGGTGGCTTTCGGGCTGCCAAAATATGATTTTTGGACATAGAAAAACATTTTTAATATCAACTTAATTTCAAAAAACTTATGTGGTTAACTAATTCATCCATCGGAAGGAAGGTAATCATGTCTGTATCCGGACTTGCTTTGATTCTCTTCCTGACATTTCATGGTTGCATGAACCTGGTTGCGCTCTTCTCAGAAGAAGGCTACAACACGGTCTGCGAAATGCTCGGTGCCAATTGGTACGCAGTGGCTGCAACAGCAGCATTGGGCGCTTTGGTAGTGGTACACTTTGTGTATGCCATCATCCTGACACTTCAAAACAAGAAAGCCCGCGGTGCTAGCAAGTATGCAGTGACCAACAAGCCCGAGAAAGTAGAGTGGTACTCTCAGAACATGTTTGTGCTGGGCGTAATCGTAATCCTCGGTATGGGCTTGCACCTCTACAATTTCTGGTACAACATGATGCTCCAGGAGCTTCTTCCTGCCGGCAATCATGCGCTCGCTGCTGATGGTATCTATTGGATTAAAGAAACCTTCAGCTGCCCTGTTTACTCAGTGCTCTACCTCGTATGGCTCGCAGCTCTTTGGTTCCACCTGAACCATGGTTTCTGGAGCGCTTTCCAAACCATCGGCTGGAATGGCAAGATCTGGTTCTGCCGTCTGAAAGTAATCGGCTTGGTTTACACCACCGTTGTAATCCTTATGTTCGTAGCAGTGGTAGTTAAGTTCGCTCTCTGTGGCGGCGCTTGCTGCACCGGTTGCTGTTAATCTACATTCCTAAATCTTAAAACAAAAAACCATTATGGCTACTATAGATTCTAAAATCCCTGCAGGACCGGTTGCTGAAAAGTGGACCAACTACAAAGCCCACCAGAAATTGGTTAACCCGAAGAACAAGCGTAAGCTCGACGTGATCGTTGTAGGTACAGGTTTGGCCGGCGCCAGCGCCGCAGCCTCACTCGGCGAAATGGGCTTCAAAGTAAAGAACTTCTGCATCCAAGACTCTCCCCGCCGCGCACACTCTATCGCCGCACAAGGAGGTATCAATGCTGCTAAGAACTATCAAAACGACGGCGACTCTGTATATCGCCTTTTCTACGACACAGTGAAGGGTGGCGACTACCGTGCTCGCGAAGCTAACGTATACCGTCTCGCAGAAGTGAGCGCCTCTATCATCGACCAATGTGTGGCTCAGGGTGTTCCCTTCGCTCGCGAATACGGCGGCATGTTGGCCAACCGTTCATTCGGTGGCGCTCAGGTGAGCCGTACTTTCTACGCTAAGGGTCAGACAGGTCAGCAGCTCCTCCTCGGTGCTTACTCAGCATTGATGTGCCAGGTAAACGCAGGCACAGTAGAGCTCTACACTCGCTACGAAATGCTCGACGTAGTAATCATCGACGGCCGCGCTCGCGGTATCATCGCTCGCAACCTCGTGACCGGCGCCATCGAACGCTTCGCAGCTCACGCAGTTGTTATCGGTACCGGTGGTTATGGTAACGCATACTTCCTCTCTACCAACGCAATGGGCTGTAACTGCTCTGCAGCTATGGCTTGCTACCGCAAGGGAGCTTACTTTGCAAATCCCTCATACGTACAAATCCACCCCACCTGTATCCCCGTTCACGGCGACAAGCAGTCTAAGCTCACACTTATGTCTGAGTCACTCCGTAACGACGGTCGTATCTGGGTTCCAAAGAAACTCGAAGATGCAAAGGCATTGCAGGCAGGTAAAAAGCATCCTAACGATATTCCCGATGAGGACCGCGACTTCTACTTGGAGCGTCGTTATCCTGCATTCGGTAACCTTGTTCCACGTGACGTTGCTTCACGTGCCGCTAAAGAGCGTTGCGACAAGGGCTTCGGCGTAAACAACACCGGTTTGGCTGTATTCCTCGACTTCAAGTATGCTATCCAGCGTTTGGGTGAGGATGTTGTACGTCAGCGTTACGGTAACCTCTTTGATATGTACGAGGAAATTGCCGATACAAACCCATACAAGGAGCCTATGATGATATTCCCCGCTATCCACTACACAATGGGTGGTATCTGGGTAGACTACGAACTCCAGACTTCAATCCCGGGCTTGTTCGCCATTGGTGAGGCAAACTTCAGCGACCACGGTGCTAACCGTCTTGGTGCTTCAGCCCTCATGCAGGGTCTTGCCGACGGTTACTTCGTTCTTCCTTATACAATACAGAACT
>CALCHR010000082.1 GCA_937901185.1 uncultured Bacteroidales bacterium
CCAAAGCAGTTCGAGGAGGCAGACGAGCCGCTGCAAGGCGAGTTCGACGGCATTGGCGTGGTATTCAATATGGCCACCGATACGGTAATCGTCCTCAGTGTCATCCCTTCGGGACCAAGCCGCAAGGCGGGCGTACAAGGAGGCGACCGCATCATCAAGGTAAACGACACCCTTATTGCCGGACAGAAGATGTCGCAGATTGGCGTGATGAAGCGTCTGCGTGGCCCTCGTGGCACACAGGTAAAACTATCTATCGAGCGTAAGGATATCAAAGATTTGGTGGATATAGTGGTTACGCGCGACGCAATACCTCTGCATAGCGTCGAGGCGGCTCTGATGCTCACCAATGAGATTGGCTTTATCAAGCTCTCACAGTTCTCGCGCACATCCTATTCGGAGGTACATCGTGCGCTATACAACCTGCGCCAGCAGGGTATGAAGAGCCTTATCTTCGACCTTCGTAGCAACTCGGGAGGATTCCTCGACCAGGCCATCCTCATAGCCAACGAGTTTCTTCCGGCGGGCAACCTCATAGTCTACACTCAAGACCGCTACGGAAAGAAGCTACGCCAATTCAGCGATGGCAGTGGCAGCTCGACAGACCTAAAGGTGGTCGTATTGATTGACGAGGCCAGTGCATCGTCGAGCGAGATTTTGGCCGGTGCTCTACAAGACAACGACCGCGGCACAATTATCGGTCGCCGCTCGTTCGGCAAGGGCTTGGTGCAGCGTCCCATAGATTTGCCCGACGGTTCGATGATTCGCCTTACTGTGAGCCACTACTACACTCCTGCCGGCCGCTGCATACAGAAGCCCTACGAGAAAGGTAAGAAGGAAGAGTACGACAAGGACCTTGAGACGCGATTCAACCACGGCGAGCTCTCCTCGATAGACAGCATCCACCTCGACTCGACCAAGGTATACAAAACCCTCAAGAAGGGCCGCACGGTCTACGGAGGCGGCGGCATCATGCCCGATGTGTTTGTGCCGCTCGACACTACGGTCTACACGCCCGCTTTCCTTGCCATCCGTCGCTATAACCTTATCAACAATGCCTCGCTCAAGTTTGTAGACCGCCACCGCAACGAAATCAAGAAAGCCTATCCCGACTTTGAGCAGTTTATGAGCCACTACGAAGTGCCAGCCGTTTTGACCGACAGCATCCTGGCCGAAGCCAAGCGCAAGAAAGTGGAAGCGAAAGATTCTTTAGAGGCAGAAAATACGCTCGACCAACTCCGCTTCACCCTCAAAGCCCTCATCGCTTACGACATTTGGGAGCGCTCGGAGTACTTCCGCATCATCAATACGCGCAGTGATATTGTTAAAAAAGCACTCGAAGTTTTGGCTGAAGGTAGAAAAAATAAGAAGAAAATTTGTCGGAATAAAAAATCTTTGTAATTTTGCAGCGCCTAACGGAAACGAAGGCACATAAAGTTTGGTCCATGGTGTAATGGTAGTCACTACAGGTTTTGGTTCTGTCAGTCAAGGTTCGAATCCTTGTGGACCAACAGAAAACAGAAGAGGGTTTTGCTAACAAAAGCGATACCCTCTTTTTTTATTTCCTAACCAACAACTTCTCACGCGCCCACAAAGCCTCACCATTTCCGGCAGCTATGACATTCCGCCTCAGCTACGACTTTCGCATCGACACCGACTTCTTCCACTTCCACTTTGAAGAAGGCACGCTCTCCACGGCTCATGTGCGCCAATCGCCCGGCCACGCCGTCGTGGTGCTGCCCCGCGGCTTTCGGTTTGATAGTGCGGCGGCGCAAGAATGGACCAACAAGGTGCTCGTCGGCGTGCTCCGCGAACACGCCCGCGCCCTTCTGCCCAAGCGCCTCAAGGAGTTGGCACAGGAGTATGGCTACCAATACAACCGCTGCGCCATCAAAGATGTATACAGACGCTGGGGCAGCTGTTCCTCTTTGAATAACATCAACCTCTCCCTTTGGCTCTTGCTCGCACCTGCTGAGTTGATAGACTACGTACTGAAGCACGAACTGGCCCACCTGCGTGAGATGAACCACGGCCCTCGTTTCTGGCAAGAGCTGGACCGCACCACCAACGGAAAAGGCCGCGAGCTGCGCCGACGCATGAAAGCGTTTTCCCTCCAACTTTTCACACAACAGGTGTAAGGCTACTGCTTTTTCTTACATTTGTCTTAAAAAAACCTAAGCCGAACCTATTTTTTGCTACTTTCGACTTGGGTTTCATAACATATTGCTACTTTTGCGGCGGATATTTTATACAACTCAAAACTTATGGAAACAAAAAAGATAAGCGCCGCCGTAGTGGGCTATGGCAACATTGGCCGCTACGCGCTCCAAGCATTAGAAGCAGCCCCCGACTTTGAAGTGGCCGGCATTGTGCGCCGCAATGGCGCCGAGAACAAACCCGAGGAACTGGCCGCCTACAAGGTGGTGAAAGACATTCGCGAGTTGGGCCATGTAGATGTGGCCATCCTTGCCACCCCCACCCGTAGCGTAGAGCAATACGCCAAGGAAATCCTGGCCCTCGGCATCCACACCGTCGATAGCTTCGACATCCACTCGCAGATTACCTCCTTGCGCCGCTCGCTCGACGAGGCCGCCAAGGCCGGCGGTGCCGTGAGCATCATCTCCGCCGGATGGGATCCGGGCAGCGACTCGGTGGTACGCACCCTCTTGCAGGCCATTGCCCCCAAAGGTATCACCTACACCAACTTTGGCCCCGGCATGTCGATGGGCCACACCGTGGCTGTCAAGGCCATTGAGGGAGTAAAGAAAGCCTTGTCGATGACCATCCCCACCGGAACAGGCATCCACCGACGCATGGTCTACATCGAACTTGAAGACGGCTACGACTTTGCCTCTGTGGCAGCAGCCATCAAGGCCGACCCCTACTTTGTGAACGACGAAACGCACGTGAACCTCGTTCCGTCCGTCGACGAGGTCATCGACATGGGCCACGGCGTAAACCTCACCCGCAAGGGCGTAAGCGGCACCACGCAAAACCAACTCTTCGAGTTCAACATGCGCATCAACAACCCCGCGCTCACCGGCCAGGTGCTCGTTTGCACCGCCCGTGCCGCCATGCGCCAGCGCCCCGGCTGCTACACGATGATTGAAGTGCCTGTCATCGACCTCCTCCCGGGCGACCGCGAAGAGCTTATCGCACATTTGGTATAAGACAGATATGACACATGTCGCCGAGGATGAAAATCCCGGCGACATTTTCTTTTGCCGCCACTCACCGCCGAGGGATTTTTCAGTATCAAAAATCCCCCCCCTGCGCTACCCCCAGTTTCGAAAGTCTGAGCTAGGAAAAACTAGGTCTTAGAAAATTTTTCCTAGGTCTTAAGAAATTTTTCGTAGATCAGACTTTCGAAACGTCCCAAAATGGCTACTGATTTTCAAATGGTTACAAAGGCTAAAAAATAGCCTTCCGAGAAGAAAAAAGTCCCACCTCGGAACACACCGAAGCGGGACGCTCTGTCTGAGCCGTATCTTACGAATTATTTTTCAGTGAGAATGATAATGGACTGCTCTTCGCAAGGGCCGGTTTCCAAATCATACACCTCGCTCTCAGCGATATAGAGAGTGTTATTATTGAAGCTGATTGAAACAACGCCCGACTCTGTTTCGTCGTACATGTTATCATAATTCAAGAAGTAGCGGAGCTGACCGGTAGTGGCGTTTTCCCACGTCCAGGTAGATACTGCCAGCTTCTCGTCATCGTAATCAACCATGTAGGTGCCAGCCTTGGTGAAGACAATTTCCTCGGGTATATATTTTCCAAAGATGGCTTCCTTACTAAATTCTTGGCCTGCCTGGTTGGAAATGCTATCTACATATTCGTCTATCTTGTCCACGTCGACGGTTCTATCCATCTTCGTATTGCCATTGAACTTAATAACCGTTCTCAAAGCCTTTACCTTCCAAGTGCGGCAGAGGGCATTAGTGATGGCGCTTTGGGGAGCCTGATTTCTCTTCTCGGCAGTCAGTGTAACAGCCTCACCATTTTGAGGAGTGACTACCAGCGATACAGCATTGTCTTCTGAGCCTACCAACTCTATCGTACCGAAGCCTTCGAGCACATAGACGCCCTCGTCGTTCACGGTGTAAGTGCCATAAATGATGCCGTTGTAGCTGCTGCGTGTGCTGCGCATGCCATTATTGAACATCGACAAGCTGCGGCCTACGGGGCTTTCCTTAGAAAGTTCGGGCTTCAGCATCTTGCTGGAGTTGTAGTAGGAAGCCTCTCTTACTATATAGTTTCCGGAAGCTGTGAGCTCGATGGTTTTCCACTCGCCGTTGCCATCCATTTCGTAGAGCGCAGCATGCGCTTCGTATTCGGGCGCAGTGAGCGTTACGTTTTCAACACCGGTACCTCCGCCGTCGCCATCTTCATCGTCTTCGCTACAAGCAGCCATGCTGCCACACAGAAGAACGGCCACGATTGCTATTCCTACTTTTCTGAAAGTTTTCATAATCTGTAAAATTTATAATCTTAGTGAATAATTTTCCAATGCGCAAATTTATGATTTAATGACTAATAAAAACAGTCGTCCAACTATTTTTTTCCAAGAAGGCACAAAAAAAGCATGAGCTGCTCCCTCGAAAAGAAAACGGCTCACACATATAATATAAGGCCGGCGCTTACTTTACCTCACGCACCAGGTTGCACGTAAGGCGACCGCGAAGAACTCATCGCCCACTTGGTATAAACTCCACATAGAGCAGCGTCGCAGAGCCTAAAAACTTTGCGAGGCTGTTTTTATGGCCCTACTTTTAGAGCGCACTTTCCTATCTCCAAAAAAACACCCTACATCACCCCTGTTTTCTTAGTAGTTACTTTCGCGTTCTTAGTAGTTACCAAAATTTTCCTAGTAGTTACCGAAATTCACCTAGCTTTTACCTAAGAAACGCCCAAAAATCACTATTGATTTTCAAGGGATTACAAAGGGCATATTTTAGCCTTCCGAAAAAGGAAAATCCCGCCTCAGCAGCGATGCCGAAGCGGGATTTTTTCAGTCAGTATCTATCCGATGCTGTTATTTCTCAGAAAGGATGGTGTACTGCTCTTCCTCATACTTGCCATCTTCATCTACCTCTACGTAGCCTTCTTTCAGATAGAGTTGGTTATTCTTGAAGCTGATGGTAGCATTGCCGGCCATTTCTTCGTCTTCCATATCCTCGTAGTTCCAAGAGTAGCGGAGCTCACCCTTAGCTGCATTCACCCAAGCCCAAGTGGACACCGCCAACATATCATTGGTGTAGCTCACCATGTATGTACCGGCCTTTGTAAACACTACATCCTTAGGCAGCGCTTCGCCAAAGACGCTTTCCACGGTGAGTTCTTCTTCTGCAAACTCTGAAAGCTTGTCGATAAAGGGTTGCAAGTTGTTGATGTAGCCGGTCTCGTCGAAGTATTTCTTACCATTGAACTTTATCACCATTCTAAAGGCCTTCACTTCCCAGGTGCGGCAGAGGGCATTGGTAATATCGCTGTTAGGAGCCTGGTTCTTCACGGCGGCAGTCATGGTTTCGGGTTCGCCACCTTCGGGAGTCACCACCAAAGCCACAGCATTGTCTGAAGTGCCTGTAAGTTCGATTGTGCCAAAGCCTTCCAACACGTAAACGCCTTCGCTGTTCACGGTGTACTTGCCGTAGATGATGCCGTTATAGCTGCTGCGGGTGGAGCGAACGCCGTTGTTGAGCATGCTAAAATTGCGCGCCCAGCGGTTGGCCTTTTGCAATTCGGGCTTGAGCAATTTCTTAGCAGAATAATAGCCATTCAGCGTCACAATGTAATCGCCCGAAGCTGTCAGCTCGATAGACTTGTATTCGCTGCCGCCGTTCATCTCATAGAGCGCTGCATGCTCTTCGTATTCGGGTGCTGTGAGCGTTACGTTTTCAATACCGGTACCTCCACCGTCGCCATCTTCATCATCTTCGCTACAAGCAGCCATGCTGCCACACAAGAGAACGGCCAAGAATGCCATTCCTACTTTTCTGAAAGTTTTCATGATCTGTAAAATTTAATATAAGGTTAGTAAATAGTTTTCTAATGGGCAAATTTATGATTTTATAACTAATAAGGATAGCCATCCAACTCTTTTTTTCCAAAAAGGTACAAAAAATATGTGTGAGCCGCTCCCTCGGAAAGAGAACGGCTCACACATATAATAATATAAGGCCGGCGCTTACTCTACCTCGCGTACGGGGTCGCAGGTAAGGCCGATGCCGAGTTTTTTGAAAATCTTGTGGTCCACCTCGCTCAGCATCACGGTAGAGTGAACTTGGCAGCCTTTCAAGCGCGGCAACTGCTCCAAAGCTTTGGCGCAATCGGGGTCGCGGTTGCTCAAGATGGAAAGCGCCACGAGCACTTCGTCGGTGTGCAAACGCGGATTGTGGCCGTGCAGAAACTCCACCTTGGTCTTTTGGATAGGCGCTATCAGTTCTTCGGGAATGAGTTTTTTGTCGTGGGGAATGTCCGCCAGGTGCTTGAGGGCGTTGATGAGCAACGCAGCACTGGGACCGAGCAGCGAACTAGTGCGCGAGGTGATAATGGTGCCGTTGAGCAACTCGATGGCAGCTGTGGCCACTCCGCCGGAAAGTTCTCGGCGCTCCTGGGCAGCCACTGTGGTGCGGCGATACTCGGTGCGCAGTTTGGCCTGCTTGAGGATGAGGGCTATCTTGTTGACCTCGTTCTCATTGTTGCCTTTTTCCGCAAGGGTGCAGAGGGCAGAATAGTATCTTCTGATGATTTCCTCT
>CALCHR010000083.1 GCA_937901185.1 uncultured Bacteroidales bacterium
TTTCCTAGTAGTTACCGAAATTCACCTAGCTTTTACCTAAGAAACGCCCGAAAATCACTATTGATTTTCAGACATTTACAAATCCTACCAAAATACGCCTGCCCGGACATGGAATACTCACTCTCTATCCCAGGGTCTGTACCTATATAAATGCGGTCTTATAGGAAAAAAAATAGCTGCAGAGCGAACCTTCGCTCCTCTTGTGCGTATGCAATAACAGACGGCCGTTTCTAACTTTTCAAATACTCCACTAAAAACTTATCCAAAAAATCAAACGGAACATGAAGACCCAAAGAACAATATCCTTCTGCAGCCTTTTGCTACTGACCTTTACTTTTCTACAAGCCCAAGTGGCCAAAGATATAAACAGTGTCATTGTCACAGGGAAAGACTCGGCATGGTACGCTGAGCAAGCAAAACTCTGGGAGAAAGAGGTGGCCGAAAATCCACAATCGGAGCGAGCCTGGTACAACCTGTTCGAGGCCAACAGATATCTGAAATTCTGGTTTCAAGCCTATGAGGTGCCCCGCGACTCGGCCGACTTTATCATCAACCGCATGGAGCGAGCCATCCCCAACACTTTCACCTACCACTACTGCCGATACCAATTGCAGCAAGCGGCTTACAGTCCACACGCAGAAAAGGCGCTCGACTGCATTCCGAAAGAGCCGGAGCCGGGCATTGTGGACGGACTGCTCGGCTACCTTTGGCGCTCGGGAAAAGCAGATGGGCAGGGGCAACGGCGAGAACTCTTCGACCACCTGCTACAAAAACAATATGAAAAAGGATTCTATCCGAACTTTGCACTACACTATTCCTACAACCAACTGGAGGCCTTGCCGCAAAACAGTATCTACATAGGCTATGGCGACTTGGACTTGTTTCCCAAAATCATGATGCAACGGGCCTTGAACATCCATCAGGACAAAGTGATAGCCGTATCCAGTTTCTTAAGTATCGCAGCCTACGCCGATAGCCTTTGCCAACGACTCGGAATAGCCCCATACAGGCCAGAGGGAATGGAAAAGGAAATCATAATGGGGGATACGGCCTACGAAACCGGGTTCATAGAATACTTGGCACAAGCCACAAAGCGCCCTGTCTACTTGGAGCCTTCCTTGGGTAAGCTCTACAAAAATTTGGGAGAAAAACTATACCGCGAAGGACTGCTCCTAAAATACAGCCCCAAGCCCTACGACAACGTCAGCGCCAGCAAAACGGCGATAGAGCATAAGTATAAGTTTGAATATCTGGGCATGCCAAAATTCCACCATGAAGTCTATTGGAAGGGAAGCGAGATGCAGCAAGTGAACTACATCGTCTTACTCGGCTCCTTTATTAAGACATACAAAGCTGAAGGTAACAAGGCACGGGCCGAATGGCTGAAGAAAATTCTACAAACCTCCGTAGAAAATACACGCTTGCCACAGGAAACAAAAAATACCTATCTTAAACACCTTAATCAGTACGACCAATGATACGCCTGTTCAAGAAGCCTTACCAACGTCTGACAGACGAGGAACTGATGATAAGGGTGGCTCGGAGTAGGGAAGAAAATGCTTTCAACGAGTTGTACAGACGATATGCAAGAAGACTGCAAGGGTTCTTTTTTAGAATGTACGACTATAACCAGGATGCAGCATCCGATGCTTGTCAAGAACTCTTTCTAAAAATCTGGACCTTCGGAAATAGCTACAAAGAAGACGCTCCCTTCAAGCCCTGGCTCTACACCATTGCCTATAACCAATACAAAAGTGCTTGCCGACACATGGAAGTGGAGACCACTTATGCCAACGAACAGGCCGCACTTTCTGAAGAGTCTGCCGACAACGACTATGATATCAAACTTGACAACGAGACCATGCTGGAGGCCCTTTACAGCATCCTGAAAAAACTCCCTAAAGACTATCGCACCCTCTTTGCACTACGATATGAAGAAGAACTGAGCATAGCGCAAGTGGCCCAAATACTGAAAGTACCGGAGGGGACTGTAAAATCCAGAGTTCACAGACTTCTGCAATCCATAAAGCAACAACTGAAAGACTATGAATAAATTTGAAGCCCAAATAGCTCAAGCAGCAAAACAACTAAGAGACAGAGAGAACGAAAGACTCTCCACACCTCAACATTTCTTTAGGAAACCAAGCCCACAAAAATACTGGATACGGATGGCCGTAGCTTGTTGCGTCGGATTCTGTATGGGGCATTTCTTTAATCGGGCTCAGCCTTCCGCTGAAAATCAAATAGCCCAAGCGCTGGATACAATCTTTCAAACAAACACTATCTACGACACCATCTACCTCCCCTCGGAAAAAGCCATAGCCGATCTGCCCCCGGCTAAATCTCCTAAGAAAACAATTAAAAAGTCCGCCGTGCAACAGCAAGCCACAAAGCACCACCTACTAGCCGGCAAGAATATCCTAAGAGACAGCATCGACTTCACCCTGCTGGCTTCGCTATAAAAAAGAGGATATAAAGAAAAGTTGTGTCGGCAGGATTTCTGCCGACACAACTTTCTCTAATCTACAAAAAGCCACTTACACGCTTTCCAGGCGTGCCTTCTGCCTTTACTATTGAATAATTACTATACAGCATTTAGTGGAAGTTCACTGAGCGAGAAATCCCATTGGGTATTCGCTACAAACTCATAGGAGCCGCACCCTCGCGCTGCTGCTGCCAATTCTTAAAAACGGCGCCACGAATTGCAAAAGAAAGTTAAAAGCGATTTGCATTTCGCCCGCAGATGTATTATCTTTGTAATAGCGAAGCGGGAACCTACTATAGGCTCCCGCTTTTTTCTATTCTTTCAATCCGAGAAAATGGGACTTTTCCATCAT
>CALCHR010000084.1 GCA_937901185.1 uncultured Bacteroidales bacterium
AACTGCCACAACTTCTTTGTTGGCTATTGTATAAATGGTATAGTGGTCGCAATGGCCAAAGTGGTTGTCTACATGACCTTCGCGAGTGGGGATTGCTATCTTCATCTTGTAAGGATTCTGAAAATGTGCTTGTAAGGGTTACGGGAAATCCTAGTCCTTCTTCTTGTCTTTCTTCTTTTTCTCTACAGGATTTTCTTTGACAAATTCAGCCTTGTAGCCAAACTTGGCAAAACCTGCAACGAGGCGCTCCACTGAAGTCTTTTCTGCGTCGTAGGTGATGGTTACGCTGCGTGTTTTGATATCCGTCGTGAAACTTTTGATACCCTTTTCGAAGCGGATGTTCTGTTTAACTTTCTGCTCACAGTTCTTGCACTCCAGTTGCTCTACCTTGAAAAGAGCAGTGCGAAAGTCTTTAGCAGAGAGGCTGATGCTTGATGCTGAGAGTATCAGCAGGAAGGAAAATAAGATGCGTAACATGTTGTTAAGAATTTATTAGTTTATTAAGAGAGAGATTTTTAGCTGTTAGTTTCTTGGTATGTTGTAGCGCACTCCGATGTATGCCTTCACGCCATGTACGGGTCCCCATACCATGGTGGGGTCAAACTTGTCGCCCCAAGGATTTTGCGCATCGATGATGGCATTTTTCTGCTTGAAGCCGGTGAGGTTTTCGCCGCCTATATAGATGGAGCAGTTGCGGAAGTAGCGCGTAATCTGGGCGCTCAGTTGAGGGTAGCTCTTGAATCGGCGGTTCCAAGACAAAGTACCGTCTGCCAAGGTGTAGGGGTCGGGCATGCGTCCGCCGCCGTTCCATTGCAAGGTGGCATCGAACTGCCATAACTCAAGGGGCGTTTTATAAGACAGCGTGAGGAGCGCTTTGAACTTATTGGTCAGTGGCTTTTCGCGTAGACGGCCGGCATAAGTACATTTGGCGTCGGTGTAACGATAAGCGGCTGTTGCCGTGAATCCGCTAAACACCGGGTAGGTAGCTTCTACCTGTACCACTTGAGAGTAGGAGCGTCCTTTCAGTGCATGGAACGTAATGGCGTGCGGGTCGCTGTCTATATCGGCCACCAATTGCTTGTTGAAATCAGTATAATAGTATTCCACGTTGAGCGTAATCAGTTTCTCGCTACCGGCCGGAATCTTAAACGAACCGCTGGCGCCATAGTTCCAAGCTTCTTCTCGCTGATGCTCAGAGTTGGCCACAATCTTACGGCTGCCACTGAAAAGGTAGCTGTTCTCGTCTGTTACGAATGCGGTGCGATAGCCTTTTCCGACAGAGGCTCGGAGGTTGACAAACATATTGGGGGTATACTTAAGATGCAGACGCGGGGTTACAAATGCATCGTAGAGGTTGCTGTAGTCGGCTCGCAGACCGGCCATGATGAGGAATTTATCGTTGGGCGAAAAGGTATATTGAGCGTATGCACCGGGTACATTTTCAATGGTGGAACTTTTCTTCCACAATCCATTGACATTGTGCTCCGCACGATAGTTGCGACTGAGATGGTCGTGGTTGAAACTGAGTCCGGTAGATAGGCTGTGCTGCTTGTTGAACTCTGTTTCAAACATCAGAGAGGCATAAGCTTCTTTCTGGTCTACGTTGTAATGGCGCAGACCATATTCGCCATTCTGCTGATGGGCTGAGCCGGAGAGGATAAGTGCCAAATTGGTGTTGTGGTCCTTGTTGAAAATGTAGGCTTGCTTGGCAAATCCTTCAAAGCGCTTGGTCTCAATGTTGATGCCATATCGGGGTGTGCCTGAGGGAACGGCATGGCTAAGCTGTCCGCTCTTTCTGTCTTCGATAATCATTTTGGCACCGGCCTGGAACACATATTTATCTCCCATGTAGGCCCATCGGTTCATGAAGTTGTATTGCTCCACTTGGGGAATATCTGCAAAGCCGTCGTCGTTGTTGTCGTGCATCTTGAGAGCCTTCTCATAATGTCCCAGGATAGTGGTGGACCATTTTTCTCCCACTTTGAAAGTGGCGTCGGCATTACCTTCCAAACGACCGTCGATGTCACCGAAAAGATTGATGGCCAGCCAGTCGGCGTCAGACTTTTGTGGTTTGTGGTACTCCACATTGATTTGTCCGGTCATGGCTTCGTAGCCATTTTTTACAGAGGCGGCTCCTTTGGACACTTGTATGCTCTGCATCCATGGGCCGGGTACGTAGCCCAGTCCGTAGGGAGAGGCTACTCCTCTAAAGTTGGGGATATTCTCGGTGAGCATCTGAACGTAGGTTCCTGAGAGGCCGAGCAAGCGGATTTGCTTGGCGCCTGTGGCTGCATCAGAGTAGCTTACGTCCACAGAGGGATTGGTGACGAAGCTCTCGCCAAGGTTGCAACAGGCAGCGCGACAGAGCTCGTCGGAGGTGATAAGGTCCACATTTTCAACAGCGCTGAAGCTCTTGTAAGTGCCGGTACGTGTGCGGAGAACGGTGGCTTCGGAGAGCGTGGCATCTTCTTGCAAGGTGAAGGTGACCTTCGCATTTTTTCCTTCAATGAGAATGGAGTCGTTCTTGAAACCGACGTAGCTGGCAATGAGTACTCTATTTTTCTTAGGGATAGAATGGATGTGAAAATGTCCTTCTGAGTTGGCGGCGATACCACTTTTTTCGCCGGCCCAACGTAAATGAGCTCCGGGGAGTGGCAGACCATTGTTGTCTTTCACATAGCCTTCCACTTGTGCTACCGAAAAAGAGGGGAGGCTTATTACAAATAATAGTAGAATGTATTTATACCACATAGTTTAGTCTTGCTCTTAGAGTGCTTTTTATTGCTTGCAAAATTAAGAAAAGATTTTTGCAAGTGAGTTGCAAAAAAGTTGTAGACAGGAGTTCTTAGAAATCTATATTTAGACGCACGTTGATTTGTCTTCCTGTCAGATAATTGGGGACTGCATATTGTGTGTTGGTAATGTCTGTGACCCAATAGTAGGAGTTGACATTCTTGATACCCAAGAGATTGAACGCATCCAGTCCCAACCAAGCATTTTTTATGAAACGGCCAAAGCGACGGAGGTGTTTATCTTCATTGTCGATGAGGCGATAGCTGAGTCCTACGTCAACGCGTTTATAAGCCGGAGCGCGGAAAGTATGTTTTGCACGGTCGGTATGGGGCGGTCCAAAAGGAAGTCCGTCGGCAAAGGCTGCTTTCAGAGCCAGTTTCCAGCGATCGGTTCCCGGGAAATAGTCTGTAAAATAGAGGGAGAGGTTATAGCGTTGATCCGTTGGGCGTGGTAGCCATTTCCCATGCAGCTTTTCTTTGGTAGACATAATGGAGAATGTAATCCAGGAGTCTGTTCCGGGTACAAATTCTCCAAACAATTTGAAGTCGATACCCGTGGCATAGCCTTTTGACATATTGCGGCCATAGTAGACTACGCGTACATTGTCTACAGTATAAGGGATGAGGTTGGAGAGTGCTTTGTAGTAGACTTCCGTAGTAAATTTGAACGGGCGGTTCATCATACGGAAAGTATAGTCGCCTCCCAGGACAAAGTGGATAGAACGCTGTGACTTAATGTCTTTATTGAGTTTCACCGTGGAGATACCTCCGATAATGGTGGTGTCGCGTAGTTCTTTGTAGAATGGTGCTTGGTAATAGACTCCTGTTGCAAAACGGAATGTCCAATGCTCGCTGAATGAAGGCATCAGTCCTAATGATGCACGGGGTGATACAAGCATTTCCTTATTCCAATCCCAATAAGAAAATCTGAGTCCATAGGTAAGGTTGAATAGTCCTATTTTTGACTTGAAGCGCCAGGTGTCTTGTGCGTAGGCTTCAAAGCGGTTTGTCTGTAGCTTGTTGTGTGAGCGCTGGCTGTAGATAAGCGCCAAACGGTCTGGATTGTGGGGTAGGGAGTAGCCCATCGAGTCGCGCATCTCCCATTCGCGGGCATTTTCTTTGATGGATTCTCTTTGCCAGTTCAAACCTGCTTGCAAGACGTGCCCTGTGAGTTTTGTCCTAAACCTGAGTCCGGTATTGAATACATTGGCTTTAAGTCTGTTGCGAGCGTGTTCCATATAGGTACCCACACCAAGTTGTTCTTGGGTGGTGGCTTCGTTCAGCCAATATTCTCCTTGAATGTCGTAGGTCTCTTGTTCTTTGGTAGAAAAAGAAGAGACTTGCAGTGCAAGAAAAGTGTTGGGATTGAAGTGGCGTGTCAGGGTCATTGAACCAAAGAGGGTGCGGAAATAATCTTTTTCCTGTCCGTCGAAGTAGACTTTGAAACTTTTGGCTTCCTGCATTGTTCCAAATTTGGTCTCGCGGTCTTCTGGTTCAAAATTATAGTGGTTGTCTGAGATATTGCCAATGGCTTCTAAACTCCAACGCTGATTGGGACGCCATAGGAAATAGGCTTGATAGTCGAGGAAGTTAGGATTGTATTCTCCACTCGTGTCCATCGTGCCGAGTAGGTAGCGAGTGGTCTTATAGCGTACGCTGGTCATTAGACTTACATGCTTGTTGCCCCATCCCACATAGGCTCCGGCGCCTAGCATGGAAGCTGAAACAGAGGCTTCGAAAGCCTCCGGACGTTTATACGTGATGTCAAGAACAGAAGACATGCGGTCGCCATAGCGTGCTTCAAAACCTCCGCTGGAGAATCCAATCTGTTCCACCATGTTGGGATTGATGATGCTGAGACCTTCTTGTTGGCCGGAACGTACCAGCATGGGGCGATATACTTCTACGCCGTTTAGGTAAACACAGTTCTCATCGAAAGAGCCGCCACGAACATTGTATTGGGAGGATAGTTCGTTGTGTGTAGAAACTCCGGCTTGGGTGGCTATAATTTCTTCTACTCCGTTACCTGTGGTGGAGGGAGAAATCTTCAAATCCTTTGGGGTTATTTTCTGCATAGTCCCCGTTTGGATTTGTTGCCCTGTCACAATGGCTTCTCCAAATTTGGCATCGAAAGAAGGCAGCATGACGTCGATGCGTATGGAGTCTACGGGATTATGAATGGTGCGCTTACGAGTCTCATAACCAATCATGGAATAGATGATGGTCACGGTGTCGCGTGAGGTGCAATATATAGAGTATTTACCGTTGAGGTTGGTAATGGTGGTGGAGGGCTGTTTGTCAATCCGCACAGAGGCTAATTCAATAGGAGAGCCCTTCTCGTCTTTGATGGTTCCATAGATGCGACACCGTCCTTGCTGCGCAAGCATGTTGCCGGCAAAGGATAGCATGAGGAGCAGCACACAGAGTTTTATGGCTGCGTAGGATGTATATGATGTGGATGTCTTTCGTGTGCTCATTTATAAAATAACGGCTCGCGGCAGGTTTTATTATATTGTGTCAGATAAAAAATGAATGAGCTGTTCGAGGCTGACGGCTTGCGGCGAGAAAATATAATTATAGACTTTTATAGAACGGAGGGTGGCTTATTTTTACAAGAGGCTAAGGCCTCAAGAATCGCTTATTTTTCACCGCTCTTATTCTCCTCCACTTCTGCGCGATTCTCAGAGGGTTGAAAAAGTGGATATTTCTGTTCGTTTTTACCTATTTTGTGGTGTGTAAGTCTTTTTTTCTATTAAACAGGGCCTATTTTCAGAAAAACAGGTAGTTTCTTTTATCAAAAAGTAAAGGCCTGGTGAAAACTCGGTGTTATCTAGTTTCAAAAAGTAGTTATCTAATTTTTCTTAGTAAAGGACTTTTGAAAATCAGATGGTAGAGGGGTGGATTTTGTACCTTGACACACCTCTTTTTCTTTCTATATGGTGGGGGGCATTTTGTCAATAAAAGTGTAACTCGCCAGGCTCAAAGTGTCAGTCAATTGTGCAGAATTTCTACTGGCGTGCCGGCAGCTGGGTGGTGATGCCCTGTTCTCTATGACACAGACGTACCTCAATGCCAAAATGCTTATTGATATATTCAGCCAGATGCTGTGCGCAATAGACGCTGCGGTGTTGTCCTCCAGTGCAGCCAAAGGAAAACATCAAGTCGGTAAATCCACGTTGTAAATACCTGTCTATGTGAGCTGTGGCCAAGCGGATTGCGTTGTCAAGGAAGGGGAGAATTTCTCCATCGTCCTCAAGAAACTTGATAACAGGGGCATCAAGGCCGGTGAGCTTTTTGTATGGCTCGTATCTGCCGGGATTGTGGGTAGAGCGGCAATCAAAAACATATCCGCCTCCGTTGCCCGATGTGTCTTCAGGGATACCTTTTTTATAACTGAAACTGAATACGCGTACCACAAGTTTTCCTTTTCCGTCGTAGATAGAAGGTGTGGCATCGCCCATGGCAGGTTTCGCTTCGTTGAATTGGGGTAGCTCTACCAATTGGTATAATATCTCTTCCAAATAAGGATATGGCTTACAGATATTATCGTTTAGCAGTTGAGCTAAATTTTTTATGGCAACCGGAATGCTGTCAATAAAATATTTCTTTTTTTCAAAATAGCCTCTTAGGCCATAAGCCCCGAGTACTTGTAGGGTGCGGAATAGGACAAATGACTGTAGGCCTTGGCGGAATACTTTTTTATCAAAATCAAGTAGGGTGGAAAGTTCGGCCATGTATTCTTCTATCATCTGTTCGCGTAGTTCCTGCGGATATTTTGCAGATGCCTGCCAGAGAAATGAAGCTACGTCATACTGTAGTGGGCCGGCGAGTCCTCCTTGGTAATCTATAAAATAAGGATGCTCCTCTTTCAGCATCACATTACGCGATTGGAAGTCGCGGTATAGGAATGTATTGCCTTGACCTAGGTGAACCAGGTCTGTGGCAAATTGATTCAAGTCTTGTTGTAGGAGAACCTCATCAAAACCGAGATTCGTAGTTCGGAGAAAACAATATTTGAAATAGTTGAGGTCAAACATTGCGGCTTCCTCATTGAAAAGTATAGGGCTGAGGCATTGGTTGTAGTCTAACCCTTTGGAGCCTTCTACTTGGAGGTGGGGTAGGAGGCGAATGGTTTTTGAGATGAGGCCGACTTCTTCTGCGTTGTAGGTTCCTGTTTCACGCCCGGAAGTTATAGCCTGATAAAGAGAGGAGGTACCGAGATCGGTTTGTAAATAGCATAGTTCGTCCTCACTAACAGCTAGAATCTCCGGGACGGGTAGGCCTTTACTCTTAAAATGCTTACTTAAGTATATGAAACAATGATTTTCTTTTTGTGCAGTGCCTTGAACGCCGATGGTGGTGTTTCCATCTGTGGAGAAAAAGCGGACATATTTTCGGTTGCTTCCTGCTTGTGGAAGACTTTCTATTCCGGAAGGCTCGTGGCCGAATAATCCGATATAAAGTTGTAGTAAATCCTGCATGGCAATAAAATAAAACCTATATACGCTTAGATAAATGGGTTAGGTGAACAGCTACCAAGGCTGCAGTTTCTGTGCGTAGCCTACTTCTGCCTAAAGACACAGAACAGAAGCCGGCTTTTTCTGCAAGTTCAACCTCTTCAATACTAAAATCTCCTTCTGGACCGATTAGAATAAATGTATCGGTATCGTCATTGATTAAATCTCCTAAAAATGGCAGCCCTTCTTTATGGCAATGCGCAATAAATTTTTGTCCACTTGGCACTTGGCTTATATATTTCTTGAATGGGACGATTTCATTTACTGCAGGTTTGATTGCTTTATGACTCTGCTTTGTAGCCGCAATGACGATTTTTTCTACACGCTCTGTCTTAAGAATATGACGCTCTGAATTTTGGCAATTAAGGAAAGAGAAACTATCTAATCCTATTTCTGTGGCCTTTTCTGTCAACCATTCAATGCGGTCCATGTTTTTGGTGGGAGCAACAGCTAAGTGTATGTTTCCTTTCCAAAATTTTTCAATGTGGTTTCTATTGATGATGCGTACTTTACAATGTTTGGGTGATGCTAAACTTATAATGCATTCATATAGGTAACCCTTGCCGTCAGTAGCTAAAAGTTCATCACCCTCTTTCATACGCAAAACTCGTATGGCGTGTGATGCTTCTTCTGAAGGAAGTTCTTCAGTATTTAGTATATCTGGGGCATAGAATAAATGTACTTCTTTCATGTATTAAAAAAGTTGATCAGAATTTTCAAAATCTGTATTTTGTGAAGCAATAAAAGAATCTCTGGCTTTTAACTCGTCACGTAATAATGAAGCCAATTCAAATTTTTCTTGCTTTACAGCCATATCTAGAGCGTCTGTAATGAGTTGCCTGCTCATTACATTTATGGGAACAGAAAGATGGCCTCCGGGTCTTTGTTCACCTAGTTGACGATAGAATAAGGATTGGTATGTTAATATTGGACGTTTGCATTCTAAGGCTGTTAGAATAGCTATAGGTGCATCGGTGTCTATTTTCTGTTTATCCCCTTCCTCATTTGTAAAGAACATAGAAGCAGGGGTTTTACCATCTTTAGGAGCTCGGAGTATGATATGCTCAAGTTTTATATTATAGGCTTGAGCCAATTCTAATAGAAGGCCTACTTCTGATAACCCCTTTTGCTTCAGTGCTAATCTTAACCTTAGAAAATCTGATTTTTCTATGATTAAGGGCATGAGACGATTCCCGTTTTTCTCTTTTAATATTAATATGTGGATTTCTTTTAGTAGAAATCCTCGAGTGAGACCAACTATCTCTAACTCAATAAAAATATTATCAGAGGTGTGTCCCATAGTCTAAACTTTTTTAGAGAGCATGTGGTAGATAGCATCTTTACATTCTTCCATCAACCATTTGGGCGTGGAAGTAGCTCCACAGATACCTACAGATGAAACACCTTCAAACCACTCCGGAGATATAGCTTGAGGGGTATCGACCATGTAGCTGCGAGCATTTACTTTGCGACAAGCTTCGTAAAGAACTTTTCCATTGCTACTTTTTAATCCGCAGGCAAATATAATAATATCATGACGAGCAGCAAACGCACTGACATTAGGAAGCCGATTGGCAACCTGACGGCATATTGTGTCGTAATATCGGAATGTAGCCGGAGATTGGATGTTGGCTGTGATGAATTCAACAACACTGCGAAAGCCGGAAAGAGATTTTGTGGTCTGTGAAAATAGACAAATGTCGCGGGTGAAATCTAAGTTAGCTGCTTCTTCTAAACATTCAATGACGATGGCCGCACCTTCTGTTTGTCCAACTAACCCTAGGACTTCAGCATGGCCTCTCTTGCCATAAATAACAATTTGAGGACGCTGCTCCTCATCATAAACTTTTTTGATACGGCGTTGTAGTTGTAAAACTACCGGACAAGTGGCATCTATAATATTAATATTGTGTGCTGCTGCAATTGCATAAGTAGCTGGGGGCTCTCCATGAGCACGTAATAATACTTTTGAACCACAAGGTAACTCCTTAAAGCTATTGTGATCAATAGTTATTAGACCAAGGTTATGTAGGCGATTACATTCACTCTCATTGTGAACAATATCACCTAAACAATGTAACGGACCTTTGTTGCTGAGTTCTTCCTCTGCTTTATGGATTGCAGTGGTCACTCCGAAACAAAATCCAGAACCTTCGTCTATCTCAATGGTAATCATAAGAAACTATCCAGTAGTTAAAGCATGGAACTTTTCTAAGAGCCAGCTTTTTTGTTCGGGAATAGTCATAAAACTATTATCAAGAACAACGGCATCATCGGCTTTTCGTAATGGCGCTACCTCTCTGTGGGAATCTATATAATCCCGCTCCTGGACATTAGATAGAATTTCCTCGTAACTAACAGATTGTCCTTTGGAGGTGAGTTCATCGTAGCGTCGTTTGGCGCGAACTTCGGCAGAGGCTGTGACAAAAATTTTTAATTCTGCATGAGGAAAAACAACTGTACCGATATCACGTCCATCCATTACGATTCCTTTTTCTGTCCCCATGGCTCGCTGTTGTTCTGTTAAATATTCTCTAACAAAAGGTATAGCTGCGATGTGGCTAACTTTTGAAGAAACTTCCATTGTGCGAATTTCTTCTTCAATGTCAATGCCATTAAGTTGCACTATAGGTAAATTCGTTTCCGGATTGAGACGGAATCCAATCTTGCAGGATTGCAATAATTTTTGTAGCAGTTCTTCTTTAACTTGATTTTCTGAGGTAAAGATTTGATTACGTAAGGCTAAAAGGGTAATAGCACGATACATAGCTCCAGTATCTACATAAATATACCCAATTTCTTTTGCGAGGTCTTTTGCCATGGTACTTTTTCCGCAAGAGGAATGCCCATCTATAGCTACAATTATTTTTTTCATATTTTATTGAGGTAGTTTTTTATAAAGAATATCCAATGTTGAAATTTATAGAAGAAGTAGACTTGTGATATCTAGCATAGGATATACCAGCTTTAATACGTTTTATATTAATACCTCCTCCAAATGTGAGTCCTGCGCCTTTCCCAGACCCGGCAGCTTTAAGCTCATATGCTCTTCTAAAATTATATCCCGCAGATAAATATAAATAGTTAGTAGGGAGAATATCTACTCCTAAAACAAAATGATTGAGGATTTTTTGCCCAATTTTAATTTTATCTTTATCGGGAACATAATAGTATTTAGAACTCCAACGAGTAATATCTATCATTGTGAGAGAAAAACGTATCGGTGCATGGTTCATTCCTTTGGTAAAACCAATTTGGATTCCGAAAGGGAGATGAGCTGTACGGTCATCAAAAGCTTTAATTTGTGTGCCAATATTTTGTACGACAGTGGATATGGAAAGATCTTTTTCTTCATCATAATAGTTTAACCCTAAATCAACAGCTATGGCCATGGCTGAGTATTCAGCATATTTTGAGTAAACATATTTTAGAGCAGCTCCTCCTGCCCATTTCTCAGAGAATAAGTAGCTATAGCCAATATTTATTACGATATCTTTAGGTGTGAATTTTCCTAGTGTGTTACCGGAGATATCTGTTTCTAACATAGAACCATAACTTAAATAATTTGCAGAAATGGCTCCGGTATGTCTGTCTCCAAATGCCTTGATGTATTGAGCTCCCATCCACTTGGAATTGTTGGTATTTGTTGTAAAGTTTAGTCCAAAAGTGTTGTTGCTAGTACAAGTGTAAAGGGCCGGATTGCTCCAACCTGTTGTTGGAGAATCTTCTATTACTGATATGTTTTCGCCTCCAAGTGCCATTACGTGGGCAGATGTTGGCATCTTCAAAATGTTATAAGTAGAAGTACTTTCTTGAGCATTTGAAATGACAACCCATAGAATAGCAATCAGTAGAGATAATTCTTTTTTCATTTGGATGCTAAAATTGTGGTCAAAGTTACTATAATTTTAGATTTTAACCGTACTTTTGTAGGACAATTAATTCAAAGCTTACTTAATAAAATCTATCCTTTTTTGTAAAGGGGCAACCATTGTTGGGTTAAATATAAACGTGGCATATACAGAATTATTATCAAAAGAGTGGTGTGAACTTATATTTGAAGGTCGTAATAAGGCATATGGGGCTTATACGATTAGGAAAAGTACGGGTTTGCGTTATGCTAAAGCTCTTATTATAATAGTCATGGTTTTATTGTCGATGGTAGGAGGATTTGTTTGGTATAATAACTATCAGTATGAATCCATGGGGAAAATAAAAATCGGTTTTTCTGAATTGTCTGATTTAAAGGCAATAGCTGTAAATGAGTTTAAGGTGCCTAAATATAAACGAGTAAAATCTTTAGTGGAAACTCAATCTCCAATTGTCGCAACTGAAATTGTAGATAAGCAATTAGAAAAATATTCGCCTTTGAAAGAAGGTACAGAGATGTTGGTATATGGGAATGATTCTTTGCTAGTTGAAGAAATAAAAAAAACAGATTCTTTGGCGCAAAAAGTTTTACCAGTAAAAGAGTATTCTTTACTTCCTACAGAAGTGGTAGAGCAAATGCCGGAATTTCCTGGGGGCATAAAAGCTCTCATGAAATGGTTGGATGAGAACTTGGAATATCCGGAAGATTTTGTCAAGATGAAAATACAAGGTGACGTAGAAGTTTCTTTTGCTGTAGATCCTAATGGTAATATTGTAGATCCCAAAGTATTAAATGCTAATGATTTGAATTTAGAGAAGATAGTCTTGTCTACAATAAAAAAGATGCCAAAATGGAAACCGGGAACGTGGAAAGGCGAGTCTGTAACAGTCTGTATAACTATTCCTATTCGTTTCCAATTATAATGTCAAACACTACAAATACTATAAAAATATATAATGAGATGGATGTAACTTCAAATTTGTTGAAAGAAATAGAAGAAAAAATACAGAGTATTCCTTACCCTCAATATCCGGAAGGTTTATATGAGCCTATACAATATGTATTAGCGGCTGGTGGTAAACGTATTAGACCAATGTTGACTTTACTCGGTTATAATTTGTATCGTGAAGATGTAAATAATGCACTTCCTGTAGCGTTGGCTATAGAATTATATCATAATCATACTTTGTTGCATGATGATTTGATGGATAGCGCGGATATGAGAAGAGGGCGTCCTACTGTGCATAAAAAATGGGATGAAAATACAGCGATACTTTCGGGTGATACCATGTTGATTATGTCAGTCCGTTTCCTGTTGTCTATGAATTGTGTGCGTAAAGAGGAACTGTTGGAACTTGTTGTTCGCACTATGAATGAGGTTTGTGAAGGACAGCAATATGATGTTAATTTCGAGAATCAAGATAATGTCTCAGAAGAAGAATATATAGAGATGATCCGACTGAAAACTTCAGTCTTACTAGCATGCTCTTTGAAAGCTGGAGCGATTGCTGCAAATGCTCCAAATGGTGATTGCAAAATTTTATATGATTTTGCAGAGCGTATTGGATTGGCATTCCAATTGCAGGATGATTTCTTAGATGTATATGGAGATCCTGCAATTTTTGGGAAAAATATAGGTGGAGATATCCTCTGTGGTAAAAAAACTTATTTACTTATAAAGGCTTTAACGCAAGCATCAGAGTTGGAGAAAAAGCAGTTGTTGGCTTACTTATATGATAAAGAAATGGATGCCCAGATTAAAATAAAAGAAGTAACTCATTTATATAATAAATTAGGGGTTCCTATAATGTGTCAGGATAAAATTAATTCGTTATATGCAGAAGCTTCTGAGTTGTTAGCCGCATTGTCATTACCTAATACTAAAAAAGAACTTTTGTGGCAATATCTGTCTTCTCTGCTTGGTAGAAAGAGTTAAAACTCGGTTTTTATATAGTGATGATGACATTTATAGATACACATACACATATCTATACAGAAGAATTTGCAGAAGATCTTGATGATGTTATATTGGCTGCAAAAGAGGCTGGGGCAGAGGCTCTATTGTTGCCTAATATTGATGCAAGTAGTTTGCCTCAGGTAGAAACTTTATGTGAGAAATGGCAAGGCTTTTGTTATTCGATGATTGGACTTCATCCCACAGAAGTAACAGAAGAGTCGTTGCCCTTTCTTGATGAGATAGAAAAACGAATAGCAGCTCCCAATTCTCCTTTTATTGCAATTGGAGAAGTTGGCATAGATCTTTATTGGGATACTTCTAAATGTAAAGAACAGATAGATTCTTTTATTAAACAGATAGAATGGAGCGTTCAATATCAATTGCCTTTAGTTATACATTCTCGAAATGCTCATAGGATAATTATGGAAACTATGTTGCCTTATTGTGAGAATTTAATTGGGGGGATATTTCACTGTTTTTCAGGGAGTGCAGAGGAGGCTATTGAGATTCTTCAGAAATTTCCTAAATTTTATTTCGGAATAGGGGGAGTGGTTACTTTTAAGAATTCTACATTGCCAGAAATTCTTCGTACTAGTATTCCGTTGGAAAAAATAGTCGTGGAAACTGATGCACCATATCTAGCTCCGGTTCCTTATCGCGGAAAACGTAATGAACCAAAGTATATACCATTGCTACTACATAAACTCGCTGAAATATATGGCGTTAATGTAGGTGAAGTGGCGAAAGTGACAACAGATAATGTGTATCGTATTTTTCCAAAAATTAAAAAATAAATTAAAATAAATATTTAGTCATACTTTCGTTAGTGATTGCGAAGATAATGCAAATTGCTTGTTTAAGCAACAGAAAAATTACAAAAAGAACATCCTGAAGTTTTTGCAACTACAGCGAAAGATAATGTTATTCATTATCAAAAATTTTAATAAGCTTCTTTAAATCATCATCATCAAAGAACTCTATTTCAATTGCACCTTTTTTTGTTGATTTTGTAACCGTTACCTTGCGTTGCAAAACGTCACTCAAGGCAAGCTCCACCTCATCATAATAAGGATTTCTCTTTTTTGTCTTTTTACCCTTAGGTGCTTCTTTTGTTTGTTTTCTTGCAAGTCTTTCTGTTTCTCTTACAGAAATCTCTTCCTTAATAACAAATTTTGCAAGCTCTACCTTTGCCTTGTCATCCTCTAAGGTTAAAAGCGCTCTTGCGTGACCTGCGGAAAGTTTATTTTCACGAACCATATCAAGTACAGCTTCGGGAAGTCTGAGAAGACGGAGTGCATTTGCAACGGCAGGGCGGGATTTGCCGACCTTCTTTGCGGCTTCTTCCTGAGTGAGGCTGAAATCGCTGATAAGACTTGCAAAACCGAGAGCTTCTTCAACGGGGTTGAGGTCTTCACGCTGTAAATTTTCTATTAAAGAAATAACAGCAGCACATTCATAAAGCATCTGTGCCTCGAACTGACCA
>CALCHR010000085.1 GCA_937901185.1 uncultured Bacteroidales bacterium
TATTGGAGTCCTTCATCTAAATGAGAGATATATATGTAACAGTCAGGTAGTATTCTATTAACAATGCTATCGCCACCGCTACCACCGCCATCAAAAGCGCGTTGACTGATATTACTCTTATATGCCATTTACAAATTACCTCCAATATTATTTATCCTTGTACAAATTATTATAAATATCTGTATCTTGGATATTATCGGCCACCTTAAGCTTTCCATCTGCTAAAGCTATACGCGAGTAAGCTTTTTCTACGTCTTTGTCAATATAACCTAATATATCATAAACAGTACTTTTTGAACTATAGCCAAGTTTAGGGTGTCTACCCTGTCTTGTATCAATAATTTTAACAGCTGTGTTTACACCATTAGTAGTATTTTCTAACTCAAATGGACCTGAGTTTATCATATAGTCATAAGCAATTTTACGCATTTTATCATTCCAAATACCTTTAATATTAAAGTAATGTCCATTTTGCTCCATTACGTTCTGAGCTCTGGCAATATTATCTGAAATATCATCGATTTGCGTAATAGCACTGCCAGCTAAATACTCAATAAGCCGGTCAGCAAAAGGATAGGATTCACCGGTATTAAACGCTAATAGCTGCAGCTTTGAAACAGGTTTAAAAGGTGCTTCTTGAATAGTAGTATCATTTTTTGTTGGTTGGAAATTATTTACCCAGCTATTTCTGCTATATTGCCAATAGTAGGTAGTCTTTGTATCTGAAGTGACAACAGGTACAGGTTCATATTTGCTATCATTGTAGCCCCTATAATCTCCCTCTAAAATAGTTATAGAAGACCTACATGTTGTCGGTATTTTTATAAATAGCTTTAAGTCTTGTTCACGGTTAATGACATCAAGTCTAGAGACTAGCTCATTATTTACTAGTCGCATTATTTCTTGTTGTTCACCAGCGATAGAAACTGTATCCTTTATAAGTTCGTCTTCTCGTAGCCAGTTATTTACATTTAATTTTGTATATAGCTCTGGCTGTGAAAAAGCAGTTCTTGAGATCTTTTCATAAGTACGTTGAATTAAATTTCTACCGCGGTCTGAGTGCCAATCTAAAGTAGTTTTGTAAAAACCGCAAAAAACCTCTATGCCATGAGCGCAGTCTATAGCTATAGTGTAGTCTTGAAACAGCTTTACAGGCAGCGCATAAATTCTATATTTAGGGTCATACGAGTTGAATTCTATTTTCGGGTATATAGATGTTGCTTCTAATTTACAATCAACATTGCTATAGATTTTATTTGAAAAACAATTATAAAGGGACATTAAATTAAGATCATAGAAATCTCTCAGAAATCTTAGATAGTCCCCAAGGTATTCATGTGTTTTTGTATCATATAGGCCAGTTGGACTATACAAAGTTTTAGTTAATCCTAATATGTGTCTGTTTGGCTCGAAACCGTTTGTTGTTGAACGTTCCCAATGTGGAATAGCCGCTATTTGCTCTTCTGTAGACTTAGCATCTATGCGATAGCGATAGATACCGCTATCTTTTAAATAGTTTACTTGCATGGCAGGGCGATTCGTATTAATCCCCCTGATTGATTCAACAACACGTGGATCTTCTTTTCCGTGCTTAATTCGATACTTTACAAACTCTTTAGTATAAACACGACAATTCGGCAGTGGAAAAGTGGCCAACAGCTGCTTTAGATAGCCAGTAAAAATATGGGTGTTATTAAAGGTAAACATATGTTAATCTCCTTCTATAAATTATACCAACATCCAGCCACCTAGATCCAAGCTTCCACCTGCGCCTGTTCCAGATAAGCCGCTTCCAGCTCCATTTCCGCCAGCAGAGCCAGATCCACCAGCACCAGTAATATTACTGTGAGAAGTGCTATTAGCAATACCGTCTAGACCTGCCATCGCACCATTTGGTCGCCCACTTGTACCAGTTAAGCCGTAGCCTTCCACTTTAACTTTAAGCACACCAGAACCATGTGCAACATCTTCAAGTAGTTCATAAATTTTAATAACAGTTTCGTTTAGAACGTCTACTTGGTTTGCTTCAGCTTCTTCTTTAGCTTCAATCATTTGTTGCTTTTTAGAATCCTCTGATTCTTGAATAGTAGAGTCTTTGATATCACTACCGGAAGAATTGCCTATATAACCAGAGCCAGAAGTAGAACTGCTACCGCCGCCACCTGAGGCAGCGCCTACACTGCCACTGCCTCTTGGCGTAACAGTTAGATTTGCTCCAGACTCAATACCCATTTTTTGTAGCATCGATCTACCGCTAAAAGAGGAAGCAAGACCGCTAATCATAGGTCCAATACTACCTAAAATACCAGTACCAACTGCTGCGACACGCATTAAGTCTGATACTGTGGTATTTAAGTCAACACCAAAGCCCATAACATTCAAGAATGGTAAGTCGATACCGCCAGCCGCGTCATCAACAACTTTAGCCATTTTATAAATGAAATAAGACACTGGGTTGCTTGCCATGCTGCTCGCTAGTGTATATTGACCATTTTCCCACAGATTTGTCATCATTTCAGCAACACTAGTACGACTTACCATAGAACCTGCCATACTATAAAGCTGAGATAGCATTTGGTCATAAGTGTCTGTTCTACCAAATACAGAGCTTACTGAGTCTTTTGCAACTAAGTTTGTAGCAGCTCTAAGGTCAGATGCTTTTACACCAAAAACATCTGCTAATTGTTGCTGAACAACTCGGTTGTTTTCAGAAGATTTAGCAATCTCAGCTAGATATTCTACAGTAGCTTTCATGAGCTTATTGGTATCACTAGAGTCAATACCATCTATAAGTAGCTCTGCAATAGACAGACCAGCCTCATTAGCAGCCATAATTAGTAGATTACCTGTACCACCATTTGTGATACCCTCTATTTGACCAGCGCCAATTTGACCAAGTGCTTGTGCAATACTTTGTACAGCAGCCTGCGACATACCTACCGAGTAAAGAGAGCCCATCCATTTTTGAACTTGGAATTCAATTTCAGTTGCTTCCTTACCTGTTGCTAATGCTTCCATTTCTTCTAAACTGCTTCGCACGCTTGCTGCTACATCTGAAAGGTATTCAGATGTTTCATACATTTCATTTAAGAAGGAGTTTAAAGCAGATTCCATACCTAAACGTCCAGCGGTAGAATCTTCTTGTTGAATTCTAATTAATCGTAGTAAAGTACCATCTGCGACGTTAAAAGTATTAGCAATTTTTTCCTGTATTGTCATCAAGAAGGCACGTTGTTTCAAGTCGAACGCAATACCTTTATCTACAAGTGCTTCAATATTTGCAGCAAACTTTTCCTGTTTAAAATAAGGTGTAACTGCACCGACACTCATCATATCGCGGGTCAACTGGTCCCAATAAGATCCAACAAATTTTTTATTAGAGGAACCTTGCAGTCTAGTATCGATAAGACCTTTATGACTACCTATTTCATCTATTTTAGTTTCTAGCTGCTTAGCTAGGTCACTTACTGCTACAACCGCAGCGGACATAGCTTTACCTATGTCTACATTACCTGTTGCTTCGTCATGTGTTAGTTTATAGAGTTCTTCTTTGCGTTCTGTTAAAGACTTGCCTGGCGCGAGCATTGCGCCAACACCTTGTCTTAGCTCATCTCGATCAGCAGCATTCTTTTTTTCCAGCTCTATCTTAGCGAGTCTAGTTCTCTGCTCAGATAAATTTTTGTCATTTTGATTTTCTAGCTTAAACTTACGTGCAAGTTCCGCTTTAATTCGTTTGTCATCTTCTTTACTAAGAATACCATTATTTTTACGTTTATAGTACAGTTCTAGTTTTGCACGTTCTTTTGCGATGGATTCTTCGAGCAAAGTCGCTCTTCTTAGCTTTTCTTTAGAATCATCTTTACGAGTATTTAGCTCATATTCCTCATCTGAGTACTGAGCATACTCTGGTCGTTGTAATAAGGCTAACTCAGTATTAACTTTATTAGATAATTGCTGAGCCTCAATCTCTGCTTGTATTACATCTTGCAGACGGGTTAGTCTTGCTTCCAAGACTTGATCATCCATAGCAAGGCTGTCTTGATTTTTCAATGCTTCTAGCTTTGCCATAGACTCTGTTACTTCTCTATGCTTGTGAGCTAGTTCATCATATTGATTCACACGAAAACGTAGTAGCTCTTCAGCCCTGGTCTTAGCGTTTTTGGCTGCTTCGTTTTCACGTTCTTCTGCTGTTAGGTGTTGTCCTAAGTCAAGGCTATCTATGTAATTAGCAAGATTTTTGCGTCTTTCTAGTGCTTGCTTAATTGCTTGTTCACTTGGTCCAAGCTCCACTTCCTCAAGGTTAATATCATTTAAACTTGTAGTAACCTCTATGCTTGGAGAAGTGCGACCGATTTCATCTACACCTGATACAGCTTTTGCATCAATAGAAGGATCGCCAGTGTCGCCAATTCCATCATTAGGAAGCTGTGCAGGCTGAAAATAATTAGCATTTACATCTACAGCTGTAGAATCAAGTTTATCAAAATTGTCATCATATACTTGTTCATTATCATCATCTATATCT
>CALCHR010000086.1 GCA_937901185.1 uncultured Bacteroidales bacterium
GTGATGAGGCCGAGCTCCATCATCAACTGGCAACCGTTACAGATACCGAGTGAGAGGGTGTCCTTACGAGCATAGAAGCGGTCGATAGTCTCCTTGGCCTTCGGGCTGAAGAGGATAGCACCTGCCCATCCCTTGGCCGAACCGAGTACGTCAGAGTTAGAGAAGCCACCGCAGAAGACGATGAAGTTGATGTCGTCGAGTGTCTCACGGCCAGTCACGAGGTCGGTCATCGTTACATCCTTCACGTCGAAGCCAGCGAGCCAGAGTGAGTAGGCCATCTCGCGCTCACCGTTGGTACCCTTCTCACGGATGATAGCGGCACGGACGCCCGAAGGTGTACGACGGTCGGGGTTCAGGCCATACTGAGCCAACTTACCAGTGAAGGCAGGGTTGAAGTCGAACACGAGGGGCTGGTTCTTATAGTTCTTGGCACGCTCGTCGGCACAGCCGTGGAAGCTCTGCTTGCGGTCGAGCAAGTGAGAGGTGCTGTACCAAGCATCGCGCATAGCGTCGATGTCGAGGGTGTACTCCTTATTAATATAGAGAGTGCGCTCTGCGATGGGCTTACCGATAACGGCAAAGCCTACGCCAGCCTCTTCGAGGATAGCCTCTACGCGAGCGGCATTGTCCTTAGCTACCTGAACAAGCACACCGGGATTCTCAGCGAAGAGCACCTTCACGATATCCTTCTCCTCGAACACGCTGAGGTCGATCTGCAAACCACCCTTGGTGTTGGCGAAGCACATCTCGAGCAATGCGGTAACCATACCACCGGCAGAGATATCGTGACCAGCCATGAGGAGGCCTTCGTTCACGAGCTGCTGCACAGCGATGAAGGTGTCGCGGAAGTACTCAGCATCTACAGCAGGCACCTCGCTACCTACCTTGTCCAAGGTCTGGAAGAAGGCCGAGCCACCGAGAGCGAGCTCATTGGCGCTGAAGTCGATATGATAGAGGAGTGAGCTCTCGTCGTTCACAACCACGGGCGATACCACCTTCTTCACGTCAGAAACCTCGCCACCAGCCGATACGATAACGGTACCGGGGCTCACCACCTTAGAGCCGTCGGGATATTTCTGCGTCATTGAGAGTGAGTCCTTACCTGTGGGTACGTTGATGTGGAGGTCGCAGCAGAAGTCTGAGAGTGCCTCTACAGCCTTGTACAAACGAGCATCCTCACCCTCCTGTGAGCGGCAGGGCCACATCCAGTTGGCGGAGAGGCTTACGCTGTCAAGGCCGTCGGCCAAAGGTGCCCATACGAGGTTGGTCAAACTTTCGGCTACGGCGAGAACGGAACCGGCTGCCGAGTCGGCCAATCCGGCTTGCGGAGCATGACCGATGGCGGTGGCGATACCTGCGCGGCCACGATAGTCGAGGGCTACAACGCCGCAGTCAGCCAAAGGCAACTGCAGTTCGCCTTGTGTTTGCTGCTGAGCCACCTTACCGGTTACGGAGCGGTCTACTTTGTTGGTCAACCAGTCCTTGCAGGCTACGGCTTCAAGCTGCAGTACATTGTGGAGATAAGTTTCCAGTTGTGCGGGGTCGTATGTAGCATTTTTGTAAGTACGTACCACGGTTTCGTCCACCATCACGGTCTTGGGAGAGTGGCCGAACATTTGTGCCACGTCGAGGTCGAAGGGGCGTACGCCGTCTGCTTGCTGGAAGGCAAAGTGTGCATCGCCGGTGGTCTCGCCCACTACATACATCGGGGCGCGTTCGCGCTCGGCAATCTTTCTTACGTGTTCAATGTGCTCTTCCTGGATGAGCAAGCCCATGCGCTCTTGGCTCTCGTTGGCGATGATTTCCTTAGCAGAGAGTGTGGGGTCGCCAACGGGGAGTTGTGACATGTCGATGAGGCCGCCGCATTCTTCCACCAACTCAGAGAGGCAGTTGACGTGGCCTGCTGAGCCGTGGTCGTGGATAGAAACTACGGGGTTTACATCTTCTTCGCAGAGGGCGCGAACGAGGTTGTTGGCACGCTTCTGCATTTCGGGGTTGGCACGCTGTACGGCGTTCAGCTCGATGCCGCTGGAGTAGCGTCCGGTCTCTACGGAAGAAACGGAACCGCCACCGAGGCCGATGCGATAGTTGTCGCCGCCCACCATGACTACTTTGTTGCCTTTCTTGGGCTCGCCCTTGAGGCAGTCGCGCTTGGTGCCGTAGCCCACACCGCCTGCCAGCATGATCACCTTGTCGTAGCCATACTGCTCGCCGTTTTCTTCGTGCTCGAAGGTAAGCACCGAACCGGTGATGAGGGGCTGGCCGAACTTGTTACCAAAGTCGGAAGCACCGTTTGAGGCTTTGATGAGAATCTGCTCGGGAGTTTGGTAGAGCCATTCGCGAACGGGGAGCGATGCACCGCCTGTTGTGGGGGGCAAAGCCAAAGGTGCGCGGTAGCTGGTCATATAGACAGCCGTACCGGCAATGGGCCATGAACCTACACCGCCACCCATACGGTCGCGGATTTCGCCGCCGGTACCGGTTGAGGCGCCGTTGAAGGGCTCAACGGTGGTGGGGAAGTTGTGGGTCTCGGCCTTGAGCGAGATGACGCTTTCTATGTCCTTGATGACAAAGTAGTCGCTTGTAGAGTGGTCCTTCGGAGCGAACTGCTCAACGATGGGACCTTCGGAGAAGGCTACGTTGTCTTTGTAGGCAGAGAGAATCTTGTGGGGATTCTCGTGTGTGGTCTTTTTGATCATCGCAAAGAGCGAGGAGGGCATTTCCTGTCCGTCGATGATAAAGGTTCCGCCGAAAATCTTGTGGCGGCAGTGCTCAGAGTTGATTTGTGCAAAGCCGAACACCTCTGAGTCGGTCAACTTGCGGCCCAACTGTGCCTCTACTCCGTGCAGATATTCTATCTCGGCAGGTGAGAGCGCCAAGCCCTCAGCCTCGTTGTAGGTTTCGAGGTCTTCAATTTGGCGGATGGCAGCAGGCTGCAGATTGATGGTAAATATTTCTTGATTCAATCCCTCATACATGCGTTGCAACATGGGGTCGTATTCAGCGTCTTTGTTGGCTACGGGGAAGTATTCCTCGATGCGCTTGATGCCGTGGAGGTTCATGTTCTGCGTAATCTCTACGGCGTTGGTGCTCCAAGGAGTAATCATTTCGCGGCGCGGACCTACGTAGCATCCGTCAAGCACTTGGGTTTCTACCAGCTCGGCTTCGCCATAGAGCCAACAGAGTTCTTTCACCTCGTCGGCTGTCAGTGTGTGGTCCACCTCTGTAGCGATAACGCTCTGCTGAGGGGTTTCGAAAAATAGAATCATAAGGATATTTTTTATGTGTTAGTTTCTATTATGCAAAATTACAATAACGCAGGGGATGGGCAAAATTTTTTATTGGAAAAGGTGCAGGTTTTCTTCGGCCTTTACTAAGTGAAACTAGTAAACTTCTAGTTTTTCCTAGTAAAGGCCGAAGAAACGGCCGAAAATGGCCCTTGATTTTTAAGCACTTACGAAGGACCAAAAATGGAGACAAAAAACAGGGGCTGCACCGGTTGGTTTCACCGGCACAGCCCCTGCTTTTTCTCTGTGACTAAGAAGCGATTACTTCAAAGCTACCTTATGAGTTGAGGTCTTACCTGCTTTGTCTGTTACCTGAACGAGCACTACCTTACCGGCTGCTTCGTCTACGTTAAAAGTAGCGTTGTTGGTGCTCATCAAAGTGCGGCCTGACAAATCAACCACTTTGGCGCTCTTGGCACCGCTTACAGTCACGTTGCGACCATTCACGGCGATGCCGGCCTTAGCAGCTACCTTGTTGATGGCTGTGGGCTGATAGGTGCCGTCCATGTCTACTACGATGTAGTCGCCTGCCTTAGAGGGAACCAATACGGTGTTGGCAGAGAGCTGAGTGGCCTCTACCACAACGTCGTTTACGTAGATAGTCTTGCCGGCGATGTCAGCGCAGTTCACCATACAGGGCTGGCCTTGGTTGTTGACAATCTCTACGCGGGTAGCCTTGTTCTTCTGCCAAGCTACGTTCACGGTGAAATCGCCAACGGCCTTCAATCCCTTCATAGAACCTTCTTTCCATACGCTGGGGAGAGCGGGGAGGATTTGGATAGTGTCGCAGTGGCTCTGCATTACCATTTCGGCGATACCGGCGCATGCACCGAAGTTACCGTCAATCTGGAATGGAGAGTGAGAGTCGTAGAGGTTGTAGTATACACCACCACCTGCTACGCTGTGGTGACGGAGCGCAAGCTCAAGAATGTCGTGAGCGTGGTCGCCGTCGAGTACGCGTGCCCAGAGGTTAATCTTCCAACCCATTGACCAACCTGTAGAAGCATCGCCACGGAGCTTCATAGAGTTAACTGCTGCGTTGAAGTAGGGGCTTGAAGGAGTTACTTGGTTGAAGGGGTAAACGCACATGAGGTGTGACATGTGGCGGTGACCATCAGCACCTGCAGTGTAAGTGCTGTACTTCCACTCGCGGAGGAGCTCGTCGCCGGTCTTAATACCGTTTTTGTTAGCACCCCAGGTGCCGGTGTAAGTCTCAGTGTGGAGACCCTTGTCGAGTTTCTCGAGGCGGTCGCGGTGGATAGCGAGGAGGTCTTCAGAAACGCCGGCTTCGTCGCCAAGGATTTCTGCGGCTGCCAAAGTGTTGGCCAATACGTCCCATACCAATTGCTGAGCGTGAGCTACACCATCTTGAGAAGGTCCGTGCTCAGGAGAGTACTCGTTAGGACATTCGTAGCTGCCGTCAGAAGCCTTCTTGAGGCGGAGAATCCAGAAGCGGCTGCAGGTCCACATAGCGGGGAAAGCCTTCTTCAAGAATTCCTTGTCGAGGGTATAGCGGTAGTGCTGCCAGAGGTGGGTGCAGTACCATGCGTTAGCGATTACGTAGTTGTGCATAAAGCTACCTACACCACCGAAGATGTTGTTTTCAGTGTAGCAAGTCCATCCTTCATTCTGTCCGGCTCTGGCTGCATAGCCCTTCCATTCCTTGCTGTCGGCCATATTGATGATGTAGTTGAGGAAGGGCACGTGCATCTCGCTCAAGTTGGTAGGCTCAGCGGGCCAGTAGTTCATCTGTACGTTGATGTTAGAGTGGATGTCGGCATTCCAAGCGGGCTCGCTGGAGTTGTTCCAGATACCTTGCAAGTTAGAGGGGAGGTCTACGCCGCGTGAGCTGCTGATTTCGAGGTAGCGGCCGTAAGCGAAGTAAATTTGCTCGAGCATCAAAGCATAGTCTTCCATACCGGTAGAGCGCTTTGCGTATTGCTTCACGAGGTCGTCTGTAGGCATAGTGTTCTTAGCACCTGCGAGCTGGAATTCGCAGCGGTCGAAGTAGCTCTTGTAGTCGGTCACGTGGGCGTTGTAGATTTCTTCCCAAGTCTTAGCTGCTGCGTCGTTCACGCGTGCTGCCACGTTGTTGGCAAGCGCTGCAGTGTTAGAAACATAGGTTGAGCTGTAAGGATCAAAGTCTGTGCCGCCGGCGAGGATTACCAATACTTCGTCTGCGCCTTTCACGGTGATACCTTTCTTGTCTGTGGTCATTTCACCGCCTGTGGGAACAACCTTCAAGAGGGCTTTGTAAGTGATGGTCTCAAGTGCACCGCCGAAGGTGGCTGTACCGTTTTCGTAGGTAGTGGTAGCACGCAAGCCGGGACGACCTGCGGCGAGAGAGAACTTAAGGCTGATCTGTCCGGCCTTGTCGGCTTTCAAGCGCATAGCGATTACGTCGTCGGGGTTGCTTACAATATACTCGCGAGTGTAGTTTACGCTGCCGTCAGTGCTGGTGTAGTGAACACTGGCTGTTGCGTTGGTCAAATCGAGCTGGCGATAGTAGTTCTTCACTGCCTTGCCATCACCGAAGACACCACTGATGTCGTCGATGTAGAGGCTACCGAAGTTTTCGTAGTCGCCATATTCTGTACCGACGTCGGTGCTACGACCGCTCCAGAGGGTCTTCTCGTTGAACTGTACCTGCTCTTGTGCTACGCCACCGAAGATGCTGGCGCCGAGCTGACCATTACCGATAGGCAGAGAGTACTCCATCCACTGGTCGCTTACTGACATGTTGCTGGCAGCGTTTGTGTACCAGAGTGTGAGGGCGTTGGTGGGCTTGTGAGCGCCGATGCCTTCAATGTCAAAAGGAGTTACGAGGTCATCGCTGGGGATGTAGAGATAGAGAGGGTTGTTGTCGTCGTTGTTGCCCTTCCAGAGACCGATAGACATACCGGCTTCTGCGCCACCCCATTGGTTGAAGGTGTTCTGGTCGCTGCTGGTTCCGTTGTAGCGAATCTCGTAGGCGTCGGGATAGTTGCTGTTGCCGGATTTCTCAATGCGGAAACCAGAAGCGTCGGGGGTGCTTACCATGTGAAGGAGGTTGCCAGTTTGGCCGTTAGTGGCTTGGCCGCTCTTGATGGTACCGTAGCTTCCGTCCTTGCTTACCAATTGGAATTTGTTGGCAGTACCTACAAACTTCCAGTATTGGCTGGGCTTGTTGGTCATCTTGGCAGTAACGGCCTTGCCGCCTACACCGCCTGATTGCATGTGGTTGCCGTTCTTGGCAAACTGAATCATGAAGTAGGTCTCGCTGTTTTCATCGCTGAACACGGGAGCGATGTAGCCTTCTGTTACATCTTCCACTTCGTTGAAGTACACAGGATTGTTGGGGTCGCCTTTGCCCCACTCGCCGAGTTGTTTGCCGGCGCCGGTGCCCTGAAACTGGTTCATGCAGTTGGCTGTCACGCTGGTGCGCTGAATTTCCCAAGTGCCGTCTGTAGCACCTGCAACCAAGCGGAGCTTAACTGCGCTTGTAGCTGCGTTGCTGGAGGCAAAGCGAGCGGCTGAGTTGTTGAAAGACACATAGTTGCCGGCCTTGCTCTTCATGGTGAAGTTGTCCTTCGTACCGATGAACATCCAATACTCTTCTGCGCCGTCGGCATCTGCCACGGTCAGCAGATTTTGTCCATTACCTTGGTCGCCAAGGAAAGCGCCGCCTGTTTTGAACTCAACAGAGTAGTACTTAGGACTATCTTCTGTAGAGAATTGCGGTAGTCCGTTTTGTGCGCTTACAGTTAAGCAAGCCACGAGGGACATGAGATACAGAAAAAATCTCTTCATAATAAATTAGTGATAAAATTAGTATTAAGATTATTTGTTCGATGCTAACAACCGACAAATATACGGATAATTTTTTAATAATTCCCTTCCTGCTTCTCATTTTAATATTTTGCCGCAACCGGTTTCGGAGGAAGGCTAGGAGGGAGCGGCGAATTCTTAGATAAGACCTAGGAAGAACTCGGAGGCTCGCAGTTTTTCCTAGGTCTTATCTAGTTTTTCCTGCGAGCCTCCGAAGAAATGGTTCTGAAAACCTCTGATTTTCAGTGTGCTTTTTGGGGGTTAGAATTCGCTTGTGAAGTGGAAGCGGATGTGCTTAAAGTCGTTTTGCGCCATCTGCAACACGTAGCCTGAGTCGGCCAGGAAGACGTCGCGGCCTTCGCGGTCCTTGGCCATGTATTGGTATTTGCGTTTCTTGAAGGCTTCGAGTTCTGCCTCGTCGTCGCTCTCAATCCAGCAGGCCTTGTAGAGGCTGATGGGCTCCCAGCGGCACTTGGCGTTGTACTCGTTCTCCAAGCGGTATTGGATTACCTCAAACTGCAACTGGCCTACGGTGCCGATAATCTTGCGGCCGTTAAATTGGTTCACAAAGAGCTGTGCCACACCCTCGTCCATCAGTTGCTCGATACCTTTCTGCAACTGCTTGGTCTTCATGGGGTCGGCGTTCTCGATGTACTTGAACATCTCGGGCGAGAAGGAGGGCAAGCCGCGATAGTGGAGGAGTTCGCCTTCGGTCAGTGTGTCGCCAATCTTGAAGGTGCCGTTGTCGGGCAAGCCGATGATGTCGCCGGCCCAAGCTTCGTCTACCGTGGTCTTGCGCTGTGCCATGAACTGGGTGGGCGAGGAGAAGCGGAGCGTCTTGCCGTGGCGTACGTGTAAGTAGGGGGCGTTGCGCACAAACTTGCCGGAGCACACTTTGCAAAAGGCTACGCAGGAACGGTGGTTGGGGTCGATGTTGGCGGTGATTTTGAAGATGAAGCCGGTGAACTTCTGTTCGTCGGGCTGCACATCGCGCTCTTCGGCCTTAACGGGGCGGGGCGAGGGAGCAATCTCTACGAAGGTGTTGAGCAGTTCTTCCACACCGAAGTTGTTGAGCGCCGAGCCGAAGAACACGGGGGAGAGCTGACCGCAGCGAACCTTCTCGATATCGAAATCGAAGCACG
>CALCHR010000087.1 GCA_937901185.1 uncultured Bacteroidales bacterium
CCGAATTTTTCCTAGTAGTTACCGAAATTCACCTAGCTTTTACCTAAGAAATGCCTTTTCAAACCTGCTGATAATCAGTAGTAAAATTGTAAAGGAAATTCGTACTTTTCAAAGGGCTGGAAAAGTACGGTGGAATGGCAGATTTTGGAGGGTTGCTCTTGCCTCGCTTTATGTCTCAAGAGGGTCTTTTAAGGGGCCTTTCCCGAAGGCACATCGGAGGCCTGAAAGCGGGTGCCGCTGGGCATGGATACGCCGCAGCATGCGCCGCTCAAAACATGGCGGTGCGTTGTGAAAGAAAGAGCGTGGAAAGGACTGGAGGGATGAGCGCAGCACTGTGATAAAGAAGATGACGAGCTTTATATTTTCTCCGATTTCACCGATGGTTTTGGGATTTTTGTAGAGGAGAAAATAATAAGTTAGAACGTCACGCGTAGCATCAAGCGTACGCCCCATTTGTTCGTGTCGGGGTCGTCAAGATAGGTCAGTCGGCGCACATACTCCACATGCAGGAGCTTGAAGATGTTGTGGATGCCGGCCACTACTTCTACGTAGGGCTTTTTCTTGTCCATGGTGCCGGACAGGTATTTGTAGGAACCGTCGGCTTGGAAGTGGCCGGGGAAGTAGTAGAGGTTGGCGTTGCCGGCATTCTTCTCCAAGAAAGGATTGTTCTTGCTGGAGAGCGTGCCCCAAAGCACGTTGCAGCCTATGTGCTCGCGCCATTTTAATTTCTTCAGTAGCGGGATGCGGTTCAGAATCTTTCCGTTCATGTCCCAAGCCAGCATGAGCGAGGCATAGCGGTCGTTGAGAAACTCCATGTTGTTGATGAGGCTGAACATGTTGTCCTCGCGGATGTAGGATAGGTTGGCCGGCGGCATGATGAGCAGCGGAAAGGGCACTTGGTTCCATTGCACTCCGCCCTTCAATGTGGCATCAATCTTACCCCACGAAGCGAGCCAGAAACGCTTCTCGAGCCCCACCTCCGTAAAGTTGTAATTGTAATCGCAGCCCAGCACACCTTTTACACCCACCGTATGGGAAAAAGAGATGCGCGGTGCTTCGTGGTTGGCGGCTATGCGGCGCTGTTTGGTGTTGATCCATGTGGCGCCCGGCTGGTAGATGAAGCCCAGTTTGAAGTCGGTGGTATGTAAACTCTTGATGCGCTTGGCAGGGTCAAGAGAAGGAGTACCTTGTTCGTCGAGCGCTTGATAGAAGAGGGCGCCGGTGGGGCGGTCGCGCTCAGTGCGTAGCTGCATGTTGAGGCGGAAACCGTTGGCCCATTCGCGGTCCCACAAGAGGTTATAGTACTGATAGTACATCATGTGCTCTACGCTGGTCCACTTAAAGGATACGAACACATTGTCCTTATCCGTGGGCAAAAACTTATCGCTGGGCGACATCACGTCGTTGGCGTAGGTGAACGTCAGGTTGTTCACGGGAAACTCGCGCGGCAGGTAGGCCTTCTTGTTAAAGGAATAGGTCATTTCGCCCATACCTTTCCATCGATGGTCCTTGAAGCCGTGGGCCACGTAGCCTTTCAGGAAAATGTTAGGGTGCAGGTTGGCGGTGGTTTGAGCCGAGGCGCGCAAGCGCCAGCCTTCCACAAAATTTTTGGTAATGATTGTGTTCACCGGACCAATGTCTACCTTGCTCGGCTTCTTGGGGTCGGTGCTCGTCTCCACAAAGTTTTCGATGAAGGCCTTTGCTACGAACAGCACGGGCTTGAAACCTTTGATGTTCTGAAGGTTGCGGATGAAGGCATTCATGCGGCTTTCAGATTTCGTAAGACGCTCGGAGCGCTGTTGCTCCCAGAATTCTTCGTCGCGCATCTGTGCATTCGCATCCACCAGTATGTCGCCCTTGAACTTAAAAGATTGGTCGGGGATAGGCTCAAAGGAAAAATTCTTGTATTGGGTGGTGCGTTGCACTTGGAACTTCTGTAGAAAATCCACCAGCTTGAGTTGCACCAACATATCGTCTGAGACGGTCACCTGTTCGCCCGAGGGCAACTGCTGAAACTCCTGGATGATGCGCAGGCTTTCTATGAAGTTGACATTGGTGTTCTTGGGCAAGCCTATGTCTATCTTTTTTACGCGCCAGGTAGAGTCGGCCATGATGTAAAGTGTGCCGGTAAATCCGAAGTCCTGCGGATTGTTGGGCGTAAAGGTCAGTTCGAAGCATTTGTCCTTGTCTACCATCAAGGTGTCCTCTATAAAATAGCGGTAGAAGCTGATGGCGGAGCGTGAGGATATGGGGCTGATAAACTGGTTTTGCAGCAGGCGTATCTCGTCTTCGTAGATGTCAACGTCGGTAAAGCAGTCTTTGAGCATCGTGTTGAGGATGTCGCCGGTGTTGATAAGGTCGTTGATGCCGTTGCTGCGTTGGCCGGTGACAATGGTCTTCGTGGTCTCCGGCTCTTTGCGGTAGATCTCTGTAGACACTGTCTCGTCGACGGAGATGGGCAGGATGAGTTTGCCGGTAGTGTTGCAGGTCTCTACATGGTCTTTGAGGAAGGGGAACTTCTTAAATTTTCCTTCCTCAAACACTTTGTCTGTCACGTCGTTAAAGGCGAAGGTGATTTTGCTGTACTTGTCTATGCTATAGTAGTTGTGCTCCTTCAGATTGCTTTTTTTCTTAGCAGCGATTACCTTTCGCATGAGCTCCACGGCGGGATTGTTTTTCCGGCTGTACTTCTTTTTCTTTCCGGTAACCGTAGCCTCGTTGAAGAGACGGGCGTTGGGGATGAGGCGCACATCGAGGTGTTGCGGCTTGTCGATGCGGAAGTTCTTCGAGTCAAATCCTATATTGCTGATGTAGAGGCGTCCTTTCTTGTAGGGGATAGAAAATTTTCCGTCGACGTCTGTCTGTACAGCGCGCTTATCTCCTTCGTAGAACACGTTGGCGAAGGGCACGGTCTCTCCGTTGGTGGCGTTCGTGACGACACCGGTTACGTTTTGCGCCAGCACAGCCAGGCCGGAGCACAGGAGGATAAGCAGGAAGTAGATTCTTAGTTTCACGCGTGTCAAGTCTGTCGGGTTGTTGGTTGAAGTTCCCAAAAAGCCCCACGGCTCATCCTCGGGAAAGAAGGACAGCCGTGAAGCTTTTCATGGTTCATGTAGGTTTATATAGGTGTGTTTCTGGTTGGAAACTCCTATGCTTATTTCTTAGTCGATTTCTTCGTCGGCTTCGTAGCCGCCCATTTCGCGGATGGCATTCTTCAGCATGACATACTGTTGGAAGAGGTGGTTAACGGGCACCTCGTCTGTGGTGTAGTCGTACTGCGGGCTCTTCAGGTAGAAGCTCAGGAAACGTTGTGTGCCATAGCGGCCGGCGCGCGCTGCAAGGTCGGAGAGCAATACGAGGTCGAGCATGAGCGGAGCGGCAAGGATAGAGTCGCGGCAGAGGAAGTTGATTTTAATCTGCATAGGATAGCCCATCCAGCCGAAGATGTCGATGTTGTCCCATCCCTCTTTGTCGTCGTTGCGAGGAGGATAGTAGTTGATGCGCACCTTGTGGTAGTAGTCCGTATAGAGGTCGGGCTGATTTTCGGGCACGAGGATGCTCTCCAAAGTAGAGAGTTTAGATACTTCCTTGGTGCGGAAATTGGCGGGTTCATCGAGCACGAGGCCGTCTCGGTTACCGAGGATGTTGGTAGAGAACCATCCGGCAAGTCCCAAGCAACGTGTGCCGATGATGGGAGCAAATCCGCTCTTCACGAGGGTCTGTCCGGTCTTGAAATCCTTACCGGCGATAGGCATTTTGGTCTTCTCGGCCAACTCCCACATAGCGGGGATGTCTACCGTGGTGTTGGGAGCGCCCATGATGAAGGGAGCGCCTTCTTGCAATGCAGCGTAGGCATAGCACATAGAGGGTGCGATGCGCTCGCGGTCGTCGGCCTTCATGGCAGCCTCGAAAGCCTCAAGCGTATAGTGTACCTCTTTGTCGATGGGTACGTAGATTTCTGTAGAGGCAGCCCAGATAACCACCACGCGCTCGCAGCCGTTAGCGGCCTTAAACTCGCGGATGTCCTGACGCAAAGCTTCTGCCATTTCCCAGCGGGTCTTGCAGTCCTTTACGTTGTCGCCGTCAAGGCGGCTGGCATAGTTTTTGTCGAAGGCGGCCTTCATGGGCACGATGGCCTTCAGTTCGTCTTCTACGGGCAAGATGTCTTTGGCGCGGAGCACCTCGGCGTTCACTGCGCTCTCAAAGGCATTGGCAGGATAAACGTCCCACGCACCGAATACAAGGTCGTTGAGCTGTGCCAGAGGCACAATCTCTCCGTAGTGCAGATATTTCTTGTCTGCGCCGCGGCCTACGCGGATTTTGTCATACTGCGTCATTGAACCAACAGGCTTGGCCAAACCTTTGCGGGCCATCAAAACACCTGTAATCATTGTTGTGGTCACGGCGCCAAGACCTACGCACAACACTCCTAATTTTCCTTTTGCAGGTTCCATAATATTTTGAGAATAAACAATTATATCTTAGAAACTGCAAATGTATAAAAAGTTTTCTTAAGCTCCTTGTGCTATTATCTTAAAAAATCTTTTTGTAAAGAATTTGTATATAGAATAGGAAATATGGAACAGAGAATCATGGGTAAAAACTGTTCCGATTTTATAGTTTCGGAGGCCCTGTTTTTGCTCTTTCCAATACTTCTCTTAATGCCTATTTTTCACCCCTGCATCATCTTGTTTTTCTTAGTAGCTTTCTAGGAAAACTTAGTAAACTACAAATTTTTCCTAGTAAACTCCGAGTTTTTCCTAGAAGTTTACTAAGAAATGCCCGAAAATGGCTCTTGAAAATCAGATAATTACAAAATCTAAAAAGTAAACCATTCGGAGCCTGCCCCAGCGTGCTGCTTTTCCAGCATTAGCATCCCTTCTATCTTCCGCAAACCTCCGATGGAATGGCTACTTTTTTAATACTGCCCCCGAAACTCTGTTTACTCTTCGCAACTGCCCAAAAGAAAAGCAGGCAAGCCTTTTGAGCCTGCCTGCCTATATATTATTTAATGTGTAGCCTTAGGATACTTTTTCCAAGCGCTTCAGTATTGAGAAAATAAAGATAGCTGAAACGAGGCAAATAGCAATCAATACGCCCCAAATGATGTACAAATCTAAACCCCACATCAAACCAGGAATCATAATCAAGGCGTTACCAATGGCAGTCGCAACAAACCATCCACCCATCATCATACCCTTGTACTGAGGAGGTGCTACTTTTGACACAAATGAAATGCCGATAGGAGAAAGCAATAATTCTGCGATAGTCAGCACAAAGTAGGTGCTGATGAGCCAATTGGGAGATACCAAAGTGGCAGTGCCTGCTTCGATGTTAGCCAATTGTTCTGCCTGAGCTGGAAGGCCTAGTGAGCCAATTAAAAGAATAACGAATGCAGCAGCAGCTACCAACATTCCCAAACCAATCTTTTTGGGTGAAGATGGTTCCTTGCCCTTGCTAGCTAACCACTTAAAGATTAAGACAACGATCGGAGTCAATGCAACAACGAAGCAAGGATTGAATTGTTGGAAAATAGGAGCTTCAACATCTACAGAACCTGTAACATTCAATGCTTTATATACCAAAATACCACCTGCTGCCAAGGCCAAAACACCCGCAATGAGCTTACCCTTTGTAGTCTTTGACTGGAAAACATTGAGCAATGTATAAACCAATACAATGCACAAAACAAGGTTCCAAATGCTTCTCATACCAGTGAGACTAAATGACTTGCTGAGGAAAAGACTCATGAAGCCGCTTTCTGAAGTAGCAGTGTATTCGCGAGCAAATTGGTTCATCGTGATACCGTTTTGGTGGAATGCCATCCAGAAGAAGATAACCACGGCGAAAACCAAGCAGAGGCAAACGATACGTTCTTTAGTTTGAGCAGGAGTAAGTTTTTCTTCAACTATATCTGTACTGCCTGCGGCAACTGCTTTTGCACGGTCAGCATGAGAGAAAGTACCACGAAATACATAGTAAATAAGGATTGAGATTACCAACGATACGCATGCAACAGCGAAAGCGAAGTGGTAAGAATCTGCCTTACTTACACCATATTCAGTCTGAGTCCAAGCCATGATAGTTAGAGCTGCAGCAGCTGCAAACATAGACCCTAAATTGATAGCCATGTAGAAAATGCTGAAACCTTCGTCGCGCTTTGCAGAGTATTTGGGGTCATCGTATAGATTACCAACCAATACTTGCAAGTTTCCCTTGAAAAGACCGGTTCCTGCACAAATCAGCGACAATGCTAATATCATTACGCTTAATGCAAAAAATCCCGCTCCTAAAGGTAAAGATAGTAATAGGTATCCCGTGAACATGACGAAGATACCAATGGTGACCATCTTGCCAAAACCAAATTTGTCAGCAAGTATACCACCAAAAAGAGGTACGCCGTAAACTACAGCCAAGAAGATGCCTTGAATAGTACTAGATTTTCCCATGTCAAAACCGAAATTGTCCTGCAAAAAGAACAAGAAAACTGCCAACATGGTATAGTAACCGAAGCGTTCACCTGTGTTGGCGAGGGCTAATGCCCATAGACCTTTTGGATGTCCTTCAAACATAATTAAAAGATTTTTAAGTTGTTATTAAATAGATTATTTATTTTTTTATTGTTCAAATATTATTAAGGTCGTTAGGGACTTTAAGGTCCTTAGAGACTTTGGAACCGGATAGAGTCCGAATGTCAAGCCTTATTAGTATCCTCTTTTTTCTCTACGGATGCGGGACATCCGTTCGCTAAAACCACCATACTTTTCAAAGTCGTCTGCCAATCGTTTGAGTTGTCGGAACAGCAGATAGTCGGTCTGTTTTATCAGTACGATAGCCATATTTGCGATGGTCTCAGGAGGGCGTGTGCTTGCCAATCCTAAAAAGAATTCTGCTTCATCGTGTTCCCTGCCCAACTTTCTCATCGCTTTCAATTCAACAGAAGAATCTTCCCAAATGCGATGCCTGCGTGTGCGGAGGTAGTCTTCGTAATCCTCTAATAGTTCCATCAGGCTGGCTTTGGCTACATTGAGTAGTTTTATCTCAGTCTTACAAGATGTAGCTGAGGCTGCGCAGCCTTCCACGATGTTTTGTTTGCCGCTCCTTGCTGCTTGCACCATCTGGTCTATTGTGCGGTCGCTCCTAGACAGGTATTTGTGGCAGAAATAATAGGTTAGCTCATATATTATATCTGCCTTGCGATAGGTCAGCAATTTCTTATATTGCCCATTGGGCGGTAGCAGTACTTCAGTCATTCTTCCCTTTCCTCTGCTTCAGCTCTGCTTTCAAGAACTGGGCGGTGTAGCCTTTCCCGGCCTTTACCACTTCCTCCGGAGTGCCTGTTGCGATAACTTTTCCGCCGCCGCGACCGCCTTCGGGGCCCATGTCGATGATGTGGTCGGCCATCTTGATGACGTCGAGGTTGTGCTCGATGACGATGACCGTGTTGCCTTTCTCTACAAGGCGGTTGAGCACGCCGAGCAACACGCGGATGTCCTCGAAGTGAAGACCGGTGGTCGGCTCGTCAAGGATGTAGACGGTGCGACCCGTGTCGCGTTTCGAGAGCTCGGTGGCCAGTTTTACGCGCTGGCTTTCTCCGCCCGAGAGGGTGGTGGAGGCTTGCCCCAGTTTGATGTATCCGAGTCCTACGTCTTGCAGCACTTTTATCTTGTGCAGGATGTGGGGCACGTTTTCAAAGAACTCTACGGCGCGGTTAATGGTCATGTCGAGCACGTCGGCTATGCTTTTCCCCTTGAAGCGCACCTCGAGCGTCTCGTGGTTGTAGCGTTTGCCGTGGCAGGTCTCGCAGGGCACGTAGACATCGGGCAGGAAGTTCATCTCAATGGTCTTGTATCCGTTGCCCTTACAGGTTTCGCAGCGGCCGCCTTTTACGTTGAACGAGAAGCGTCCCGGTTTGTAGCCGCGCACTTTTGCTTCCGGCAGGTTCACATAGAGCGAGCGGATGTCAGCAAAGACGCCCGTGTAGGTAGCCGGATTGGAGCGCGGGGTACGTCCCAGGGGACTTTGGTCGACGGCCACCACTTTGTCGATGTGTTCCAGTCCCTCGATGCTCTTGTAGGCGAGGGGCTCGCGCAAACTGCGGTAGAAGTGTTGCGAGAGGATGGGCAGCAAGGTGTCGTTGATGAGAGTCGACTTACCGCTGCCGGAGACGCCGGTCACGCAGATGAGCGTGCCGAGAGGGAACTCTGCATCTACGTTCTTCAGATTGTTGCCTTCGGCGCCTACGATGCGTAGCGAGGTACCGTTTCCTTTTCTGCGCTCAGCGGGTAGGGCGATGCACTGCTTGCCGTTGAGATACCGGGCAGTCATTGTGTCGGAGGCCAGCATTTCTTCGGGCGTGCCTTGGAACACTACTTCGCCGCCGAGGCGTCCGGCGTGCGGGCCCATATCTACTATGTAGTCCGAGGCCAGCATCATGTCCTTGTCGTGCTCTACTACGACCACCGTGTTGCCTGTGTCGCGCAGCTCCTTGAGGGAGTTGATGAGGCGCACGTTGTCGCGTTGGTGCAGACCGATGCTTGGCTCGTCGAGGATGTATAGCACGTTGACGAGCTGCGAACCTATCTGTGTGGCCAGGCGTATGCGTTGGCTCTCTCCGCCGGATAGCGTCATTGTGGCGCGTGAGAGGGAGAGGTAGTCGAGTCCTACGTCGAGCAGGAACTTCAGGCGGGTGCGCAGTTCTTTGAGAATTTCTACGGCGATGGCTCGGCTCTTTGTGTCGAGGTGTTCTTCCACCCCGTCCAGCCATTCGTAGAGTTCGGCAATGTCCATCGCGGCCAGCTCGTGAATACCTTTTCCGCCGAAGCGATAGCTGAGGGCTTCGCGGTTAAGGCGTGCGCCGTGGCAGACGGGACAAGTGTCGGTGCGCGAGAATTGTTCGGCCCAGCGTTGTGCTGCCGCGGTCATCTCGCTATCTGCCATTTGCTGGATGTACTTTACCAGTCCGCCGTACTCCACATAGTAGTCGTCGGTGGTATGAGCAATGGCCGCGGGGATGCGCAGGCGGTCGGCCGTGCCGTTGTATATTTCGTCCATAGCCTCTTCCGGGATGTCGCAAACGGGGGTGTTGAGGTCGCAATCGTATTGTAGGAGCACGGCTTCCACTTCCCAGAAGATAAGGGCGTTTCTGAATTTTCCGAGTGGGGCGAGTGCGCCCTCACGGATGGATAGTTTGGGGTTGGGCACCACTTTCTCTTGGTCCATCACACTGACGTAGCCCAAGCCTTTACACTTGGGGCAGGCGCCGTTCATGGAGTTGAAAGAGAAGTTGTGGGGCGCGGGTTCGCGGTAGGAGATGCCGCTCGTGGGACACATCAGTCGCTTAGAGTAGAACTTAGCCGTGCCGTCCGTGTCGTCGAGGATGATCATCAGGCCGCTACCTTGTTCGAGCGCCTTGGCTACGCTTTTCTTCAGACGCTCAGCGTCTTTCTCGCGTACCATGAGTTTGTCAATCACCACCTCTATGTCGTGGTTCTTGTAGCGGTCCACCTTCATGCCGTTCACCACTTCGCGTATCTCGCCGTCCACACGTACGTTGAGGAAGCCCTTTTTGCGTACGGTCTCAAAGAGTTCTTTGTAGTGTCCCTTACGGCTGCGCACCAGGGGCGACAGCAGGTACACCTTGTGCTCTGTGTGGCGGGTGAGGATGAGGTCTACGATTTGCTCCTCGGTGTATTTCACCATGCGCTCGCCGCTGACGTAGCTGTAGGCCTCGCCGGCGCGTGCGTAGAGCAGTCGGAGAAAGTCGTATATCTCAGTGACGGTGCCCACGGTGGAGCGTGGGTTCTTGTTGGTGGTCTTCTGCTCGATGCTGATTACGGGGCTGAGACCGGTTATCTTGTCCACGTCCGGGCGCTCCAGGTTGTCGAGAAAGTTGCGCGCATAGGCCGAGAACGTCTCGATGTATCGGCGCTGTCCCTCGGCGTAGAGCGTGTCGAAGGCCAAAGAACTCTTGCCCGAGCCGCTCAGGCCGGTAATCACCGACAGACTATGGCGCGGCAGGGTCACGTCCACGTTTTTCAGGTTGTGAACGCGTGCGCCGTAGATGTTAATCTGTCCCTCCTCTTCCCTTTCTTTGGGACAGGAGGCCTTTGGCGTTATGTCGGAAAGCTCTTGCATGGGCTTCAGAGTCGCTGTTAGGTCTTTGGTTTAGTTTTTACCGGCTGCTTCGGTGTATCCGCGCAGTATGTTGATGGTCTTTTTGATGTCGTAGTTCTTGCCGTCGGCCCCTTTGGCTTTGATGAGGAGGTAGTAAGCACCGTCGGGCACATTGCTGCCGCCGCTCTTGCCGTCCCATCCGCCGTCCAGGTCTTTCCAGGAGTAGAGTTTCTTGCCCCAGCGGTTGAACACGGTGGCCTCGAAGGATACGATGCTCTGGTAGCCCTCTTTCACCTTGAACACATCGTTCACGCCGTCGCCGTTGGGCGTAAAGGCGTTGGGCACCTCCAGCTTCGACTCGCTGATGTTCACCATGAAGGGACTGTCCATCTCGTATTCGATGGTGTCGGTGCCCTCTACAAAGCTGATGTACAGCTCGACGAGAAAGGCGCCGCTCTCCCGAAACTCGTAGGTGGTCTCCTCTTCGTAGCGGGTGAGGAAAGGCTTTTCTTCGCCCTGGCGCGAGAAGCGCCACTCATAGTAGGGCGTGTAGCTGCCCACGTTCTCCGGATGGGCGCGCAGCAGGGCTTTGATTGGAGCCGAGCCTTCGTATTCGGTTTCTTCGCTCTCCTCGCCGTCGGCCGCCGTGATGGTCATCGTAGGCATGGCCGAGGGGTAGGCGCTTTGTGCGAAACCCACGCAGGGCAGGAGGCAGAAAAGCAGCAGGGGCAGAATCTTTTTCAGCATCATCTATATATTATATGAGTGCAAAGATACATCAAGAGCCCCGAACTGCAAAACGCTGCTCCCCCATTTTTCTAAATCTGCCGCCCCGCAGCGCCTTCTTGCAGGGCCGTTTTTTATGAATATTTATAAGATTGGCGAGCTTGGTGGCGGCGTTTTGATGCAGCGGGGCCAAAAATGGGCGCTCCGCCATCTTTATTTCTTAAAAGATGTAAACGCATTCTAAAAATCAGTAAATCCCGATTTGCATTTCGCCCACAAATGTATTATCTTTGTCTTGACGTATAGGGACCTCGGCTGAGGTCCTTTTTTGTATCCGTTCTTTCGGAGAAAATGCGCATTTTTGGCCATTCCTTCGGCGGCTCGCAGGAAAAATTAGGTAACTACTAAGAAAATTTTGGTAACTACGAAGAAAAATTTTGCGCCGCGCCGTGGAGTTTTCTAAGCGCTGAAAATTTCTTTCGGCTTCATGGCACTTTTGGCTGCGTTAAACTTTCTTAAAACTTTCTTTCTCGCCCTTTTCTTAAAAACCGATTGGCCCGCTTTTTGCAATGGCACCCTCCTTTGCATATTGCCGGAGAAGGCCTCGGAGTGTTAAAAATAGCTCTCAAAAATGGGCCGGAAGACCCAATAAATTGGTATTTTTTACAAGAAAATACATACATTTAACAACATTTAACTTTGCGGGGGGGGGTAAAAATTGCATTTTTAATATTTTTGTTATAATTTTGCATCCTGAAAGAGAAAAATATTTTAGGACGGAAATGGATTTTGAGAAGTTCGACAAGCAACTTCGGCTGATGGTGATGCTCACGCAGAACAACAGTCTGAAAGTGGAGGATGTGAGTAAGCAGCTGAATATGAGTAAGCGAAGCATCTATCGCTACCTTGACGCCTTTCGCGAGATGGGCTTTGTGGTAGAGAAGAGCGGCACGAAGTATCGCATCGACCACAGTTCGCCCTTCTTCAAAGAAATCACCTCGCTCATCCACTTCACCGAAGACGAGGCCATCACCATCAACCGCGTGCTTAACAGCGTCTTGGACAACTCGCCCGAGGTGCGCCACCTGCGTCAGAAGCTCTCCTCGCTCTACGACTTTGAGGTGCTGGCCCGCCACGGCGTGGACGACCACATAGCTCGCAACCTGAGCAAAATCTATGAGGGCACACGCCAACACCGAGTGGTCGTCCTGCGCGACTATCTCTCGCCCAACAGCGGACGCATCACCGACCGCTACGTAGAGCCCTACCTCTTTCTCTCCGGCAACAGCGAAGTGCGCTGCTACGAGATAACCACCGGATTGAACAAGACCTTTAAGATATCACGCGCACGTAGTGTAGAGGTGCTCGATATGCTCTGGTCGCACGAAGAGCAGCACACGCCCTTCTTTACCGACCTCTTCCATTTCTCAGGCACACAGCGTTTCGGCGTGAAGCTCCTGCTGGGCCGTCTGGCCACCAATCTGCTCCTCGAAGAGTTTCCCGCCGCCGAAGAGCAAATCGAACTGCAAGACGACGGCCGCTACCTGCTCGACACACAGGTGTGCAGTTTCAAAGGCGTGGGCCGCTTCGTCATGGGACTCTCCGACGACATCGACGTAGTAGACTCGCCCGACTTCAAAAACTATCTGTCCGAGCGCATCAAAGATTTAACAAAAAAATTTAAGTAGTGACGTAGATTGTCACAATTTACGGATTTCTTTGCACCGTGAACCAATAAAAATATCACGGCCATGACAAAGAAATCTTTTGTGTTAGACCCCTCGTTTCTCGCTCAGGAAAAACCGCAGAACCTCTTCGCACGCCTCGCAGCCAGTCGCCCCATCGTAGCATTGGCCGCCTTCTACAGCCGCTTGCTCGAAGAGCCCGTCAGTCCGCGCCACACGCTCCATTTGCTCAACGCACAAGCCGCCATACTGGCCGCCATTTTCCCCGCAGATATGTCGCTCAGCCTGCGCGCCCTCTTCTTCCTCTGGGCCGCTTTGGCACTGCTCGGATGCAAGCGCAGCGCCAAAGAATGAAACACCGGCCATCAACTTGTGGGCCAACGCAGTGTGCTATCTAAAAAAAATCCGTACCTTTGTAAGTTGAAAGCAAAAAACTCAAACCATAAAACCAAAATCATCATGGCAAAGAAAGCCCTACTTATGATTCTCGATGGTTGGGGAATTGGCTCGCACGGCAAAGGCGACGTCATCTTCCAAACACCAACCCCCTTCATGGACAGCCTCGCTGCCAACTATCCCCACTCTCAACTCCTCGCTTCTGGCGAGAACGTGGGTTTGCCCGACGGACAAATGGGTAACTCCGAAGTGGGCCACCTGAACATCGGTGCAGGCCGCATCGTTTACCAGGACTTGGTAAAAATCAACCGCGCATGTGCCGACGGTTCCATCCTCAGCAACCCCGAAGTGGTAAGCGCCTACTCCTACGCAAAGGAAAACGGCAAGAGCGTACACCTCATGGGCTTGACCTCAGACGGAGGCGTTCACTCTTCACTCGACCACCTCTTCAAACTCGTAGAAATCGCTAAGGAATACGGCGTAGCCGAGCGCACCTTCGTTCACTGCTTCATGGACGGTCGCGACACCGACCCCCGCAGCGGAAAAGGCTTCATCGAACAACTGCAAGGCGTGTGCAACGCCAACGGCGCTGCCATCGCCTCCATCGTAGGCCGTTTCTACGCCATGGACCGCGACAAGCGTTGGGAGCGTGTGAAGGAAGCTTACGACCTCCTTGTAGAAGGCAAAGGCAAGCAAGCTGCCGACATGGTGCAAGCCATGCAGGAAAGCTACGACGCCGATGTGACCGACGAGTTCGTTCTCCCCATCCATAACACCACTGTTGACGGATGCATCAAAGAGGGCGACGTGGTTATCTTCTTTAACTACCGCAACGACCGCGCTAAGGAGCTCACCGTAGTGCTCACCCAGCAAGACATGCCCGAAGCCGGCATGAAAACAATCCCCGGTTTGCAGTTCTACTGTATGACTCCTTACGACGCATCATTTACCGGCGTGCACATCCTCTTCCCCAAAGAGAACGTGACCAACACCCTCGGCGAATACCTCAGCAGCAAGGGACTCACACAGCTTCACACCGCAGAGACAGAGAAGTACGCACACGTAACATTCTTCTTCAACGGTGGCCGCGAAACTCCCTACGAAGGCGAAGAACGCATCCTCGTAGCATCGCCTAAGGTGGCTACTTACGACCTCAAGCCCGAGATGTCTGCCTATGAGGTGAAGGACAAACTCGTAGAGGCTATCAAGGAAGACAAGTACGACTTCATCGTGGTGAACTTTGCCAACGGCGACATGGTGGGCCACACCGGCATCTACGAAGCCATTGAGAAGGCTGTGAAGGCTGTTGACGAATGTGTGAAGGACGTGGTGACAGCTGCCAGCGCCACCGGCTACGAAACCATCATCATTGCCGACCACGGCAACGCTGACAACGCAGTGAACGCAGACGGTACGCCCAATACAGCTCACTCTTTGAATCCCGTTCCCTTCATCTATGTGACAGAGAACAAGAACGCCAAGGTGGCCGACGGCGTTTTGGCCGACGTAGCGCCTTCTATCCTCCACATCCTCGGCTTGGAACAGCCCGCCGAGATGACCGGTAAGGATTTGATCAGCGAATAATTTTTCTTGACAAACAGCTGTGCCCGACACAGCGCTACATAAAAAATCACGAGTCGCAAGACCCGTGATTTTTTTATTTCTAAAATTCCAAAAGGCTTTCTCTGAATCTTAGAAACCGCCTATCGAGTTGCCGATGATGATGGCCAGCACCGCCGAGGTAATGGCGGCGTAGAGCCAGTCGCGCTGGCTGACAAAGCCCGCAAGGGAGAGCAGCACGCGCAGAATGGGGGTGAGCAACAGGGCGATGACGCCGAGCTGAATCCAGCTGGCGGCGTTCATCTCGCACACTCCGGCAAGGATGCCGCCCAGTGTGGTGTATTCCTTGGGGTGAGTATCCGAGTAGGAGAACGTAGTATAGTCTGGCAGAGGCTCGCTGCCGTGTTTGTAGAGATAGATGGCGCCGCCCACGAAAGCGATGGCGCAGGCTATCGATACGCCCCAGCGCAGGGTGCGGGCTACCATTTGTTCGAGTCTGTTATCTTCCATTGCTGTGAGGTTTTAGTTTTCAAAGCCGCCGGTGAATCCTTGGTAAATCATATTGGCTGCCACCATGAGGATGGCGATGCAGAAAATCTGGCGCAGGGTGCGCACGTCGAGGCGTTTGAGCAAGCGCGCGCCGGTGAGGGCACCGAAGAGTACGCCAATCATGACGGGGCAGGCAATGCCCGGCACGATGTTGCCGCGCTGGATGTAGACCACGGCGGAGGCGCAAGCGGTTACGCCCATCATGAAGTTGGACGTGGTGGTGCTCACCTTGAAAGGCACCTTCATGATGCCGTCCATGGCAATCACTTTGAGCACGCCGCTACCAATGCCGAGGATGCCCGAGAGTACTCCGGCCACGGCCATTACGCCGAAGCCGCCAAACACGTGGCGCAGCTCGTAGCTCTTGCGGCTGCCGTCTTTCTGCGGCCACGTACCGAAGAGGCGCAGGCGCTTGGCCATCTGCGAGCCTATCACACCGTCGTGGTCCGACTTTTGGCGCTGCTGCATGGCGGCAGTGAGGATGAGCACACAGCCGTAGATGATGGCTATCACGGAGTTGTTGAGCCACACGGCGATGATGGCTCCGGCCACGGCACCAATGGTGGTGGCTATCTCCAGGAACATGCCGAGGCGCACGTTGGTGATTCCTTCTTTCACATAGGCACTGCCCGAGCCGCTGGAAGTGGCGATAGAGGCTACCAAAGCAGCGCCGATGGCATAGTGGAAGTCTACACCAAAGGCCAGTGTGAGGACGGGGATGACTACCACACCGCCGCCCAGGCCCGTGAGCGAGCCGAGCAGGCCGGCAAGATAGGCCGACACCAAGAGGATGAGGGTGAAAATAAGGATGGTCATAACTTTTTTGCTTTCGAGGTGCAAAGATACGGAAAGAAACTGAGAATCTGCCCGTTCACTTTCTGCTCTTGCGGAAAAATGTACTTCTAAGAGAGGGTGGTTTCGGCAGGCTGCCTCTCTGCTTTCCTCTAAAAGGAGAGGAGCCTCTTTTTCGCCTTTATAATCGCTTGAAAATCAAGGGCCATTTTTGGGCATTTCTTAGGTAAAAGCTAGGTGAATTT
>CALCHR010000088.1 GCA_937901185.1 uncultured Bacteroidales bacterium
AGTTGCCATCTTCCGAGTAGACGGTGTAGGTCTGCGGCGTAGAGAAGTCGCGCATCAGTCCGTTGCCTTCCACCTCGCCGCCGGCAGTCTTGGCGGTGATGTGCGCACCGGGCGTCAGGTAAAACTGAGGAGCTAGGGCCGAGCGGTCGGCGCCTTTCTTGATGGTGAAGGATACGCGGTCGTTGGTCACGATGGGATTTCCGATAAGGAAACCTTCGGGCAGGCTCTTCATCCAAAGAGAGTCGACGCCCGTGATGTCGCATTCGGCATTGGCGGCCTCTTCGCGGATGCACGAGGTGAAAACAAGCAAGCTGCCAAGAAGCGCCAGGGAGAAAAATCTTTTTAACATACAGATATATCTATTTTTACGGTGCAAATTTACAACTTTTTTCGCAACCGGGAAAGCTCCAAGACCTCTACAGGGCTGTTTACCGCAAATAGTACCGCTGAAATGGTAGCGTACCAAAATAGAAATGCCAAAATCTACGATGAAACCGCCTATTTTTGAAAATCGGCCATCGGTTTTTGGAGGTAAGTTTTAAGGCTGGAATTACTATAAAAAAACTTTCTTTTAATGGCAGCGCAGAGTACTAAATTTCCGATTTTTTGTCCTCCTTTTCCGCCCCCGTCATACCCCTCTGTCGTCACCCTTGAAGTAAGCCCTTTTTCTTCTCTACATCACGGCGTTTTTCTTAGTAGTTACTTTCGCGTTCTTAGTAGTTACCGAAATTTTCCTAGTAGTTACCGAAATTCACCTAGCTTTTACCTAAGAAACGCCCGAAAATAACCCTTGATTTTCAGATGATTACAAAGCTATGGAAAAGCTTGCCTCAGCCCCTCTTAGTACAGCCTGTTTTTGTGACGTGGTTTGTCAGAATAAAGGCTTGTTTAAGAGCAAAAGATAAGTAAGAGCCTGCTTTTTCTGTAAAAATGTATAGTTTGAATAGACAAAAATCTATAAAAAGCTAATTTTTATGTAAAAATAACATCCTCGCGCGTGCGTATGTATAAATAATGTGTATCTTTGCTCGCAGAAATTTTAACAAAACAGACCTGCTATGGCAAAAATAGACCAACTGGACTATAAAATTCTCCAGATTGTTTCAAAAGACTCCCGCATCGCTTTCAAGGAGATTGCAGATAAGTGCAACGTGTCGCGTGCGGCCATTCATCAGCGCGTGTTGCGCCTCATGCAACAAGGCATTATCACCGGCTCCGGCTATTCCATCGACCCGAAAGCCGTGGGCTACAACACCTGTACCTATGTGGGCGTCAAGCTTGAACGCGGCTCTATGTACCGCGACGTAGCCGACCAGTTGACCACCATCGATGAAATCGTGGAGTGCAACTTTACCACCGGTCCCTACACCATGCTCATCAAGCTCTACTCACGCGACAACGGCCACCTCATGGAGCTGCTCAATGGACGCATACAGCAAATACCCGGCGTAATCTCTACCGAGGCCCTCATCTCTTTGGAGCAGAGCATCAACCGCACACTGCCCATCGTTGTGCCGGAGGATACGCCCGAACCACCTAAGAAAGGTCGCCGTCAATGAGCCACCTGCACTTTGAAGGCTTCGTCCTGGGGATAGCCACCTTTTTGGTTATCGGAATTTTCCACCCCATTGTCATCAAGACAGAATACTATTTTGGTACACGCCCTTGGTGGGTGTTCCTCCTGCTGGGACTGGCCTGCTCTTTGGGAGCGCTCTTTGTAGAAGATGTGTTCTGGAGCGCCCTGTTGGGCATCGTGGGTTTCTCCTCGCTGTGGACCATCAAAGAACTCTTTGAGCAGCAGGAGCGCGTTCGTAAAGGCTGGTTCCCCAAAAATCCCAAGCGAAAATAATTCCCCAACCATAGCAAAATTCTATGCAGTAGCCCCTAAAGCCTCTTTCCGCCACAAGAAAAAGACAGAGGGGCTTCGTTGTAGAAATAAAGCTATGCAGACAGACCCCATATAGCTATGAACCCATTCGACATATCTTCGGCATATCGCCGCACCACCGAGGCCGTTCTGCCTCGCGCAGAGCGTCCCTTGATAGGCATCACCGCCAATTTTGGCGAGCGTGGCAGCGAACTGGCAGAGGGCTATTATGCCTCAGTAGAAGCAGCCGGCGGCCTACCTGTGGTTATTCCGCCCGGCCTAAAGACCGAAGCCTTGCTGCCGCTGCTCGAGAGTCTCGACGGCGTGCTGCTCTCCGGCGGAGCAGATGTCAATCCGCTCTTCGTAGGCGAAGAACCCCTGCCGCAACTCCACGGCATCAATCCACGACGCGATGCTTCAGAACTCTTGTTGGTGCAACTGGCCTACGACCGCCAGATACCGCTCTTCGGAATTTGCCGCGGCATACAAGTGCTGGCCATGGCGCTCGGCGGAAAGATTCACCAAGACCTGGCAGCTTGCTTGCCCGAAGTGCAACTTCTCAAACACAGCCAAGACCTTGAGCGCAGTGTGGCTTCCCATAGCGTGGAGGCCACAGAAGGCTCACTGATGGAACAACTGTTGGGCAAAACCTTCTTCGTCAACTCCTTCCATCACCAAGCTGTGAGTGAGCCGGGTCCCCGTTTGCGCGCCACGGCCCACGCAGCCGACGGAGTGATCGAAGCAGTGGAAAGCACAGAAGGGAAGAGCATCTACGGCGTGCAGTGGCACCCCGAGTGTTTCCTTCTCGGCGCCGACGAGAGCATGATGCCTCTCTTCCGCTACTTTGTAGACGACGCCGCCGCCTTCCGAGCCGCCCGCAATGCCCACCGCGCTATCCTCACGCTCGACTCCCACTGCGACACGCCGATGTTCTTTGATCGCAACATCCGCTTCGGCTGTCGCGATGAACAGATACTTGTGGACCTCCACAAAATGACTGAGGGCCATCTCGACGCAACAATCATGGTGGCCTATCTTCCTCAGCAGGGACGCTCAGATAATGAGTTAGTGGCCGCTCATGTGGAAGCCAATCGCCTGCTAGGCGAGATAGAAAAAATGGTAGAGGCCTGTCCGGGCGCCGCTATTGCCCGCACGCCGGCCGACCTCTATCGCTTGAAACTGGAAGGCCGCAAGGCCGTGATGATGGGCGTGGAAAACGGATACGCCTTTGGTCGCGACCTCCGAGCCATTGAGGCCTTTCGCCGCCGCGGCGTAGTCTACACCACACTTTGTCACAACGGAGACAACGACCTTTGCGACTCGGCCGCCCGAAGCCAGAACGAGCACGGCGGATTGAGTCTCTTCGGCCGACAAGCCATTGCAGAAATGAATCGTGTGGGAATGATGGTAGACCTTTCGCACGCCGCAGAAACAAGTTTTTATCAGGCGCTTGAGTGTAGCAGCCAGCCCATCGTCTGCTCTCATTCCTCAGCCCGCGCCCTTTGCGACCATCCGCGCAACCTTACCGACGACCAGTTGCACGCCTTGGCAGCCAGCGGCGGTGTGGCGCAGGTGACGCTCTACTCCGGTTTCTTGAAAAAAGAAGGTCCGGCCTGCCTTGCCGACGCTGTGCGCCATCTTCTCCATATGGTAGAGGTGGCCGGCATAGACCATGTGGGCATCGGCACAGACTTTGATGGCGACGGAGGTGTGCCGGGCTGTGCTTCGGCTGCCGAACTTTTGAATTTCACCAAGGCTTTGCAGGCCGAGGGCTTTGACCGCGAGAGCCTGCGTAAAATCTGGGGAGGAAACTTCCTTCGTGTGATGCAGCAGGTGCAGGATGCCGGTTGTGTCAAGTTTTAATCAGACAAAATCTCTATTTACAGCTATGAACAAATCCCTTATATTTTTATGCTTGGTGGCGCTGACGGGCCTTTTGGCCTTGACGGCTTGTAAGAGCAATACGCCTCCGAGCGGCCAGACCGCTGCGGCGCAACCCGAGGCCATACCTTGCGCAGTGCAGTTCAACCCCGACTCGGCTTTCTCCTTTGTGGAAGCCCAGTGCGCCTTTGGCCCGCGAGTGCCCAACAGCGAGGCGCATCGTCTTTGTGGCGACTACCTCGTGGCCAAGTTTCGCTCCTTCGGTCTGGAGGTGACAGAGCAGAAAATGGAGCTTACTGCCTGGGACAACAACCGCTTGCAGAGCCGCAACATCATTGCCTCTTATGCCCCCGATAGCGCTCGGCGCGTGCTGCTTTGTGCCCATTGGGACTGCCGCCCTTGGTGTGATGCCGACCTCGATAAGAGCAAGCACCGCGAGCCTGTGATGGGAGCCAACGACGGCGCCAGCGGAGTGGCCGTGCTGCTCGAAGTGGGCCGCCTGTTGCAGGAGTTGAAACCCGCAGTGGGTGTGGACCTTATCTGCTTTGATGCTGAAGACTATGGATGTCCTTACTGGGCAGAGGCTGATGCTTACTATAACGGCAACGACTGGTGCTTGGGCTCGCAATACTGGGCCAAGACTCCGCATAAGCCCGGCTACACCGCCGCCTTTGGTATCTTGCTCGACATGGTGGGCGGCTACAATGCCCGCTTCTGCTACGAGGGCTATTCTCTTCGCTACGCTCAAAACATTGTGGGCAAGGTGTGGACGGCAGCTCGTACGGCCGGTGCGGAGAAGTATTTCCCTTACGAGGAAGGCGGCTACATCACCGACGACCATGTTCCCGTGAACGAGGTGGCCGGCATCCCCACCATCGATGTGATTGCCTATCACAAGAACAGCGCCCACTCTTTCGGACCTACTTGGCACACCACCCACGACACGCCGGAGACCATCTCGCCTGAGACGCTGCGCGCTGTAGGACAAACCATGTTGCAAGTGCTCTCTGAAGAAAAATAACCGGCCCTTACCGGCTTGAAAAATATAATAGAAAAATATCCTACTATGCAAACTATCAACGAGATACAAGATGAAGTAATTGAAGAGTTCCTTGAACTGGATGACTGGATGGACCGCTACCAGCTCCTCATCGACCTGGGCGAGGAAAGCGAACTGCTCGACGAGGCCGACAAGACCGACAGCAACCTGATCGACGGTTGTCAGAGTCGGGTGTGGCTGGTCTGCGATGAAGCCGGCGGCCGTCTGAGGTTCCGCGCAGAGAGCGACGCGCTCATTGTGAAGGGCATCGTCACGCTGCTGCTGCGCGTGGTGAGCGGACACACGCCGAGCGAAATCCTGGATGCCGAACTCTATTTCATTGACCGCATCGGCCTGACTGAACATCTCTCGCCCACGCGCAGCAACGGCTTGCTCGCTATGGTGAAGCAGATGCGCATGTATGCCCTGGCCTATAAGACAAAACTCGAAGGGCTGTAAGAAAAACGCAGTGTGATGCTGTGGTGCGGAGTGCTCCAAAGGGAGTGCTCCGCTGTTTTTTTTAGCCCCCTCCGTCACCCTCTTTTTTCAGCCCTATATGATGGTGTTTTTCTTAGTAGCTTTCTAGGAAAACTTAGTAAACTACAAATTTTTCCTAGTAAACTCCGAGTTTTTCCTAGAAGTTTACTAAGAAACGCCCGAAAATGGCCCTTGATTTTCAGTTGATTACAAAGGCCATTTTGGGGCGTTGAAAGTCTGTGGAGATGTTGGGAAGAAATTCTGCCTATTCGAGCAGACGGAAAATGAGGTCGGCCTCGAAACCGCGACCGGCGGCAAAGCGGGCCAACTTTTGTTGCAGCAGAAACTCGTCGGTCTCCGTCAGCGTGCGGCGTTTCTGCTCGAGCAGTGCGCGCAGCCCTGCTTCGTATTGTTCTTGGTCAATGTCGGCCAGGGCTTGACTGATGGCCTCGTGGGCAATACCCTTGAGTGCGAGCGCCTGCCTTATTTTCATTCGTCCCCACCGGTCGTAGAGCACCTTGTCGTGCGTGAAGGCCGCGGCGTAGCGTGTCTCGTCGATGTAGCCTTCGTCCTCCAGCAGGTCCAGCAGTTGCTGCACGGCCGAGCCTTCCACGCCATATTTGGCAAGATAGGCGCCCACGTCGGCGCGACATTGTTCCTGCCGGGCGCAGCGTGCTGTGGCACGGACGTAGGCCTCTTTCGGGCTGAGGGCTTTCATGGGACAGTGGGAGTAGGCTTATTTTTTCAGAACGCTACGCAGCACGAACCATCCGTGTTGCCAGAGGGTGGAGAACAGACCGTAGTGGTGCGCCATGATGCGGAAACGCTCTTTGAGCGAAGCCTGGTGGTTGCGTGTGGTCAGTCCCTCGTGGAGATAGTCGGCCAGGATGAGGTGGGAGTTGAGTAGCGGAAGCTTGTTGCGCTTTGCAGCATGCATGATGCGGATGCACCAGTCGAAGTCGGCGGCAAAGCGGTAGCGCAGGTTGTACTTGTTGGCGCGGGCAAGGTCGGTGCGTGCATAGAAGGCTTGGTGGCAAACGAGCATGCCGCTGCGGAAGGAGCGCCAGTTGAGCTGCTTGGGCGGTGCAAGGCGGCGGTGGCGGATGAAGTTGCCCTCGTCGTCCACGATGTCAGTATCTCCAAACACAACAGCGGGTCGCACTCCTTTGGAAATCATTTCGGCAATCTGTTGCAGCGTGTTGGGAGCGTGGAATTTATCGCCGGCGTTGAGGTAGACGATGTAGTCGCCCGTGGCCATGTCGATGGCTTTGTTCATCGCATCGTAGAGACCTTCGTCGGGCTCGCTGATGCAGGAAATCTCGTGGCGCACTCTGGCGATGCTGTTGCGTTCCTGGTAGTGGTGCACCTGCTCGAGCGTGTCGTCTTGCGAGTTGCCGTCTACGATGATGTGCTCCACGAAGGGATAGGTTTGCGACTCCACGCTTTGGATGGTGCGTGCTATGGCGGCGCTGGCGTTGTAGGTGACGGTGGCTACCGATATTTTAAGCGGAGGTTCTGACATTTTTGTAGTCCGTGAGTGGGGGAGTTGTTGTTATGATTAGGGGTGTTAGCTTTGTTCGTAGATTTTTATATACTGTGTGGCCACGGCTTCTTCAGAGTAGTGGCGCTCGGCTTTGCGTCGGGCAGCCGGCACAAAGGTCTGGGCGTTTTCCGAGAAGAGAATGCGTGTGAGACCTTGGGCAAAGTCGGCGGCGTCTTTCAGCTGAGCGAGGTAGCCGCTCACGCCGTGGTCTATCATTTGGGGCAGGCCGCCTACGTGAAAGCCTACGCAGGGTAAACCGCAAGCCATGGCTTCGACGATGGTGTTGGGCAGGTTGTCCATAAGAGTGGGCATTGCCAAGACATCTGCGGCGTTGTAGAGGTCGCGCATGGTTTCTTCGCTGGTCACATAGGATTGTGGCAAGACCTCGCAGGCGAATTGTCCGCGCAGGGCTTCGGCATCGCGACCCACAGGCACGACGGCCAGGCTGTCTATGAGTTTGCCGTATTGCTTTCTGAGAATTTCGACAGACTCTTTCAGGTAGTCGATGCCTTTACGTCGGTCGGTGGCGTTGAAGGCTACGAAGAGGATGAGCTTCTTTTCTTGCGGCAGACCGAGGCGGCGGCGGGCCTCCTGCTTGTTGTCGGGGCGGAAGAAGTTCATGTCTATCGGGTTGGGGATGCTCTCCACGCTGTGTCCCTTGAGGAGCGGTGCGCGGCGAGCTATGTCGGCCAGCCAGTCGCTACAGGCCACGAAGCAGATGTGGCCGGCGGCGTAGGCTTTTTGTTTGCGTAAGAAGGTGGTGTGGGAGAGGTCTTTCTCGCTACCGCCTCCGTAGAGCTGCGGACAGTTGCCGCATGCGCGGAGCCATTCTTCGCAGCCTGCCGATTGGTGGCAGACGCCGGTGCAGGGCCACATGTCGTGGAGGGTCCACACGACGCGTTTGCCGGAGGCCAGCACTTTGCGGATGTCGCTGAGCGAGAGCATGCCTTGATTGACCCAGTGGAGGTGGATGACATCGGCTTGCTCAAACTCGGGCAGGCGGGTGATGTCGTAGCCGTGGGTGGCATGGTCTACGGCAAAGAGATTTTCGCGGCTAAAGCTGTTGGCAGCAAAAATCTCTGCGCGCTCCATGACAAACTTGGCTCGCAATAGGGGAGAAGGGGGCAGTGTTTTCACGCGGAGGTTGTTAGTCTCCTTGTCGCGTACGAGCATGGTGGCTTGTACGCCGTGGTTGTTCAATGCAGCCAGCAAACGGCGTGCGGCAATGGCTGCGCCGCCGGCGCTGTCGGATGTGTTGACTAATAGAACTCTCATAGATGCTTAGGATGCACAAAGGTACTGATTTTTATTTGAACGGAGGCCTCTAATGTTTGAGTTAAAAAAGAAAGTGTGCCAAATTAGAAAATCTGGCACACCTTACTTATAAGAAACAAAAATATAGATAGTCTTAATAGTATGTAATATAAGATTATTCAGTAATTAAGTTTCCTTCAGAGTCTGTGAACTTCTTCATGATAATCATAATGAAGTCAATCAAAGTCCAAATACCACATCCTCCTAAGGTGAGAAGCATCGCAACGCCGGTTCCAGTTTTTCCAACATAGAAACGATGAACGCCTAAAAAGCCTACGAAGAAGCAGAGTAACAATGTTGATAACCAACTTTTAGCTGAGTTTGCCATAATTTTTTAATTTTATAATAATTGGTTTGTAAAAAATGTATAATATCCTCTGCAAATGTATATAAATTTTCTAAAAAAACAATAAATAAATATATGAATATTGTATATGCTACATATAGATAACTTCTGAATGATTGATAAGAATTTTATAAACTATAAGAGGACGAACTAAAATCTTAGTTCGTCCTCTTATAGTTTGTAAACAAGCTATGCTTATTCTACAACAGCTGCCAATTCAGCACCGGCCTTAAACTTAACCACTTTCTTAGCAGCGATTTGGATCTTTTCTTTAGTAGCGGGGTTCACACCTTGGCGAGCGGGGCGCTCGTTTACTGCGAATGTACCAAAACCGAGGAGAGCCACTTTGTCGCCTTCCTTCATAGCGTTAGTGATAGCTTCGAGAGTAGCGTCGAGAGCTTTCTTAGCATCTGCCTTGCTTAATCCAGCACCAGCAGCGATTGCATTTACGAGTTCAGATTTGTTCATGTGTGTTAGTATTAAAGATAATAGATGGTCTTATTCTTAATAGTTTACATGGCAAATATAAACTAAGTTGCAGAATTACCCAAACTTTTGTTCTATTTTTTTTCTATGAGGTTGGTTTTTTTCAGAATTTTATAAGAAAATGTCAGTACGAGCCTTTATTTATGGGCTATTTGGCGCTGCGGCCAAGGTTTTTCTCTTTGGTGGCTGAGGGCTTTTTGGTGGGTTCTTTGGGGGTGAAAATCTGCCTTTGTAAGTCCCTGAAAAACAAGGGCTATTCTTGGAAATCCCCTCCCATCCTCCCTCTGAAAGAGGAGGCGCCTCTTTTATGACTTTGTAACTATTTGATTTTCAACAGGCATTTTGGGCCGTTTCTTAGGTAAAAGCTAGGTGAATTTCGGTAACTACTAGGAAAATTTTGGTAACTACTAAGAACGCGAAAGTAACTACTAAGAAAAACGGGGTGATGTAGGCTGATTTTTTACACTCCTTTGGGGCATGGCGAAAAAGGCCGCTGTGCTCTTGGGAGAGAGTGGGGCTGCGGGCAGCTTAGAAGGGATAGCCGATGGCGAGGTGGAAGGCCATGCCGTCTTTGAACTTGGGGATGTTGTAGAAGCCCGACTTCGAGGTGGTATAGGGGGCGTGGAGGGCGATACCCATGTCGAGGCGCAGCACAAGGAAGTCGAGGTCGTAGCGCAAACCTATGCCGGTGCCCAGAGCGATGTTTTTCAGGGTCTCGCCGGAGAGTTTTCCGCCGGGGCGCGCAGGGTCTTCGCGCAGCAGCCATACGTTGCCGGCATCGAGGAAGACGGCTCCGTGCAGACTGCCGAAGAGCTGGGCGCGCAGCTCTACGTTGGCTTCGAGCTTGACGTCGCCCGTCTGGTCCATATAGGCATACTTGGAGTTGGCCGCACGGAAACTGCCGGGGCCTACGGAGCGCACGGTGAAGGCGCGCACGCTGTTGGCGCCGCCTACGTAGAACTGTTCGGGATAGGGGGCGTGAAGGCTGTTGCCATAGCTGTAGACGATGCCGCCGAAGAGGCGTGTGGCTACCTTGAAACGGCGGTCCAGGCGGAAGGTCTGGTGCAGCTCGGCCGTAGCTTTCAGAAACTGAGCAAAGGGGTTGCCGAAGAGTTGCTTGTCGCGCCGGTCGAAGGGCTTACCGGTAGCGGCATAGATGCCCGAAACAATGTTGCCCGCCTCCTTGAGGGAGAGCTGCATCCATGTGGGGTTGCGGTGGCGACTATTGGAGGCAAAGGTGTAGGTATAGGAGATGGAGGGGATAAACTGGTCGCGCATGGAGACGGCGAGCGCAGGGTTCTCGGTCATGATGGAGTCGAAGGCAAAGGTCGTGTGGAACGTCTTGTCGAAGTCGAGGCTGAAGAGCGTCAGCTCGTGTTTCGACGTGGGGCGCTTGTGCCATTTGTAGGTAGCGCTCAGCCCGAGGCTCATCATGTTGAAAAAGCCGGAGCGGTTCTTCCAGTCGCCCGAGAGCGCAAAGACGGTGGAGGCAGGAAAGCGCGTGCGGCGCTGATTGACGCCGGGGAAGACGAAGCGCGGAAACTCAAGCGCCAGTTGCGTGCCCAGTTCAAAGGAGTTGAGCAGCGAGTTGCCGCCTTTGGCGCCGGCGCCCGTTTGCCATTCGTAGGAGCCGAAAATCTTAAACGATACTTTTTCGCCGCCGCGGAAGGCATTGCGCTTGGCCAGCTCGTAGGAGATGCCGGGGCCCACTTGCTGGTTGCTCTTCATCGTGGCGTTCATCTCGAAGGCGCTGTCGTAGAGCTTGTCCATCACGGCGGTGATGTAGATGTCCAGCGTGTCGCAGGCGTCGCTTGTGTCGCGCGGCACATAGTTGAGGTCCATACTGCTGAAGATGCCCAGCGTGTTGAGTTTCTCGATGGTGTTTTTCTGGTCGGTCAGTTGGAACGCTTCGCCCTTGCGGTGGCTCACCGCCTGGCGCCACATGAACGGGCGCAGCGGGATTTTCTTTCCGCTATAGTGGTAGGAGTAGCCGCGTCGGCTCATGCTCTTGTCGAGGGCATCGCTCTCTTTGTTGCGCACGGTGATATTGACATTTCCCATATACCAGGGATGAGCGGCACGCTTGGGAAGGTCGGCCGAGGGCTGCACCCGCAGTTGCACATAGCCGGGTCGCATCAGCGTGTCGGCCATGTAGGTGGTGTGGGCAGCAGAGTAGAAGTAGTAGCCATTCTCTCGGAGCAGGTTTTCAATGCGGCTTTGCTCGTCGGCCAGGTTTACTACGTTGAAGGCATCGCCCTTGCGGAGCCGACGGTGGCGCTTGGTGGCGCGCAAGAGGCTGTCGGCCTTGGGCATAAACCCGAGATAAGCGATAGAGTCGAGGCGATAGAGGTGGCCGGCGTCGACGCGGTAGCTCACCTTGGCTTTGCGAGGATTCTTCTGCGTGAGCACATCGTAGCCCACTTTGCCGTAGAAGTAGCCGTAGTTGCGGAGCGTGTTGGTGGCCACTTGGGCACGCATCTCAGGACTGACGGTGCTGATGAGTACGGGAGCGGTGGCAAAGTGGCGGTAGACCCATTTTCCCACAGCACCTTTTGCATCGGCCAGGCTGTTGTGTATCCACAAACCAATCTGTAAGGGTGAGCGCAGCGAAGAAGAACCGAAGAGAGCATTGTTGGGCGGATAGGCAAGCACGGCCTCTAACTCGTCCTTCACCAGTTCGAAATCCTGACTATCGGCCTCCTGGCGCGCTTTGATAGAGTCGCGTTGCTCCTTGGTGAGCTCTGCTTGCACCGGCTTGTTTTTCAGAAAACCGAGCGCTGCGGCAGTGCTGCCGGAAAACACGTCTTCCACGGCATCCACAGCACCGGCTATCGAGGTGATGACGCCGGTGGAGTCGGCAACGCTTTGCTTCTTCTGCTTCTTAGACTCTCCGCTGTAGAGAATATCCTCGATGCCGATGTAAAGTTGTTCGCCCTCCGGCAAGTTGCTGGTCGTGGAGCAGCCGCTGAGCAAAAGCAACACGGCAAGGCCGTAGCTCATAGCCCAAAGCAGGGCGCGAGCGGAGAGAAGGTTTCTATGTGAGGAGGTCTTCATAAGAATCATCTGGAGCCGTACTTATATATATTATATGTGTGGTGCGTATCCCGGAGGCTATTTCTTTTGGAACAAGAAAAGCTCGCCGAGGCGGTCGGTCTTGCGGCGCAGCACAAGACCGGCGCCGGTTTTTGTGAGTTGCCCTTCAAGGGGGTCTTGCGTATCGCGGTCGTAGAAGACGCGAACGTAGCGGGTGGCACTCTTGTCGAGGCGGTATTCTACGGAGATGTTGTCGATGATGCTGGCAGCGGAGTTTTGTGCGTCGGCGCCTGTGCTGACTTTTCCTCCCACTATGACGCTGATGCGGTTGCCCCAGAAACGTTTGGCAAACTGGAAGGAGTAGTCGGTGGTAGATGTGCCGGCCGCCGATGTGCCGCTCTCCACACCAAGGTTGATGTCGATGGTGCGCAAGGCGCTTCCTGCGATGTTTTGGATTTCGCTCTGCAAGAAAGCGTTGAGGGCATTGTTGGCCTTGAAGCCTCCGTTGCTCATATTATCATCGGTGAGGTACATGCCGGTGGCGAGCATGGTGACGGCCGTCTTACCGCGCTGCTCGGGAGTCATGGCTGCAAGTTGGTTTTGCACTGTCAAATCTTCCGGAGCCTCGATGGTAAATTCCAGACCCATCTCTGAGAGAGGCTTGGTAATGGCTACACCAACGTCGAAGGCTACGGAGCGCGATTGGTTGTTCTCCGTCACTACGGCCTTGACGCGCTCTTTTGCCGCCACGTTGAGTGTGGGGTTCATGACGTCGCCGGTAAATTCTACGTAGCTTCCGGCATCCAGTTTGAAGGTCTTGAGCGGGATGATGGGCAGGGCGTATTTCATTTCGCCGCTGGTGGTGGTGAAGCGGCCGGTCACTCGCATGTCGCCCTGTTGGGTGAGGCGCAGCGTCAAGTTGCCTCCACCTTCCAAGTCCACATAGTTTTGTCCGTCCTCGCTAAGGTTGCAGTGGAACTGAGCCATGTCGCTGACCGAGATGCCCAATGTCATGTCAAACGAAGTGGTCGGCGTGGGCGTAGTTTCCACTTGCGTGGTATCTTCGAAGCTGACAAATTTTACCAGATCATTGAGTCGGTCGTCTACAGAAATGGGCGAATCTTTCAGGATGTATGTCATGTCGGTGCGGTCCAGTATGTCGAGTTTGCCGCGCACTGTGAGATTGTTGGCCGAGCCGCGCAGGGTGGCGTCGAAGTTGGTGTAGATTTTTCCGTAGACTACGGAGCGCGCTTTTTTCTTGCTATTGATCAGCTCAAAGTTCTTGGCCTGCATGCGGAAGTTTATACCGATGTCGGCGAGGTTACTCATATCGAGCGTACCGTCTATGACGAGCGGTGAGCGGCCTGTGGAATAAAGGCTGTAGTTCTCAAAAACCATTTGGCTGTTGGTGATATAAACCGGCTGCTCATCCATGCGGAAGTCGAAGCCATATACTTCCGAGTAGACCTTTGCTGAGTCGAGGTCGAGTTGGCCATTCATTTTTGGACTGTTGAGGCTGCCTTCGAGCATAAGGCTTCCGCCGGCTTTTCCGGCCAAAGCTACGTCGGTGCCGGCAAGGAATCCGTTGAGCATCTGCAAGGGGAAGTCGTAGAGCAAGGCTTCTCCGCTGAAGTAGCCCTCTTCGGTGTTGTGGTAGGTGCCATTGCATTCTAACACCTCCAGTCCGTTGTAGTTGATAAAGGCGTTGGCAAAATGTTCTGTAGAGTCTTTGGGCAGGTAGATGGCTTCCACGCCTATTTCTCCCAAGTCGATACCCTCGAAGCGCAGTTTGTCTGTGGAGATGGAGGCCATGGCGGAAAGCTTTTTGTGATCGTCGGTCACGTGGAAGTCGCCGCTGAGCATTCCTTCAAGGCGGGGCAGATAGGGGATTACGTTGGAGAGCTCTCCGAGGTTGATGCGGTTGATGCTGAGCGTGATGTCGTTTGTCGAGTCGATAGGTTCGCCATAGATTTTAAGACCTGTTCCGTCGTCGGCCAGCAAGTCTACGTTGGCGCGGATAGATTGGTCGCGGCCCAAGTAGATGAAGTTGTCTTTGTTGATGGTAAATCCGCGGTAGGCAATCACGGGTTGTTCGGGATAGAGTTTTACGTTCAGTCCGCCGGGCACGATGTCGGCGCGCAAGCCTAGGTCTACGCCCATGCGGCCGTCTTTGTCGAAGAAGGCAGTTTCTATTCCGGCTCCCGAAGCTAACAGGTAGGTGCGGAGGCGTGCTTCAAACTTGTTCGGGTTGCGGCGGGTGTAGTTGTGGATTGTTCCGTTCATCACCATGCCTTCGGCTTCTTGTCGGATGTTGAGATGCACCGTGTCGAGCAGCAGCGAACCGCTTTTGAGGTTACCCACGTGGGCTTGTCCGTTCAGTCCGTTCTCGGGGTGCGTGTTGAGGTTGATGTAGATGCCGTTGTAGGTGTAGTCTTTATGGCGCAGGATGTTGCTCAGCGGATTGTGGCGGCCGGCGTTGATGAAGAAACTCATCACGGGCAGTGTGCTTTTCAGCGTGGACTGGTTGAGCGATTTGTTTGCCAACTGATAGTTGAGCGAGTCGGAGAAGTCAAGGAAGTGGGCCACGAGAGAATCTACGCAGCCTTCTGCGGCCAGTCGCAAACTAAGGTCGCCGGAGGCCAGTTGGGCTTTGGTGGCAGCGCTGTCAGTGTTGAAGGAGAACTCCACATCGGTGGCGGGGATACTCTTTTGAGGTGTGAGGAAGCGCACATTGCTGATGCTGCCTTCTGCGCCGTAGTCGGTCAGGGCGCGGTCTGCGTGGCCCGTGATGTTGATGGTGGTGCCCATTTGCAACGTATCTTTTATTCCGCTGAGGCTGGTGATGTTGATGATGGGCAGGTCTGCGTTCAAGCCGAAGTGCATCATCTCGCCCAGGTCGGCGGTGAGTTCGCCGGAGCCCATCAGCAGGTCGTTGTCCGAACTGAAACGGGCCTCGCCCTTACCGTCTGCGAGGTCGGCCAAGAAGGTGATGCGGTCTAAGTGCCACTCGTTGTAGTCGAGGCTATCGATGGCGGCCTCGGCGTGTAGTTTTGCTTTGGGCGATAGCACGTCCAGCCCTTTTCCTGTAGCTTTCAGGTGGCCGGAGAAGTTGCCTAGTCCCATTCCGGGCAGGAATGTTCCGATGGGCACGGCCTTTCCGTCGGCCGTCACGTTGTAGTTTTCCTCTTGCAGGTTCAGATATGCCTGGGCGGTAAGCACGCCTTGCTCGGCCGTCATACGCAGGTCGGCGTTGTAGTTGTCGCCGGAAAACGAGGCCTTGCCTTGGGCCGTCATGGGGTTAGCAAATCCTATGGAGGAGCGCACGTCGGGCGGCAGAAGCCCCATGATGCTGCCGAGGTTGCCAGTTTGCAGGTCGAAGCGAGCATCGCCGCTGCGCGAGGGCTTCATGAGGTGGCGTGCTGTGGCTGCGCCTTTTAGTTGTACCACGCCGGGCAGCGAGCAACTAAGATCTTCTACGATGAGCAAGTCTGTATTGCCCATTGCTCTGGCTTTCAGCGCCAAGTTGCTGTTAGGGTAGCCTCTCAGGGCTTGTTCGTCGAGAAATCCGGCCATGAGGGTGCGTACATCCTGGTGGCCGAAGTTGGCATCGAGCAGTATGCGACACTGCCCCTTGTTGCCGGCTTTTAGCGCGCGCCAGTCTACGTCGATTCCGGCATCGAGCCGTGAATGGGGCGTGGTGAAACGGAGCGCCGGCACTTGCAGACGCACGGAGTCCATATATACTTTTCCGGAGAGTTCTTTTACCTCAAAGCCCGACTGCTCTGCGAAAGTGATATGGTGAATGCCGGTGCGCAGGGTGGCTGCTGAGTCGAAACTCAGGGAGTCGATGGCCAGAGAGAGGTTGCTGATGGCAATGTCGTTGGGATTGAAAGCCCCGGTGCGGGGCAGAACGGGCGGCATTTTGTGGAGCCAGGAGAAAAACGGCACCTCATTCTCGCCGCTCAGCATATTGACAAAGCCCTCTTGCAGCGTGAGGCTGCGGAAGGCGTAGTAGGCTTTTCCCGTGTCGAACGTTCCGTCGCTCAAGCGGGCCTCTCCCAGGTGGGCCGCCATGCGTAGGGTGTCGCCCGGCATGCTCAGTCGCAGCGAGGTCGAGGCTATCTCGGCCTTGTCGAGCAGTATTTTCCATTGCGATGTCGCAGCTGTGGTGTCTTGCTGCGCTGTGTCGCTCAGCGCCACCCATAGATTGCCGTAGCGGAGCGTCACGCGGTCCAGCCGCACCAGTTCTTTGCTCCATTCCACTCCGTGCGATGCGGCGGAGAGCTCGCCTACCGTTCCCTTGATGCGTGTGTCGGCCACCATGCTCTTGGTGTCGAGGCGGGCATCGTAGAGCGCCAGTCCGTCGATGTCGGCACGGCCTTCAAAGAGGGGCAGCAGACGCACATTGATGCGCGCTGAGCGGGCGTGTACCAGCGTGTCGCCGGCCTCGACGGCCAGCAGGTTGTGGAGCGCAAGGTCTAAGGGAAAGGCCAGGCGTACATGACCGATGGAGATGTCGATGCCTGTCTCTTCAGAAAGCATCTCGGTGGTCTTGCGCACGGCAAATTTCTGCACAGGGGGCAGGTAGACAATCAGTGCGAGCACCAGAAACAATACCACCGGCGTGGCGACGGCCACAGAGAGCCATTTAATAATAGTATGGAGGATACTTTTTTTCTTCATAGGTTGCTGACTACAAAGGTAAGCATTTCCCTGCTAACTTGCCAATCGCCCTGAGATAAATCGACGAAACGGGGAGATGAGCCGCTTGGGTGGCCCAAAAACAAGAAAAATTAGGGGTGCAGACCGAACGGAAAAACCGCCTTTGTAATCGCTTGATTTTCAATAGCCATTTTCGGGCATTTCTTAGGTAAAAGCTAGGTGAATTTCGGTAACTACTAGGAA
>CALCHR010000089.1 GCA_937901185.1 uncultured Bacteroidales bacterium
TTAGAGCAGATTCCTACCAATATGATTGAACGTATCGAGGTGGTACGTGGCGGTGGCTCTGCTTTGTTTGGGGCCAATGCCGTTGGTGGCACCATCAATATTATTACCAAAGATCCTATCAACAATTCTTTCCAAGTGACCACCGGCCTTTCTAATATGAATGCGCAGTCGTGGGAGCAAAACTTTGGAGCCAACGTCTCGCTCGTGTCGAAAGACTATACCTACGGCATCGCCCTCTATGAGAACTATCGCAACCGCAATCCTTACGATGCCGACGATGATGGTTTCTCCGAAGTGGGTAAACTTAATATGAACACCTTTGGCTTGCGCACCTACTATCGTCCCACGTCGGCCAGCCGTCTCAGCTTGGAGTATCACACGACCAACGAGTTTCGCCGCGGCGGCAATAAGTTCGACTACGAGCCCTTTGAGACCGACATCACGGAGCAGACCAAGCACGTAATCAATAGCGGAGGCTTGACCTACGACCATTCTTTCAAGGCCAACAAGCACCGTCTCTCAGCCTTTACCTCGGTGCAGCATGTAGATCGCAACAGCTACTACGGCGCCCAGCAAAACCCCGATGCTTACGGTAAGACAAAGGACCTCACGTGGGTGGCCGGTGCCACTTATACAGGTCGCTTCAACCGCGTGCTCTTTTCGCCCGCCACGTTTACGGCCGGAGTGGAGTATCAGAACAACTCGCTCCACGACCGCATGCTGGGCTACGACCGCGACTTGAAACAGGACGTGCGCATCGCCAGCGTCTTCTTGCAGAACGAGTGGGAGATGGACTACTTTACCCTCTTGGCCGGTCTGCGTCTGGATGAACACAACTTGATAGACAAGCCCATCTTCAGTCCGCGCATCAATCTGCTCTATCGCCCCACGCAGCAACTTCAGGCCCGCCTCACCTGGTCCACCGGCTTCCGCGCCCCGCAGGCCTACGACGAAGACCTCCACGTCACTGCAGTGGGTGGCGAAGGCGTGCTCATCCGCTTGGCCGATGGTCTCGACCCTGAGCGCTCCAACAGCTTTAGCGGTTCGGTGGACTGGGCTCCGCGCTTCGGCCACTGGCAAGCCAATTTCCTCGTGGAGGGTTTCTATACCGAGCTGAGCGACGTCTTTGTCTTGGAAAATATAGGAGTAGATAGTCATGGTAACACCGTCAAGGAGCGCCGCAACGGCAGCGGAGCCCGTGTCTATGGTGCCAACATAGATGCTAAGATTGCCCACGGCCGCGACATCTCTCTGCAACTCGGCTTCACCTATCAGCGCAGCCGCTATAAACAATATGAGGCCTGGAGCGAAGACCCCGCCGTGGCACCTACGAAGAACATGCCACGCA
>CALCHR010000090.1 GCA_937901185.1 uncultured Bacteroidales bacterium
ACTAGGAAAAACTAGAAGTTTACTAAGTTTTCCTAGAAAGCTACTAAGAAATGGCCGTGAATTACGAGCTGCGATCCGAGGGTTTTGAGCAGTCCGATTCTCTAACTCCCGACCTACGAGCCGCATCGCCCTACTTCCCAACCGCCGCCCTCTGTTCTGCAATAAAAAAATGGGAACAAATGGCTGTGTTCTACCTTTTTTAAGTAGCTTTGCATATCAGACAAATATTTATTTACTATGTTGCAGAAATTATTTGGGTTCGACCCCAAGGTGCATAATGTTCGCACAGAAGTGATGGCGGGCATCACCACCTTTCTTACCATGGCCTACATCTTGGCTGTAAACCCCAACATCCTCGGCGACACCGGCATGGACAAGGGCGCTCTCTTCACTACAACAGCCTTGATGTCGGCGCTGGCCACCATCTTCATGGGAGTGTATGCCAAGCTGCCTTTTGCTTTGGCGCCGGGCATGGGGCTCAATGCCTTTTTTGCATACACCGTGTGTTCCGTGATGGGCTATTCGTGGCAGTTTGCCTTGACAGCCGTTTTCCTTGAAGGACTTTTGTTCCTGCTGCTCACCGTGACTAACCTGCGCGAGAAGATTGTGGACGTCATCCCCGAAACTCTGAAAAACTCCATCAGCGTGGGCATCGGCTTCTTCATTGCCTTCATCGGCTTGAAAACATCGGGCGTGGTGGTGGACAATCCGGCTACGTTGGTGAGCCTGGGCAACATCTCCGAAGGTCCCGCGCTGCTCTCGCTCATCGGCATCGTACTCACCTCCGCACTGCTCGTATTGAGGGTGAAGGGAGCTTTGCTCTTGGGAATTCTGATTACCACTGTGATAGGCATCTTTATGGGGGTGACGCACATAGGCAACGGGGTGAGTCTCCCACCCTCTGTCGACCCCATCTTTATGAAGTTTGAGTGGACCCACGTATTCAGCCGCGACATGGCATTCGTTGTGTTCAGCCTCTTGTTCGTCGACCTCTTCGACTGCATAGGCACTGTCATCGGTGTAGCTTCGCGCTCGGGCATGATGAAGAACGGCAAGATTCCCCGCCTCAAAAAGGTGTTTACGGTAGACTCCATTGCCACCACCGTCGGTGCTGCGATGGGTACGAGCACTGTGGCGGTGTACGTAGAGAGTGCTGCCGGCGTGAACGAAGGCGGCCGCACCGGTCTGACGTCTACCGTGACGGGCCTCTGTTTCTTGCTCTCCTTGTTCTTCGCTCCGTTCTTCCTTTCCATCCCCGGCGCTGCCACCACTCCGGTGTTGGTGTTGGTGGGCGTAATGATGGCCGGCTCGGTGGTGAAGATTAACTTCGCCGACTTTACCGAAGCCATTCCGGCCTTCCTCTGCATCCTCTTGATGCCACTGACTTACAGCATTTCAGAAGGTATTGTTTTCGGACAACTGGCTTATGTGTTCATCAACCTGTGTACCGGCAACTACAAGAAAGTGACCATCGGCATGGGCATACTGGCCTTGTTCTTTATCCTTAAATTCATCATATAACACACCGCTATGAAGTCGTCATTCCCATCCCTCAGAAAGTGCTTCGGCCTGGCCGTTCTCTTATTCCTCGTAGCCGCAATGCCGGCCTCAGCACAGTTGAACATACAATTGCACGGCGACTACGGCCACGCCATCTACGGCAAGGAACTCTCCGGCCGTCCCGAGATTACCGCCACTATTGAAAACTTCACCGCCGACAAGTGGGGTAGCACCTACTTCTTTGTGGATGCCGACTTTGGCGACAACAGCATGAAGAGCGCCTACGCCGAGCTGTCGCGCGAGCTTTGCTTCTGGAAAGCGCCCATCAGTATCCACGTGGAATACAACGGCGGACTTTCCGGCGCAGGCTGCTACAACGATGCCTACCTTTTGGGTGCCGCCTACAATTGGGCGAACAAGGACTTCACACGCACCTTCTCCGTACAGGCGCTTTATCGCTACCTGGCCAAGCAGCAGATTGGCACCAAGCACAGTTGGCAACTCACCACCGTGTGGGGCATTCATTTTGCGAAGGGCCTTTGCAGCTTTACGGGCTATGCTGACCTGTGGCACGACAACAGTGTGAACGGCTCGTTGGTGTTCAGTTCCGAGCCGCAGTTCTGGGTGAACTTAGCAGCATTGAAGAAGGTGAGCGACAAGTTCAAACTCAGCGTGGGATTCGAAGTGGAGCTGTGCAACAACTTGGTATGGCCGTCCGACGGCATCAACAACCGCTTCTACGCCATCCCTACCACGGCGCTGAAATGGACTTTCTGACACACGGAAAAGGCTATCTGAAAATCAAGCATTTAAGAAAGCGTTTCGAAAGTCTGATCTAGGAAAAATTCCGCAAGACCTAGGAAAAATTTCTTAAGACTTTTTTCTTCCTAAGTCTTATCTAAGAAACAGCCCCTCTTAGGGCAGCAAAAAAGGAGCACACCTCGGTGGCTCCTTTTCTGTTTTTTCATACACAAGGCCATGCCTTCGGGCTTGCCTTTATTTTCTCACAACCGCTCCAACACATACTGCGCCAGGAAGCAGCCGAAGGTGGCCGGCATGTAGCTTACGGTGCCGGTGGTGGTCTTCTTGTTGCGCTCGTTCTCAACGGTGAGGAGGGCGGCACGGTCGGCTTGCTGCGCGCAGAACACTACCGGCAATTTCCGTCCCTTGAGTCCGGCTCGCGCCAAACCGCTGCGTACACTCTTGCTCAGTCCGCAATGGTACGTATCCCACACATCGGCAAAGCGTATCTGGGTAATATCCGTCTTGGCACCGGCTCCCATCGAGGAGACAATAGGTTGGCGGCGGCGCAAAGCAGCTGCGAGCAGCGAAACCTTAGGGGCTATCGTATCGATGGCATCTATCACAAAACTATAAGCCTCGGCATCGAGCAAGGCCTCAGCCTCCTCTGCCACCAAGTATTCCCGACGCACGCAGAGCTTCACGGCGGGGTTGATGTCAAGGAAGCGCTCGGCGAGCACCTCTACCTTGGGACGCCCAATGGTGGAATGAAGCGCCGGAAGCTGGCGGTTGATGTTCGTGGGGCTGACCTCGTCGGCGTCGAGAAGTGTGAGACGGCCCACACCGGCGCGGCAGAGCATCTCACCCGTACCTACTACGAGCACATGAGCTGCCGCAATGCGGGCGGCTCGCTCCTCTCCGTAGAGCAAGTGGGTGCGTTGTGACCAATGAGGAGTGGCATCCATATAGAAGAAAGAAAGGGGTTAGAATTATCTGACATTGACCGGCAAACCACCGCGCAGCAAAGCGGTGCTGCTGCCTGTGGTGGCCAACTGAATGGGATAGATCAGCATCAAGTTGCGCGCAGAGAAGTAGCGCTCTATCTGTTCGGGCAACTTGTCCATATAACGATGGCGCGAGAGGGTGCCGGCGCGTGCCACAACCAGGATGACGAGATGATCCTCGCGTGAGTTGTGGGCGATGGGCAGCAAGTCGTGCCACTCGTTGTAGACGTGCATGTTGGCATGTACGTTGTGCTTCTTTCTGTTCCACGACTCCTGTAGCGAAACCAGTGTGCCGCGTCCGCTATAGGCATCGATGCGGCAACTCATTTGCGAAGCGAGCTGGGCCACACGGTCGGCCCAGTGGTCGAAGCCCGGCTCAAACTCTGCCTTGCGCGGAATGAGCAAATGGATGTGGCGCACGGTATTAAGAGGCATTGTGGGACGGTAGATAATCACCTGGCGGTCTGTGGCAGCGAGGAGGTCGCTCGTCAACTTACCAAAGAACGTACCGGTGACTTTCGACTTCTGGTGGAGACCGATAAGGAGGTCGGAGGCATCAAACTCTTTCATCGTATGAGCTATGCCGCTCACCACATTCACCGACCAACGGCTACGGGTAGCCAAGCGCACATTGGCAGCAGCGGCAATTTTCACGGCATCCTCCAGGCCTTTCAAGCCGCGGCCTCGTGCTTCGGGGTCGTCCTCCAGCACAACATTCAGCGCCATAATGGGAGCCACCGACTTGGGAGCACGCAACATCAAGGCGGCATTGACAAGCGGCGCAACGGTCTCGGGATTGGAGAGCGCAATCAGCATGCGGTCTTTCAGCTCTTCGTCTTGCGGCTCCAGGTTGCGGCCGTCCACCGCAATTTTATGTGCTGTATTTTCCGTGATGAGCGAACTGACGATGCAGCTTATCAGGATGAGCATCATGGCGCTGTTGAGCACATCCTCATCCAAGAGGCGACTGCCGTCGGGCAGGATGATGCGGTAACCCACAAGCACAACGGCAAGCGTGGCGGCGGCGCGCGAGTTGGTAAGTCCGAACATTAAGTTGCGGTCGGCCTTCTCCATGTGGAAAAGCTTCTGAGTGATGTAAGCGGCCAACCATTTTCCCAAAAGACATACGGCCACCATCACCGCGGCTATCAAGAAGATGTGGGGATGGTCTACGAAGGCGCGCACGTTAATCAGCATGCCTACGCCAATGAGGAAGTAAGGGATAAATATAGCGTTGCCCACAAACTCAATGTGGTTCATCAACGGAGAAGAGGGCGGTATCTGACGGTTCAACACCAAGCCCACAAGGAAGGCGCCGAGGATTCCTTCCATACCTACAATCTCCATCAAGCCGGCACCGAGGAACATCAGCGTAATGACAAAGATATACTGCATCACGGCCTCGTCGTAGCGACGGAAGAACCAGCGACACACAGGGGGGAAGGAGAAAATTATGACAAGCCCGAGGAACACCACCTTGAGCAGTAGCCACACCCAATCATAGCCCCCGGCCTCGCCCTTAAACATACCGCCCACCACGGCAAGCACAAGAAGCACCAAGGTGTCTGCCACAATGGTGCCGCCCACGGCTATGCTCACGCTCTGACGCCGCGAGAGGCCGTAGCGCAACACGATGGGGTACGTGATAAGGGTGTGGGAGGCATACATAGCTGCCATCAAGACGGAAGCAGCCAGGCCATAGCCCAAGAGAAGATGATTGGCCCCGAAGCCCAATAATATCGGGATGGCGAAACTACACAGACCCAGCACGGCCACACGGCCTTTTATCTTCTGGACATCCTGCATGTTCATCTCCAAACTGGCGAGGAACATGATATAGTAGAGACCCACTTTACCAAAGAGCTCAAAACTGCTGTCGCGGTCGAGGAGATGGAATCCGTGGGGGCCAATCAAGACGCCGGCGAAAATCATTCCCACGATGGCGGGAATGCGCAAGCGAGTCAAGAACATCGGAGCGAAGAGAATGATGCTCAGCACCACGAAGAATATCCACGTGGGGTCGACAATAGGTAAATATGTGGCCAGCTCTCTCATTCTGTCTACAAAGGAAAGAAAAACTTTGGAGTTAAAGGTGCTTATCCAATAGAAAATTCTAATTTTGCACTCGTAAGCCCCACTATATTTTTATATAAGGACGGGAGGCTATTATAAACTTAGAAAAATATTACAGAAAATATGAGAGTAGCAATTGTAGGCGCCAGCGGTGCCGTAGGCCAAGAATTTCTTCGCGTCCTGGCCGAGCGCGAATTCCCCATCGACGAACTTTTGCTCTTCGGTTCGCAGCGCAGCGCCGGTACTAAATACATGTTCCGCGGCAAGGAGCACACCGTAAAACTCCTTCAACACGGCGACGATTTCAAAGGCGTAGACATCGCCTTCACCTCTGCCGGCGCAGGTATTTCTAAGGAGTACGCAGAAGACATCACTCGCTACGGCGCCGTGATGATTGACAACTCTTCCGCCTTCCGCATGGACGAAGACGTACCCCTTGTAGTGCCCGAATGCAACGCCGAGGACGCCCTTGTAAGACCTCGCGGCATCATCGCCAACCCTAACTGCACCACCATCATGATGGTTGTGGCGCTCAAGGCTTTTGAGAAACTCAGCCACATCAAGCGCATCCACGTCAGCTCTTACCAAGCAGCGAGCGGCGCAGGCCAGGCCGCGATGGACGAGCTTTATGAGCAATACCGCCAAGTGTTGGCCGGCGAAGAAGTGACGGTCGACAAGTTCGCCTACCAGCTCGCCTTCAACCTCATCCCTCAGATTGACGTGTTCCAGGACAACGGCTACACCAAGGAAGAGATGAAGATGTACTACGAGACCAAGAAGATTATGCACAGCGACGTAGAGACCAGCGCCATGTGTGTTCGCGTGCCCTCACTCCGCTCTCACTCCGAAAGCATTTGGATTGAGACCGAGCGCCCCATCAGCGTGGAGGAAGCCCGCAAGGCTGTAGAAGAAGGAGAAGGCCTCGTGTTGATGGACAACCCTGCCGAGAAAGAATACCCCATGCCGCTTTTCCTCGCCGGTAAAGACCCTGTATACGTAGGTCGTATCCGTAAAGACCTGGCAAACCCCAACGGCTTGACATTCTGGATTGTGAGCGACCAAATCAAGAAAGGCGCAGCCCTCAACGCTGTGCAGATTGCCGAATACCTTATCCGCGTAGGCAACATCAAGTAAAACTTAAAACTCCCAAGCACCATGACATTCACAGAAAAGTGTTGGCCCATTTTTGAGCAAGTGATAGCAGACTACCATAAGACCGACTGCGTAGACACACCTATCCAAAACCCCTACCCCGAGCGTTCCATAGAGTTTTATCTTTACTTGAAGTGCTGGATTGACACCGTGCAATGGCACTTTGAGGATTTGATTCGCGACCCGGAGATTGACCCCGCCGCAGCTTTGGTATTGAAGCGCCGCATCGATAAGAGCAACCAAGATCGTACTGACTTGGTGGAGTTGATAGACAGCTACTTCCTCGACAGCTATAAGGACGTTAAGCCCCTAGAGGCTGCCACCATCAACACTGAGACTCCGGCATGGGCAGTGGACCGCCTGAGCATCCTCTCTTTGAAAATATACCACATGCAAGAGCAGGCCGAGCGCACCGATGCTGACGAAGAGCACCTGAAGCGCTGTGCCGAAAAGTTGGCCGTTCTTCGCGAGCAACGCATCGACCTCTCTATGGCTCTCGACACCTTGCTCGAAGACATTGCAGCGGGTCGCAAGTACATGAAGCTTTACAAGCAGATGAAGATGTATAACGATCCGGCAACGAACCCTGTTCTCTATGGGAAACGATAAAGCCGCGTTGAGGGGAGATCTTACAGCATCTGCTCGCATCAAGCATTTACTGGTAGTACGCTTTTCTGCCTTAGGAGATGTAGCCATGACCGTACCGGTGGTGGACTCCTTGGCACGTCAGCATCCCGATCTCCGCATCACCGTAGTTTCGCGACCGTTTTGTGCGCCACTGTTTGCCGCTCTGCCGGCCAACGTGGCGTTTTTTGGTGCCGATGTGCAAGGCGAATATAAAGGAGTGAGAGGCTTGTGGAAGCTCTCGCGCCGCCTCAAGGCTTTGGGCATTGATGCCATGGCCGACCTCCACGATGTGCTACGCACCAAAGTGGTGCGCACCTTTTTGCGCTTGCAAGGGGTGACCGTGGCCGTCATCGACAAGGGCCGCAGCGAGAAGAAGCGTCTGGTAAGAGGTGAGCGAAAGCCCTTGCGCCACGGAGCAGAGCGCTATGCCGATGTGTTCAGAGCGTTGGGACTCTCCTGCACCGTTGACTATCAGCCACGACACAAAGCCCCCGAGGCTGCAGGCCCATGCCGCATAGGCCTGGCTCCCTTTGCCGCCCACCAAGGTAAGATTTACCCCACGGAGCAAACCACGGAGTATCTACGCGCCCTATACCTGGCGCACCCCGAAGCCGAGGTCTATGTGTTCTGCAGTAAGGGCGAAGCCGAAAGCGTAGAAGCGAAATGGACGAAAGAGTTTCCGCGCCTGGTGTTCGCCTGCCGGCAATACAAAGGGCTGAGCCAGGAGCTCGAACTCATGCAGCAGCTCGATGTCATGGTGAGCATGGACTCTGCCAATATGCACCTGGCCTCCATCGTAGGTCTGCCGGTGGTCAGCGTATGGGGCGCCACGCATCCCTACGCCGGTTTCATGGGCTACGGACAGAGCGAGGCACACGCCGTACAGCTCGACCTTCCTTGCCGCCCTTGCTCCATCTATGGCAACAAGCCCTGCCGCCACGGCGACTATCGCTGCCTGGCCGGTATCAGTCCGCAAAAAATACTCGAGCAGACAGAGCATCTGCTGCAAGCCTAAGCCGCCTGCGCAGCTATGGTTTCCGAAGACAAAGACCATTCCCTTAAGATAGAAGATATGGAACAGAAGAATTTCACCATTGGCGTCGTCATCTCCACCTACAACAATCCGCGCTGGCTGGAGAAAACGCTGTGGGGATATTTGTATCAGACGCGCCCCGCCGACGAGATTGTCATTGCCGACGACGGCTCGCGCGACGACACCCGCCAACTGATAGAGCGCTTCAAGTCGCAGCTGCCCATTAAGCACGTGTGGCACGAAGACCAAGGCTTCCAGAAAACAGAGATTCTCAACAAGGCCATCGTAGCTGCCGAGGCCGACTATCTCATCTTTACCGACCAAGACTGCATACCCCGCGAGGATTTTATAGCTACGCATGCCCGCCATGCCGAAAGGGGATATTTTCTCTCCGGCGGCTACTTCAAACTACCGATGGACACGAGCCTTTGCATTGCACAGGCCGATGTGGAAAGCGGCAATGCCTTCCGGCTGAAGTGGCTGCATGAGCGCGGACTGAAATACAGTTTCAAGTGCAGCAAGCTCTTCCGCAGCCCACTCTATGCTTGGCTGCTGAATCACATCACGCCGGCTCGCGCCAGCTGGAACGGCTGCAACGCATCGGGGTGGCGCACCGACGCACTGGCCGTCAATGGCTTCAACGAGCAGATGCACTACGGCGGAGAGGACCGCGAGTTTGGCGAGCGCCTGGTCAATCTCGGCCTGCGCTCCAAGCAGCTGCGCTACTCGGCCATTCTTCTTCACCTCGACCACAAGCGCCCCTATAAGAATAAGGAGGAGATAAAGAAGAATGTAGCCATCAGAAAAAAAACCCGCCGACAGCGAATCATCGAAACGCCCAACGGCATCCGAAAGTGAGATGCCGGACGCCATTTTCGAAAGTCTGATCTAGGAAAAACTAGGTCTTAAGAAATTTTTCCTAGGTCTTGCGGAATTTTTCGTAGATCAGACTTTCGAAACGCGGGCTCTTGAAGGCTGAAAAATCAGAGAGCCGGCGTTGTTTTTTAGCAGTCAAGATGTCGTGCCGACAAGTGCTGAGATGCAGAAAACACCTCCCGCCTTTTGCCCCTTGACTTACACTCATTTATTAGCAAACTACTAAGAAAAACCAGTAAGCTACCAGGAATTTCTAGTAAACTAAGAGTTTTTCCTAGTAGCTTACTAAGACACGGCCAAAAATGCCTACTGATTCTCAGATAGTTACAAAGCCCCAGAAAAGAAAGAGAAAGAGCCTTGCAAAATTCTGCATCGGCAGTGGCGTCAATGAAACTTTTTTAGCTACCTTTGCTATGTTCAAATGAGCACATAGCACATTGACAGAAAACAATATCTAAATATACCAAACAACTATGGCACAAGTACCCGAATTTAAGTACGCTCCGATGTTCCAACTCGGAAAAGACACCACAGAGTATTATCTGCTCACCAAGGACCACGTCAGCGTGGGCGAGTTTGAAGGCCACCCCATCCTCAAGGTAGAGGCAGAGGGCTTGACCAAGATGATCAACCAAGCCTTCCGCGATGTATCCTTCTTGCTTCGCCGCGAGCACAACGAGCAAGTAGCAAAAATCCTGAGCGACCCCGAAGCCTCAGACAACGACAAGTATGTGGCGCTCACCTTCTTGCGCAACGCTGAAGTAGCCGCCAAGGGTCAGCTCCCCCTCTGCCAGGACACCGGTACTGCCATCGTTCACGCCGAGAAGGGCCAGCAGGTATGGACCGGCTACTGCGACGAAGAAGCCATCGCTAAGGGCGTGTACAAAACCTATACAGAAGAAAACCTGCGCTACTCGCAGAACGCTCCGCTCAACATGTACGACGAGGTGAACACCCGCTGCAACCTCCCCGCACAGATTGACATCGAAGCCACCCACGGCATGGAATACCACTTCCTCTGTGTGACCAAAGGCGGTGGCTCGGCCAACAAGACATACCTCTATCAGGAAACCAAAGCCATCCTGAACCCTGCCACGCTCGTTCCGTTCATCGTCGGCAAGATGAAGACCCTCGGCACAGCGGCTTGTCCTCCCTACCACATCGCAGTGGTAATCGGCGGCACATCGGCAGAGAAGAACCTGCTCACCGTGAAGTTGGCCTCCACCAAATACTACGACAACCTGCCCACCACCGGCGACGAGACAGGTCGCGCCTTCCGCGACGTAGAGCTGGAGAAGCAACTCCTGGCCGAAGCTCACAACATCGGACTCGGCGCTCAGTTTGGCGGTAAATACTTTGCCCACGACATCCGTGTGGTACGTCTCCCACGCCACGGCGCCAGCTGTCCTGTAGGTCTCGGTGTGAGCTGCTCAGCCGACCGCAACATCAAATGTAAGATTAACAAGGATGGTATCTGGATTGAGAAGATGGACGACAAACCATACGAGCTCATCCCAGAGGAACTGCGCAATGCAGGTGAGGGTGAGGTTGTACGTGTAGACCTCAACCGTCCTATGGACGAGGTATGCGAGCAGTTGTCACAGTATCCTGTAAGCACCCGTCTGTCGCTCAACGGAACAATCATCGTTGGCCGCGACATCGCTCACGCAAAGATTAAGGCACGCCTTGATGCAGGTGAGGGTATGCCAGAGTATCTGAAGAATCATCCTATCTATTATGCTGGACCAGCCAAGACACCAGCTGGCATGGCTTGCGGTTCTATGGGACCAACCACAGCAGGACGTATGGACCCATACGTTTATGAGTTCCAAGACCACGGCGGCAGCCGCATCATGCTTGCTAAGGGCAACCGCTCTGAGGATGTTACCCGTGCATGCAAGGACCACAAGGGCTTCTATCTCGGTTCTATCGGTGGTCCTGCAGCTATCTTGGCTCAGAACAATATCAAGAGCATCGAATGTGTGGAATATCCAGAACTCGGTATGGAAGCAATCTGGA
>CALCHR010000091.1 GCA_937901185.1 uncultured Bacteroidales bacterium
TTTTAAGAGCCAAAATCTCTGCTTCAATATTTGCTCTAATCATGATACCATCACCACCCCAAATCTCATTTTATCAATAATGCATTCATTATTGTCTTGACAAAATTAGGGATAACGTCCTTTCCAATGCTTGTTTTCATAACAATGATGATTGTTTGTTCGATGTGCTTGATTTTGTCCTTGATTTATCTGATTTTTACGCAAAGCAAAAAACAATCTATTTGCAGAATAAAAAGCGTACATGTCGTAATCTTGAAAATCAGTAAACATACACTTTTTAATTGCTAGTGCCTTAACTAGTAGCCAAAGATAATTATAGATAGTATTTTCTATCTCAGGAAATTCTCCAGGATTTAAGATCTTTGGTACGTTTTCATCAATATATATACATAAATCTGTATATTTTAAATCATTAGGTTTTTTCCATAACATACTATGAGACCCCTCTTATAAAACTTCACTAATGCCTTCTGCATTTTTAATAACTTTTATTTCCGAATCGATTGGAAGTTCTAGTTCTTCCGCATGATGAGAAATAAGAAATACGGATTCTACAGAATTTAATTCATTCTCAAGAAGCTGCATAACAGCTCTGCAGCTTTTCTTGTCCAGGAAGTCCGTAATTTCATCTAACACTAAAATATTTGCGCTCAGATCTAAATAAGAGGCCAACATATCACGTATAGCAAGTTGTAAAATCAAATCTACTCTCTGTTTTTCTCCACCAGATAAACCATCAAAAATCTTCCCGCAGTAAGTAATATCCAAAGCATTGCCGTTTAGACATAGAGAAAGCTCTTTCGTACCAAAAACCATATTACAATAATCTTTAGCTCTGCTATCCAGATATGCAATAATGTTAGATAGTAAGTATCCTCTAAAATCGCGTCTAATCAGTGTATCCATTTTCTTGATAACTGACAGACGCTCTGCATAGTCATTTTTGGACAGGCTAGTGATATTAATAATATTCGTTAAACGAACAATTTCAGCTTCGTGACTAGCAATTTCTCGCTGCTGGGCTTCTATACGAGTATCCCAGTTTTGCTTATCATATAATAATCTGTTTAGCTCAGTACGTAATGCCTCAGCAGTACTAACCGTAGCTGTTAAACTAGCTCTAGCTATAACCAACCGCTGCTTGGCTTCTTGCAGACTTGTGTTTAGCTCTGTTAGCTCAGAAGTGAATGCGGCATTAATTTGTGCCTGGTACTCAGAATGCTTCGTATTACAGTCATTTAGCTCTGTTTCAACTTTGGCAATAGCCTGCTGCTGAACAATAAGGTCTGCTTCCAATTCTGAAGTATCTGGCTTAGTGACATTTGGTAAATGCTGGCCACAAGTAGGACAAATATCTTTAATATTTTTTAGCTTTTTGATTTCACGCTCACGATCTGCGATCGTAAAGGTTAAGCGTGTACGTTCATTAGACAGCTCGGTGTGCTTAGCCGTGTAAGCTGCCAGTTCGTTAGCACTTACCTGTGCTTTTTCATCTGAAATCTTAAGTAGCTTACTGTTTAGCTGTTCAATTAGCGTTTCAAGCTGCTGAATTCCTTCTTGCTTAGAAGCTTCTTCGCTGCTACATACGCTTAACTTGCTGTTACATGTACTAATAAGAGTATCAAAATCCGGTCGGACCTGCTGTTCTAACGCGGTTTTAATTCGTGTAACAGTGGAGCTGTGAATATTTAGCTGTGTACTGTTTGCAATTAGACTATCTTCAAACTCTCGTAATTTACTGGACAGCTCTTGTTGTCTGGTTGTAATACGGAGTTTTAAGTCTTCAATCATAAAATCAGATTTAGTTAGCTTTTCAAGCAGTTCTTTACGCCCACTTGGGCTAAAGGATGAAAATCTGTTTGGCATGCCCTGGCCGATAATGATGGTAGAAGCAACAAGATCTTTTGTCAAGTCAGGAAGTAACTCCTGTAGCTTTTTTTCAGACTCACGAATGCCCTTACCACTAACATCCAAGCTATTTTTTATAATTTTTAGGTCGGATTTTGGTGAAATTGTACGAGTAAGTACAAACTCAGTCGCACCGTAGTCAAATTCTAGCTGAACAAAACATTCTGACTCTTCTACATTAATATTTTTTAGGTTAGTCTTTATACCATTAATAGTTTCTCCTGTTAGTGCATAACAAATGGCACTCCATAAAAAACTTTTGCCGGCACCATTAGAAAGTGCATTATCTTTTGAATAATTATTTTGTCCAGATACTAGACAAAAACCACGGTTTTGCAGGTCAAGTTCTGTATGACCGTAGCTACCAAAGTTATGCACAATTAACTTCTTAAATTGAATCATTCAAAGTAATCCATTCTGTAAAATTTTGTTTAGTAAGTTCCATAAAGTTATTCCAATGAAACTTTTTCTTATCAGGCTCATGATTTGCTTTCCATGCATCAAATTCCGCAATAGCAGCTATTATTGTAGCAACGCAAAGTTTTGCTTGTTCATCGGAATAAATATCAGATGGAACAGTAACTACACATAAGTCTCGAAGATACCGTAAGTACTCTACAAATACATATAAGCCAGTGTCAGGTTTAGTAAAAAAGTTCTTATTCATTTGTTTTAATCTTTTTGAATAAGCCCTAGAAAGCTTACTTTTTGCTATCATTTCTGTACTCCTGACACATAATATTATACAATAAATTTAGATTTATCCATTTTTACTTACAGACCTCCGCGAGCTCCTCGTCTAGTATCTTTGTATTATCTATGTTTACTTTACAACACTCAACAAAGCGTGCTAAGTGGTCTACAGCCGTAAGCTCTATTCCTGTATCTGAAGATTCTGTCATATCATCTTGCGTACGAATAATAATAACACGAGATTCTATAATATTACTTGCTTCAGTTATAGTAGCACGAACAGCTTCTACTAGATTTTTTGGGCATTTAACAGAGACAACGGCGTTATCTTTTAGTACCTGAAGCTTACGCAGTTCTTCTTCACACTCGATTTGAATTTTATAAAAATTAAAAGCAAATGGATTTTCTATAAAAGATAGCGATAAGGTGTCAGTGTCCAAAATAGCAATCTTATGAGCATGCTTATATGCATCCTCTCCAAAGTCTTTACCAGTAAGATTACCTAAATTAATGACTTTTTCGGTTATTTTTTGACCGTTGTGTAAATGGCCGTTTAAAAACAGATCACAACAGGCCTCGATTTCCTCAATAGCAAAACCCGTCTTCGATACAACAGGACCGAGCTGAATACCATTCAAGTCATTATGTGAAAGTATAATATGTTTTTTGTTTGGATGATAGTTGAAATAGCTTTTAAGTGCATGTCTATCACTTTCAACGATATAGGGTAAAAAACACAGTTCTACGTCGTCAATAGACAGCTGAATAGGCTCTGTGACAATTGTATGTCCAGGACCAAGTAAGTTGTTAACAGAGTTGAACTCTAAAGAGCTTACTGATGCATCATGATTACCTACCAGACTATAGTGCGGAATAGCTGACCACTCAATGTCTGTGCTGGCAGTAATAGTTTCACTACTAAGGTCAGGTCTATCATAAAAGTCACCTAGGTTTATAATTAACGAGCAGCCCTCAGACTCAGCAAGACGTTCTACCCAATTCACAGACTTAATGCAGTTTTCAAGACGAAGTGGGTACTTTACACCCCATTTATTAATTATGCTCGCGCGTGGACACATGTGAAGGTCCGTAAAAAGCAAAATTTTCATAACAAATTCCTTTTCATAGCTATATTTATATACTTTATATTATACAATAAAACCTAATAAAAGCGACCACAAATAAGTGGTCGCTTTTTGTCAGTTAATATAGTTAGCAGCAATTTCTGCCATACGGACAAGTGAGACCAGAGTATATGCACGCATTACTTCGTGAATATCCGGAGCAAAGTCAACAGGTCTTGAATGTACAATAGCAAGCAGCTGTTCATCCGTCAGCGGAACTAATTGCTTAATCTGCATATAAGAGCTAAAGCCAAGATCACCAAAGACAGGACGCGCATTGCCTTCTCTAGTACGGTACGCGGGCACCTGCATCCACTGTCCAGTTTCCTCGTTTTTTACATTTTTCATATATGCCTCATACATGGTTGCTTTATATAAATCTTTAAAAAGTGCAACCTTAATGACATCCGCCTCAGTATACTTACCAGGGCAGTACGCATTACATAGCACTCCCAGCTCATGTGCTAGCTTAAGAGCATGCTCACACAGTCCACCTGGATAGGCACCTGCATACTGTGCAGAAGCAGGCTTATTAAAGTAGTCTACCTGGTCAAGAAATTTACTAATTTCTGTCAAATCAATATTCAGTCTTGAAAGTAACTCCATAAATTTATTTTCATTAGCATTCTTCTGTTCAATACTTAACATTACTTTACCTCCATAAAATCGGCTAAAATAGTCTTAACTAACATTTCTTGTTGCTTAGCTGATGATTTGGTAGCACAATTACCGATAGCAAAAAGTTTAGGTACTAAAGTAGACTCAGCTCGTGCACTAGTTATACAGTATCCTAAGGTGTCTTTGCTAATTAATTTATTGGATACAAAGCCAGTCTCAGGTGTAGAAGCTGTCTTGACAAAGATAGCTTTACAGGTAATTTGAGAATAATTACTTAGCTCTACTGTATCAAGAGCACCTTTTGCTGTGTGTATTTTCGTAATTGTTGCATTTGGTAGCAGTACAATGTTTTTAGCAGCGTCGAGTTTTGCTTTCAATGCATTGGAACACACAGGATGTACTACATTCATCCACAGGTATCCCTGCCGATATTTCTTTGCCACACTAAGAGCAAGCTTTACAGCAGCAGTATCGTGTCCTACGACGACCGCAGGCAGATTTTTAGCCAGCTTGCTAATATCTGTGGCAGTATTAAAAACGTTTGGTACAGGCTTGCCATTGACGAGATAGTTAGCATACTTTAATCCGCTTGCAAGCACAACGTGAGTACTGTATAATCTGAGGCCGCTCTTTAAATAACATCCGAATAGCTTTGCCTTATAGTCTATCAAAAGAACTTCATCTTTAAGATATTCTACATTCAAAAAATCTCTAGTAGTAGTACTCTTGAAAGTACGACTTACAAAAGCAATTTTTAGTTGACGACTTATGCGAGCAAGCTTCCTAAGGGCTTTCACACCTTCTGGACTGTCGCCTATAATAATTATATCAAACTGCTTATTCATATAACTCACCTTCCTGCGGTGCCTGTGCATTTTTTTGCTGTTTTAGCTGGCTGATACAAAACTGTCGGTCTACGGACACTGTGTCAAGATTTTGCCAGCCAACAAGCACGTCTCGAACGTTATCACCAGACTTTTGCCAGGTACTGAAATATGGACA